>JBKGHK010000111.1:0-19940 GCA_046520375.1 Pyxidicoccus sp. 3LFB2
CTCGCGCGCCTTCCCTGCCGGAGGGCGCCCGGGGGGAGCCTGCCTGGGCCACCGCGGGAAGGCTCCCTGTCGGGGATGAGCCCCGCCCCGCCCCGCTGCCCGAGCGCAAGCCATCGCGCTGGGGATGGGGACTGGCCATTCTCCTGGTGCTCGGTGCGGCCGCCGCCATGGTGTTCCGTGAGGATTGGAGGGCCTCCGCGCAGGCGGTGCTCCGTGAGCATGGGTTGCCGTCGTTGGACGCGGTGCTCGGTGGGCGCGAGGAGCCTCCGGCCGAGGCAGTCCCACCGGTGCCCGCGCCCCAGGAGGTGCCGCCCGCCAGTCCGGAGGTGCAGCCGGAGCCGGAAGCGCCTGCCCGGGAAGCCCCCTCCGTCCAGGTTCCCCCGAAGAAGAAGGAACGAGGGCGGACGACGGCGGCCACCCCCGGGGTGCGGCCCGTGGCTCCGCCGATACAGGACGGCATTGACGCGGGCGGCCCCACGGAGGCGGAGGCGGAGGCTGCACCCGGTGCCCCCGTGGCCGGAGGCGAAGCGGGCGAGAGCGAGCCCAGCCTGGAGACGAAGGTGGAACCCGAGGCGCCGGCCCCAGACTCCGGTCCCCAGGGGACGGGCGCGAATCCGTCGGAGGCCCCCGTTACCGGCGAGGTGGAACCGCAGCCACTGGAGCAGCCCCAGCCGTCCACTCCGGCCGAAGAGGGCGGCGCACGCGAAGTGGAGACGCCTCAGCCGGCAGCGGCGGATGCCGGCGTGGAAGCCGTGCCCGAGTAACGCCGGTAGTGATGAACGGGCCATCGCTGTAGCGACGTCTCCGCCTACCAGACGCCTGCTTCACCAGGTCATTCCTTGCGCGAGAGCACCTTTCTTCCGTTCTCGAGAACAACTCGCCGCAGCCATACAACCGTGCCCGCAACGCCTTGCTCAATTGCGGCCCGCAGCGCGTCAGCACCTTGGACGGCATCCACGCGCAGCAACATGCCGTATTCCTTGTACTCGGCCTCGGCCCAGTCCTTGGTAAACGGCAGATAGTTGACCTGCAATTTGATGACGCCGCCCTGAAGCTCCGCCCGATAGTAACTGCCGCCCAGGTAGTCGCTGTCATGCAACACAAAGCGGACACCCAGCACCGGCGCCAGGGCCTGGCTCAGTTCAGCCAGGTCTCCTTCCTTGATTCCGTACAAGTCATAGGTCTTCGCAGCCACTTGCACCTCTTCAATCAGCACCGGGACTGTCGCGTCAGCATGGAGAGGTACGGGACGCCGCACCCGGGAGGTGTCCGGGTTCGCGGCGTCCCGTTGGCATTTCAGGGCCGCCGCGGCGTCAGCGGCAGTCGCACTCCTGGCCTCCGGCCGGGTGCGGGGCGCAGGTCACTCCCTTGGAGCAGGTCAGCTCCCGACGCCCGATGCTGCCGCTCGAATCCGACTGGCTCGGGCCGCGTGCGCAGGAGCCGTAGAAGTTCGCGACATTCACTCGGACGCGCCGCAGGCCATCGTCGGTGTCCCGGGTGCAGAGCACCTCGACGGCGTGGAACTTCCCTGCCTTCGCCACGCGAGCACGGGCCGCGTCCAGCTCATCGGCCTTGCACGTGCGGAGCTCCTCCTTCACCAGGTCCTTGATGCTTTCATTGAACGACTGGGACGCGCAGCTGGGCGGACTCACGGCCACGAGCACCTTGCCCACCCCGCAGTCCTCGCAGGACGCAGCGTAGGCCTTCGGGTCCAGGGGACAGGAGCCCGGCGTGGAGGAGGCATACCGGACGACCACCCGGTGTCGGTCCGAGCCAGGTACACGTTCGCCCAGGAGCACCTGCTCCACGCGCTCCGGGCCTGCCTCCTGCTGGAGCTGCTGCAGACCGCGCGTCAACGTCTCGTCGTCACACCGCTGACCGAGCAACTGGACGGCCTGCTCCATCCGGGAGAAGGGCGTGCAGGCCCCATCCGTCTGCTCGAAGCGGACGCCCAGGGTGCGGCATCCTGATTCGGCGAACTGCCCCACCTCGGCGGGCTTCGCTTCTTCAGGAAGCCGCCGGGCACAGCCAGACGCCAGGAGGAGCGCGGCGAGCACTCCGGACATGCGTAGGGAAGGAAGGGTCATGCCCCCAGCATAGAGCGGGGCCGGTGAGGGACGCACAAGTGCCCATCTGTGATTGAACAGTCCGCGCGAGCCGCTTCCTGCCGTCATGACCGGAGCAATGATGCGCCTCGGGCCCGACTGGGCGTCGTTCGTGCGAAGCCCCTGGGAGATCGAGCGGCTTCCGCCTCTGCGCTCTCGGAAGATGGGCGCATCTCTGATAGGCCCCAGGCCGCCACGCGAGCCGGTTCATCGGCACGGGCGTGAATCGACGCTGTCGGTTGGCCCCATCGCGCCAGAGGTTGCCCCCCACCGGATGACGATACCGTCCGCACCCGGTAGGGTTTCAGCACACTAACGACTGCTCAGGTGCCTCACCCCTCGCAGGTCATGCCGCTGTCGGTGCAGAAGGGGCTGGTCATCTCGCGCTGCTTGCCGGGAGCGGACTCCTGGTTGGAGAGAATGCGGACCGTCTCACGGCTCAGACTCAGCTTCTTGGGCTGCTTGTTGTCGGGCTTGTTCATGGCGTCGCCTTCCCTTTCATGGTCACACATCACCGCCGATTCGAGCGGCCTGCGAATCTTGCAATTCCTCGCAGCAAACCCACAAGTCTTTCCCTTCATCTCTTCCCTTTCCTTGTGGCCCTTCGCTGCAAGAAGCGGTGGTGGGTGAAAGACATCAGGGGCTGGCGGCCACCCCGGCGGGGGAGCCCACCTGGGACTGCCTGCTGCCCGGGCCTGGCGCAATCGCGCGGCCGTGTCTTGAACCGTGGAGCGCTTCCGCGCCAGGCTCGGCGGGACACCTCCTGCTCCGGCTCCGATGACCCTTCGCCACTTCGTCCCCACCGCCCTCCTCCTGCTCGCCGCCGTTCCGGCCTTCGCGCAGTCCGTTGCCTTCACCTTCGACGACGGGCCTTCCCTCGAAGAGACCCCGCGGATGACCGCCGCGCAGCGCAATCAGGCCCTGCTGTCCGCCCTGGCCCGGCACAAGGCGAAGGCCGCGCTGATGGTCACCGTCAACAGGGGCGCGAACCAGCCCGAGGGCCTGGCACTGGCACGCGCATGGGGCGAGGCCGGCCACGTCATCGGCAACCACACGATGTCGCACCCCGACCTGCACAAGAGCACGCTGGCCCAGTACCAGCAGGAGATCCTCGACTGCGATCGCCTCATCGCCACGTTGCCCGGCTATACGAAGTGGTTCCGCTTCACGTACCTGCGCGAAGGCGACACGCCGGAAAAGCGCGACGGCATGCGCACCTTCCTGAAGGAGCAGGACTACCGCAACGCCTACGTCTCACTGGACACCAGCGACTGGCGCTTGAACTCCAAGCTGGTCGAGGTCCTGAAGAAGAACCCCAAGGCCGACGTCACCCCCATCAAGGCCGCGTATCTCGCGCACGTGCGCCAGCGCGCCCTCGCCTACCGCGAGCTCTCACACAAGCTGCAGGGCCGGGACATCCCGCAGGTCATCCTGCTGCACCACAACCTCATCAATGCGATGTGGCTCGATGAGGTGATTGCCCAGTTCAAGCAGATGGGCTGGGCCATCACCACCCCGCAGGCGGCCTTCAACGACCCCATCTACCAGCTCCAGCCCGAACGCAACGTGGCCGGCCAGAGCCTGCTGCTGTCCATGGCCCGTACGCTCGGCCTCGGCAAATTCGAGGGCTGGGAGCGCCTCGTGGACGATGGGGAGTTCGAAATCGAGGCACTGAAAGCGCAGGGCCTCTGACTTCGGGCATTCGAAGGGCGAGCAGCAGCGCCTATTGCTGCGCCTCTCCGGGGACCTCGAGGCCCAGAATCTCGCACTCCTCGAGGCAGGAGAACAGCTCGTCCCTGCACACCTCCGGAGGCTGGATGCCACGGTAGATGCAGAAGTTGTAGCGGGCGTGACAGCCCGACTCGCACCGCGACAGGTTCTGCTCCATGACCGGTTCGGCGTCCCCCGCTTCCACCTCTGCACCGCCACAGCCCGATACGAGTCCTGCCACAAGCAACAATCCACGGATGAATCGCCTCGCCTGCATGTGTGCCTCCTGGAGGTTGTCCTGGTTGAAGGATATCTCCGGGATGGCGGCTCCATGCAAATGACAAGGCGCTTCTGGGGCTTCGCGGGTGCCTCAACCGCGTGGCAATCGCAACGAAGTGAACGAGAGCCTTCCGGCAGGGTTCGAGGCGAACCCCGCCGGGGCCCCTCCCCTGCCTCCTAGCGGGTGGACTGGAAGCAGAGGAAGTTGCCACCCGTGAAGTAGAAGCCCGTGGAGATGGTGGTGGTCCCCGCGGGGAGGCAGAGCGACACGACAATCTCGGCGCGCTGCCGGTCCTCTCCCAACACGCTGTAGTCGGCGCCGGAGAACACCAGCGCGACGCCGGAATGGAGCGAACCGTCGGACTTCACGAAGAAGAGGCCGCTCAGGTCGCCTCGGGTCGGCGGGAAGGGCCGGTTGGAGTACGCGGAGAGGGCAATCTTCACACGCATGGAATTCGGCGTCGCACAGGCGACGGTGTCCGTCTCGAAGCTCACCGTCCGGGCGCCATGGAGAATGGTCGCCCAGGTACCGAGCTGGTCCTTGTGCTGGAAGTTCGTGTAGTTGGGGCAGACAGGCACCGGGAGTGGTGTGCAGATGTTCGAGCTGCAGAAATCCGTTCCGTAGTCGCAGCTCGACAGGCCGTCCCCCGTGCACGCGGTCCCGGTGCGGTCCGCCAGACACTGCCCCGTCGCAGTATCGCAGGTCCGCCCCGTGCCGCAGTCCGCATCCCCCGTGCACTTCAGCGTGCACACGGCGTCCAGGCTCGAGCACACGAGTTCCTCGGTGCCACTGTCGCCGTTGCACAGCATGTCCGTCGAGCACTTGCATACCTTCCGGGGGTCGGTGGCGCTCAGCACGCTGCAGAGCTTCGCGGTGTCCGGGCAGTCCGCGCTGCTCTCGCAGGTCTTCACACAGACGCCTGCCGTGGGGTGGCAGAGCTCCGTGGAATGACAATCCGAGCTGTGCGTGCACGACAGGTCCCGCTCCACCGGGGCCCTGCACTGTCCCGTGGCCGTGTCACACGTGCGGTCCGCGCCACAGTCCGCGTCCGCGGCACACCTCGGCGTGCACACCGTGTCCAGCGTGGAGCACACCAGGTTCGCGCTCTGACGGTCCTGGTTGCACAGCGCGTCCGTCGAGCACTGACAGACCCGCGTGCTGTCCGACTCGCTCATCGGCGCGCAGGTCCTCGTGGAGTCCGGGCAGTCCGTGCTGCTCTCGCAGGTCTGCACGCAGACCTTTGACGTGGGATGACAGAGCTCCGTCGAGAGGCAGTCCGCCTGGGTCCGGCACAGCAGGTTCCGGTCCTCCCGGGCCACACACTGTCCCGTCCCCTGCTCGCACTGCAGCCCCGGGCCACAGTCCGCATCCCGGGCACAGGTGTCGTCGTCGGCGTCTTTCGAGGGGCAGCCCACCAGCACCACACCCATCACGACGAACATCCACGCGCTCTTCCACTGCGTCATGCTGGCGCCCCCCGAGGGATTGCGTACCGCGGTTCTCCCCGCCTGCTACCACACTCCGAAGCCTGACGCGGCGCCCGGAGTCCGGTGTGACGCCGCGTGCCCGCCTGTGCAGCGCGCTGCACAGTGCGACAGGCCACCCCGCTGGCGAGCCCCACGACACTCGCGGCATGTGGATTGCTGCGGGGCATGGCCGTATCGAACATGGGGCCCTTCGGGCCGGGAGAGACGGGATGCGCTGGATGTGGGGATGGATTGCCGCGCTGCCTCTGCTTGCGGCATGCGGAGAGAAGGAACCGGCGAAGCTGGCGGACCTGAAGGGGCTGCGGCTCGAGGTCAACGTCAACCCCTTCGACAAGTCGTACGTGCAGCGCTTCGTCTACCTGGAGCTCGGGCATGACGGAACCCGGTGCGTCACGCTGTCCGACGAGGTGAAGGCCTTCGTCAATGACGTCGAGGTGCCCCTCGTGCTTCCGGGGGGGGTCGACGAGGACACGGGCAACTGTCACCTCATCCTCTTCGCGCTGGAATCGGAGCAGGACGCACTGCCCTTCCCGACCTTCGACGAAGGGCTCAACCGCATCCGCATCACGGATGGAGAGACCCACCTCCAGGCGGATTTCGCGAACCTGTGCACCCCGCGCAGCTACGCGCTGCGCACGCCAGCGGATGGAGTCCTCCGCCCGGGGGACGACGTGGATATCGAGTGGCTGCCGGCGACCGACGAACTGGTGGTGGATGCTGTCGAGGTGAGCGCCTCCGGAAGGTTCGTCCAGCTCCACGCGGCCAAGGGGGAGCTGCGGACCGAGGGCAACCACGTGCGCCTCCAGTGGCCTCAGCTGCCGTCACACTGGAACGGTCCGGCGACGCTCTCGCTCAAGGGAGCGACGGAGACCACCAACGACCCGTTTCGCAATCCGCCCCAGCGGTGCGAGGGGTTCACGAGCTGCCAGGCCGACTGCGCTCCGGAGCGGCAGTACAGTCTCTCGGTGCAACTGGGGAGCTGATCCTGCGCTAGGCTGGCGGCATGGCGATAGAGAAGGCGCTGCTGCTCATCGCGGACATCGGCGGGTACACCCGCTTCATGAAACAGCACCGCTTCAGCCTCGCGCATGCGCAGGACACGGTGGCGCAGTTGCTCGAAGCCGTCATCGACGCCGCCGGCCGCTTCAAGCTGGCCAAGCTCGAGGGTGACGCGGCCTTCTTCTATGCCATCGGGGACGACGTCACGGCCTTCGCCCGGCAGATCTCGGACATCCGCGGCGCCTTCGTCGCCCGGCGCGAGCAGCTCATCGTCGACCGGATGTGCAAGTGCGACGGGTGCATGCAGGTCAGCGCCCTGACGCTCAAGTTCGTGGCCCACGCCGGCGAGGTCGCCTTCCAGAAGGTGAAGCACCTCACCGAGCTGGCGGGCGTCGACGTCATCCTCGTGCACCGGATGCTGAAGAACGACGTCCCCGTGTCCGAGTACCTCCTGATGACCGACCCGGTGCACCAGCGGCTCGCTCCGGAGCTGCGCCAGCGCACCCGGGGCCTCGAGCACGAGTTCGAGGGCATGGGCCGCACGGCGACGCACTACCTCGACCTGAACGACGTCTCCACCGCCCTGCCCACGGCGCTGGGCCCGAGCCTGCCGCGCAAGCTGTGGTCCAAGCTGGCCATGGAGGTGCGCTCGCTGAAGTACGTGCTCGGGCTCAAGGAGCCGTGCCAGGACTTCCGCAACGTCGAGGTCGTCGACCCACGAAGCCCGTGAGACGCCCGTCCACCTTCCGGGGACGGAGGCTCCGGGAGCCCGGAACCTCCAGCCCGACGGACTACTCCGAGGCGCGGGCCGTCAACGCCGGCTCACGGCACTCCCACTCGGTGCTGGCGGAGTCGTCCTGCTGCCCCGCCGCCGACGACAGCTCCTCCTCATCCGGGCCAAGGGCGTCGCTCGCGCACGTGCCCCACTCGTACTCGGTCACCCACTCCTCGCAGGTGACGACCTGCATGCTCCACGGAAGCGCACATCTGAGCCAGCAGGGCGTGCTCTCGTTGCAGCGCTCCTGCGAGCAATCCGGGGGCAGGGCCAAGGCGGACATCGGGGCGAGCACGAGCGCGGCGGCGCCCGCGAGCAGCGTCTTCGAGAACAGATTCATGATGTCTCCACGACGACGGGGGGACCAGGCCACGAGCTGTGGACCCGGAAACCCCATCATCGACGGAAACCCTTGAAACCGCCAGGTGACAGCAGTCCTCAAGTGACGGAAGGCAGAATGCAAAACAACTCCGGTGGGTGCGTCTCCTGGATGAACGGAGCGCCGCCTTCGCGCGCTCCCCTTCCACCAGGAGCCTCCATGTTCCGGATTCCGTCCCTCTGCCTCTGCCTGTTCACCTCCCTGGCCTTCGCCGACGACTCCGCGCAGAAGCCCGCGCGGCTCACCGTGGCGCAGAAGAACGGCTGGGTCGCCTACGAGAAGGACCTGAAGGTGAAGGAGGACGCGGTCAACAAGGCCTGCGGGACGGCCTTGAAGAGCAGCTATGAAAAGGCGAGCTACCCCGCCTTCGACCCCCTGAAGGACCGGACCCAGGGGGCATGCCAGGCCGCCGTGGGCACCCTGGTCGAGGTCTGCCGCACTGCCGATGGAAAGGCCGCGGTGAAGGAGACAGTCACCCAGACCGTCTGCCGCCTGTCGACGGACGGGACCCGGGTCTCCGTGGACGCGGGCGTGCTGCGCATCCACATCGACCCGGCCCAGAGCTCCATCGTGGGCAAGCAGGCCGGCAGCTACAGCTGGAAGAGCGCTCTCGAGGAGGTCCTGTAGCCCTCCGTCAGGAGCGCGGCGGCACCCAGATGGCGCTGTGGGCCTCCGGCGCGTTCGGGGACTCCTCGGCGGTATAGAAATAGGCTGCGACCGCGGCGCGGCCCCGGCCCTCGGGACATTCCAGGGCGGCCGGGTGGCCGTGCCAGTGGTCGTCGCCGTGCGCCATCACCACCAGCCTGTCGAGCACCGGAGCAATCCGGGCCTCGCACCGGGAGAGGTCGGCGCTCCACAACTCTAGATCTCCGCCCCAGGCCGGTTCCCAGCCAGGGTTCAGGTAGTAGAGGACGGTGAGCCGCCGCGTGAGCGCACGGAAGCGGTCGCGGTTGAAGTCCGCGTGAAGCGCCAGATGGCCCCCTCGCAGCGTGAGGTGCAGCCCGGCGCCCCGGAAATGCGGGTCCGGGATGAGCCCCTCCACCCCGGTGAGCGTCTCCAGGAAGTCGAGGAACGCCATGCCCGAGAACTCCGCGAGCAGGTGCCGGAGCGCGCCATGCACCCCTTCGAATGCCTTGCGCTGAAGCTGTCCCAGGCGCGCCGCCTGCTCCTGGTGGTCGCGTCGCTTCCAGCTGGCCTCGTCGACGCCCGGAAAGACTCCCGCCAGCTCCGACGCCAGCCGCTCGCCCAGGAAGCCGTCGATGACGACGTGAGGGTGGGGCCGCGCGGCGCGGTAGGCGTCACGCCGGGCCACCGCGACCGCGCGGAGCGCCGTCCGGCTGAGGAAGAAGCTCGGCCCCAGCAACGGGCCTTCTTCGAGGGTTGCGACGCTCACCGTGCTTCTCTCCCGCTCGGGGTTGCTGACCCTGGATGATGCCATGAGCGAGGCGCGGCCCTCATGACCAAACGATGACCAACTCATGGACGCGAGCACACCCTCTCATCCGGGCGCCTGCGTACCTTGGCCATCGGTTGCTCCCACCCGTCGTTTCCCATTGGGCCCGCCGGGGCCCAACGCGCGAGGAGGCGCGTCTCCCACCCACCATGCAATTCACCATCACCGGTCTTTGGGACCACATGGGCCCGTTCGCGCAGGGCATTGTCATCATGATGGCGCTGATGTCTGTGTTTTCATTGGTCATCCTCGCCGAGCGCGTGCTCTTCTTCCGCGCGTCGCGCCGGCACTCGCGCAGGTTCGCGGCGGAGATGGGCACGCTGCTGGAGAAGGGCGACTTCGAGACCGCGGCGGACGTGAAGCTGGGGAAGGACGTGGGCTACCTCGGCCGGACCATCCGCGCGGGGCTGATTGCCTACCGCACCTCCGTCTCGGACAGCCGTGAGGAGGCCATGGAGTCGGTGTCGCGCAGCCTGGAGCGTCAGGCACAGCGCGAGGTCCAGAGCTTCAAGCGGGGCCTGGGCCACCTGGCCACCGTGGCCTCCACGGCCCCCTTCGTGGGCCTGCTCGGCACCACCATGGGCATCGTCACCGCATTCGAGGAGATGGGCGCGGCCGGCTCGGGCGGCATCGGAACCATCTCGACGGGCATCTCCGAGGCGCTCGTGACGACGGCCTTCGGGCTCCTCGTCGCCATCCCCGCGGTGATGGCCTACAACTTCCTGCAGGGCTGGGTGGATGCCCGCGCGGTGGACATCTCCGAGGCGAGCAACGAGTTCCTCGACGCCGCGGCCCGCGCCCTCAAGCGCTCGCGCTCCGCCGCGCGGTAGGCGCGGGCCCTGACGCTTCGGCGTGCACATGCCCCCGCGCGCGGCAAGCCGCGTGGGGGGCGTTGGGTTGGAGGGCGTTTCGAGCCCGCTCCCCAGCGGAGGGAGCCGTCGGCCCGGAACTTGCGAAGGGCCTCCGCCAACGGAGGGACGGATGGGCATACGTGCAGGTGGGGTGGGAGCAGCTCTCGCGGTCATCTCTTTGCTGTCAGTGGGTTGCGGTGACCAGCCCAGGACAGTCGAACCGCCGGAGGAGCAGGCGCCCGGGCCGTCGGAGGGAAATGAGTTTCCCTCGCCGACCCCTCCTGATTCCTCGGTGGATGCCGGAACGCCCCCTCCTGACGAAGATGGGGGGACGCCGGGTGGCGGCGAGGAGCCCGACGCGGGGCCCACGCCCGACGCGGGCGAGCCGACAGACGGAGGGACGAGCCCCGACGGCGGCACTCCGGCCGATCCGGGGCCCTGGCCGGTGGAGGCGGTCCTCGACTACTCGCGCTCGTTTGGTGTCGGCACCCCGCAGAGCGTGGGGCTCGATGAAGGGCTGAACCTCTGGCTCCTGGATGGCCGCCGCATCGGCGTGCTGCGTCCGGGGGACAAGGCTCCGACGTGGACCACGGGCGTGGGGCAGGCAAGCCAGCCGTTCGGCGGGGACTCGCTCGCGACCGGCTCCACGGTCATCTGTGGTGGCGAGGCCGGGCGCGCGTACGTGGGCTACAGCGCCAACGAGATGAAGCGCGCACCGGGAATCGAGCAGCGCACGTACATCCCCGGGCCAGGCGAGGATTACTACACGCCCGAGCGCTATGCCGAGTACCAGAAGGGGGACCTCGATGCGGTCCGCCTCCAGCCGGATGGCAGCGTGGTGCTCGAGGAGCATCTCTGGCGCACCGTGAAGTCGTCGAACAAGGACAAGCAGATTGGCATCCACAACACCAACGACTTCCACTATGAGGAAGACCGCTCCGTCCTGAACTGCGCTCGCGTGACGCGCGGCAAGTATCGCGGCGACCTCTACATCACGACGAACCACGGGGTGACGCGCATCCAGGGGCTCGTCTACAACAGCCACCGTCACCCGGGCTGGTATCTCTTCGAGAACGGCTCGGAGTGGGGCTCGCTGCAGTGTCCCTACATGCACGGCCTGGGCATTGCCCCGAATGGAAACGTCCTCGTCGCGAATGAGCAGATGCTCGGCGTGCTCGTGCCGAGCGCGAAGCTGGAGGAGTGGGACCGCGAGAACACCTGGGATGGCCCCACGCCCTGGATTTTCAAGAGCTTCAACGAGGCGCTCAACGGGCAGGCCGCGGATGACTACTGGCGTGCCTTCGAGCAGGCCGCCTCTGGGCGCTACTACCTGGGCAGCGCGGAGTACGGTGTCTGGGCGATGACGCCGAAGTCCCGCTCGGCGGGGAACTGGTCGAAGCTCGCGGGGCTGCCGACCAATCGCATCCTCTCGCTCAAGGCGACGGACGACGGCGCCGTCTACATCGGCACGAATGGCTCGGGCCTCTGGCGGCTGGAGGCGGACGGCACGACGCTGAGCCAGGTGCGGCAGGTGGCCGGGCAGCGCGTCCTGCAGCTCGTCTACGAGCCCAACGTGACGCCGAGCATGCTGCTCGTCCTCACCGACCAGGGCCTGAGCGTCATCCGGGGGCCGTAGCGCGGGCTTCTCGCCCCTTCACCCGGTGGAGCGTGGGTGCGCCGGTCAGAACGTCCGGATGAAGTCGAGTTCCGCCGAGGACTGCTTCCCTGCCCCGGCGTCCGCGGACTTCGCCAGCACCGCCGGGCTGCCTGACGCCTGCCACGTGGAGACATGGCGGAAGGAATTGGCGTCGAAGCCCGCGAGCATCAGCACGTGGGGCAGCGTCGACGGCAGCGGCGCATTGTCATACGCCGCGAGGTTCCACAGCACCACGTCCACCGGCCCCAGCGCGCGGTGCCAGGCCTGGAGCGTGGCCAGCAGCGGCGGAACGTTCGTATCGAAGCGCACGCCCCGCTCCCGCAGCCACTCCACCCGGCCCGACACCACCGGCTGGAGCTCCGGCGGGTGGAACTGCATGTCGGAGAAGAAGTAGAGGGTGTGGGGCCTGGGCCGCGAAGGCTCATCCAGCAGGCGCGCAATCAGGTGCACCACCGAGTTCACCACCTGCGTACTGCCCCACCCCGGACTGCCGCGCAGCGCATGGGCGTGGTCGAAGACGCCCTGCTCCGGCTGGCGGTCCTCCACGAAGATGTCGTCCGAGAAGGTCGCCGCATAGCCCAGCTCTCGCGCCATCACCGCGGCCAGCGTCACCGCCACGTCTCCCACGTGCGCGGAACTCTTCGCTCCGCCCAGCGGCGCGCTGAACATGGAGCCGGAGATGTCCGCGATGCCCAGGCTGCTCCCCTTGGGAAGCAGCCCCTCGCACACCCGCTCCAGGATGTCCTCGAAGACGGGCTGAAGCTCGGGCACCGGGTCCGCGTGGAAGCACGTCTCCTCCTGCGGGTTCTCCCGCGTCTTGCCCTCGCGCGCCGTCCGCCAGCCCATGTACACCTGATGCGGCCACAGCCCCGCGAAGCGCCGCTTGCGCGCCTCCGCCCGCAGCACCTTCACGGGGATGCCCGCCAGGTACATGGCCCGCAGGTAGCCCTTGAAGGCGAGGTCCGGCAGCAGCCCCGGCACGTCCAGCACCCGCCGCCACGTCTCCTGCGTCGAGCCCATGAACGAGAGCGCCTGCTCCGTGGACAACCGTCCCTGGACGAAGCGCTTCACGTCCGCGTCTCCCCGGAAGAACGCGCGCCGTGCCTCCAGGAGCGCCAGTCCCTCCGCCAGGGGGCCGCGCTCACGCGTCGGGGCATGCAGGTAGCGGTAGAGCTTCAGCGTGCGCTCATCCAGGTGCGCCTTCGCCAGCCCCATCGCATCCACCAGGCGCAGGCTCGCGCGCTGGCCGTTCTTCCGGCGCCGCAGCAGGGGGAACTGCCGCCCCGCGTACTTGAGCACCTGGTACTCGTCCATCTCCGCCAGCGCCCGGGCCATGCCCTTGCGCGCGGCCGGGGGCACCTCGCCCAGCCCCAGGTTCTCGAAGTGCGTGACGAACAGCGCCACGTCGTCCGCGCGGTGCCGCAGGCAGCGGAACGTGTACTCCTCCGTAAAGGCGCCCTCCGGGTCCGCCGCCGCGAGGATGGCCGGCGCGAGACTGCCCTGGATGCGGTTGCCCTTCCCCTTCACCGGGTCTCGCATGTACGCCGCGAACTTCCAGCCGAAGCCGCGCTCATGCCTTTCGGCGGCAAGCAGCGCGGCCGAGTAGGCCCGCACCTCCTCCACCTGCGTCCGGTAGAACGACTCCTCGAGCAGCGCCGCGCCCTTGGTGAACGTCAGGTGCGTCAGCGGGTCCGTCTCGGACAGGTCGAAGGCGGCGGCGCCCTCATGCGTCAGCGTCCTGACGACGTCACGCAGCACCCGAGGCATGGCCCCTCCCGGACTGAAAAGTCGGCGCCCCGCCCCCGCCGCATCGCGGACAGGGGCTCAGGGACGAAGTAGGGGCGCCAGATGGTGTACAGCCTATGCTGAATCACGCGGGCGAGGGAATGGGGCCGCGTCGAAGCGCCACAGAAGGAGATGAAGGATGCTGCCATCCGATGATGCCTCCGCGTTTGGCGAAGCCGCCGGATGCGCCTCGCTCCAGGAGGTGCTCCAGTTCATTCGCACGCGGTATGACGACGGCGAGAGGGCCTCCGCGGCGGCCTACGGAATGTGGCTGGCGGCGAAGTCGGCGAAGCCCGGCCCCTATCGCGCTGACGCGCTCGAAGCGCTGAACCAACTCGCGAGAGCGAAGGCCGATATCGATATCGCGGCCCTGCACCTTGCCCCCGTCATCGACATCACCTCCGGGATTCTGCTCACCGCGCAGAGATTCGCGGAAGAGATGACCATTCCCTGTACGGAATGGCCGTTGGTCGAGGAGATTGCGGCGGTGGTCGAGCGCGAGGCCCGAACGTTCGCGCAGCACCCGACTCGCCGGGCATGACGCCCACGGCACGCCGTGGCTTCAGGGAGCCCGAAGCCACGGCGTCCCCGGTCCGGCTCAGAAGGTGAACTGGCCGCTGCTGCCCTGGGCGTCGATGCTCAGGCCGTACGCCACCCGGAAGAAGTCCTGGGCCAGCTGCTGCAGCGTGGCCCGGGGGTGCGGCGTCCCGTCGATGGTGGCGTAGCGCCAGAGGCCCAGCCGCGCGGGCGGGGTGACGCCCGGGCTGCACTGGAAGTTGTCGAAGGCAACGGCCATCACATACGAGCTGGAGAAGCGGCCCGTCCCGGTGTTGTTGCCGCCCCACCCGCGGTTCTTCACGGCGATGTGGCTGGTGAGCTCCAGGGTGTGAATCTGGTAGCTGCTCGACGAGTACTCCAGCGTGTAGGCGCCGACGCGCGCCGCGTCGAAGTTCGCATACATGTCCTGTGAAGTGGAGCCGTTGGTGCCGGAGCGGCTGACCAGGCCCGCGAAGGAGCGGAGGATGCGGCTGATGAGGTCCCCGCTGATCTGCGTGTAGTCCCCCGTCTTGATGACGGCGACGATTTCGAGCGCTGACTTCACCAGGTTGGCCACCTCTTCGATGTTGAAGGCCGTCTGGCTGGCGAAGTGGCTGACGGCGCCCAGCTTGTCGAAGAGCTTCTGCGCGGCCTGCGCGCCGCCAGGCGGCGTGTACTCGAGCACGGCGCCGTCGGCGACGGACGTGTGCGCGGCCTTGTCCCAGACGCCGCTGGTGTCGCCATAGGCATACACGCGAGTCCCGTACTCCACGAACGGGTACATGCGCGCGGTGCAGGAGCCGCTACAGGCCAGGCCCGAGCCGTCCACGCACGCCAGCTGCGTGCGCAGCCGGGTGTAGTGCTGGCGGTCCCGGTCATGCCCGGACTCACCATGGTAGTGGTAGCGATACATGGAGCCGGCGTGGGCGGCCCCCTCGGCGGTGGCGGTCCACCGGAACTCCTCCTTCACGTCACTCCGGTTGGGCCAGGCGCGCATGTCGCGGTAGCCCTCGTTCTCCGTGGTGCTGGTGGAGGGGTTGGCGCTGATGGCGGCCAGGACGTTGCACTGACAGCCGGACATCGCCGTCCGCCCCTCGGGCCCCTGCGCCGCCGCGCCCACCATCCGCTGGTGGAGCTGCTCGGCCTCGGAGGCCAGCTGGGGCGCGTGCTGCTTCACGTAGGAGACGAGGTCCACCGTCCCCGCCCCAGACTTCCGAGCCTCGGAGGAGGCCGTCTCCTGGGACCAGCGGGCCACCAGGTCGAACAGCTCGGGAGTCACTTCCGTCTGCGGGGCCTGGACCTCGGCGGGGGCTTCGGAGTCCTCACCGCAGCCGGCCACCAGCAGGCCCGCGGGGAGCAGCAGGGAAGCCACGACACGCTTCAGGAGCTTCGACATGCTTCGCTTCCTCCTTGAGTTGGCACTCTCGCGAGGCCAGGGGTGGAAGCTTGCAGGTGTAACAGGGATACCTGCCAAGATGGAATACCCCGGTTTGACTGCTGTTCACCGGGGCGCTGGCTTCACGTCCGTGTTCTGCCCGGCGACGATGCGCCACGTTCCCTCCGTGCGCTTCATCACGTACCGCATCTGCGTGCGCAGCAGGCCTTCCTCGGTGTTCTGCACGCCCGGGGGAAGGCCGGTGTGTCCCGTCACCTCGTGCACCGTGTCCACGAGGGCCACGTCCGGAGCCGGGAAGATGAGCGCGCGCACCGTGACGCGGGCCTGAGAGCCCTTGAAGATGCTGGCGAAGATGCCCGCATGGCGCCGCTCGATTTCCGCGTGCCCCTGGAACACGGTGCCGACGATGTTGATGAACTGCGCATCCGGCGTGAAGTCCTTGCTCCACGCCGCCGCGTCCTGCCGGTTCCAGGCCTCGGTCTGCGCGCTCACGAGCTCGCGGAGGGTCTGCTCGTCGCGGGTGTGGTTGGCGGTCGCGCAGGCGGTGGACAGCAGCAGGCACAGGGCCGCGAGGGCCGGGACGGAGACAGGACGGGTCATGCCGGGAAGCCTGCCATGACAGCCCTGCGGGGAGGCCCTGAATTTCGCCCCGGGCTCCCGGCGGGCGGTGACGCTCGTGCTACGTTTGGCGCACCATGAAGGTTCTCGTCGTCAATGTCGGCTCGACCTCTATCAAGTACAACCTCTATGAGATGGACACCGAGGCCCGTCTCGCGGCGGGGCGCGTCGAGCGCATCGGCTCCGCGGAGGCCCTGCATGTCCATGAAGCGGGCAGCGCCCCCGTTGACGGGCGGGAAATCCAGGGCGCGCTGCGCTCCATCCTCACCCACCTGACGCGCGCGGGGGGCCCGCTGCCGGACGCGAGCGCCCTGGCGGCGGTGGGCCACCGCGTCGTGCATGGCGGCGAGCGGCTCATCACCCCGACGCCCGTGGATGCGAAGGTCGAGGCCATCATCGAGGAGTGCGCGCGCTACGCGCCGCTGCACAACCCGGCGAACCTCGCCGGCATCCGCTCGGCCCGCGAGGTCTTCCCCTCGGTGCCGCACGTCGCGGTGTTCGACACCGCGTTCCACGCGCAGCTGCCGCCCCAGGCCTACACGTACGCCGTGCCGCACGAGCTCTACCTGTCCAAGGGCGTGCGCCGCTATGGCTTCCATGGCCCCAGCCACCAGTTCATGGCGCTGTCCGCGGCCGAGCACCTGAAGACGGACCTGTCGCGGCTCAAGCTCATCACCTGCCACCTCGGCGGGGGCGCCAGCATCTCCGCCATCGAGCGCGGTGTCTCGGTGGAGACCTCCATGGGCATGACGCCGCTGGAGGGCCTGGTCATGGGCACGCGCGCGGGCGACCTGGACCCCGCGCTGCCGCTGCTGCTCGCGAAGGATGGGATGACGCCGGAGCAGATTGACACCCTGCTCAACCGTCAGTCGGGCCTCGCGGGCCTGTCGGGCGTGAGCGCCGACTTCCGGGACGTGCAGAAGGCGGCGGAGGAGGGCAACCCCCGGGCGCGGCTCGCCATCGACGTGTTCGTCCACCGCATCCGCAAGTACATCGGCGCGTACGCCGCCGTGCTGGGCGGGGCGGATGCGCTCGTGTTCACCGGAGGCATCGGTGAGAACTCCGCGCTGGTGCGCAGCCGCGTGTGCGAGGGGCTGCTCTTCATGGGCGTCTCCCTCGACGAGCGGGCCAACGAGACGCAGCGCCCGGCGGACCACGGCGGCATCGTGGAGATTTCCGCGCCGCGCGCGCCCACGCAGGTGCTGGTGGTGCGCACCGACGAGGAGCGGATGATTGCCCGCGAGGTGATGCGCTGCCTGGTGGGGCCCACGGCGACGCTGCGCAGCGTGCGCGCGCGGCCCATTCCCGTGGGCGTCAGCGTGCGCCACGTCCACCTCAGCCGCGCCGACTGCGACGCCCTCTTCGGTCCGGGACATGAGCTGGCGAGCAAGCGCGACGTGACGCAGCCAGGGCAGTACGTCACGCGGGAGACCGTGGACCTGGTCGGCCCCAAGGGGGAAATCCAGCGCGTCGCCATCATCAACCCGCTGCGCAAGCAGACCCAGGTGGAGCTGGCGCGGACGGACGCCTTCACGCTCGGCGTGACGCCGCCCCTGCGCGAGAGCGGGCAGCTGGAGGGGACGCCCGGAATCACCCTGCGCGGCCCGGCGGGCACCGTCACCATCCCGAGCGGCGTCATCCTCGCGCTCCGGCACGTGCACATGAGCCCGGAGGAGGCGCGCGACTTCGGGGTCCAGGACCGCAACGTCATCCAGGTCCGCGTCGAGGGCGAGCGCGAGATGACGATGGGCGACGTCCTCGTCCGCGTGCACCGCGACTACCGCCTCGACATGCACGTCGACACCGACGAGGCGAACGCGGCGGGGTTGACCAGCGACAGCGTCGTCGCCTTCGGCGGCGTGCAGGCCGGCCGGTCCTGAGGGAGTGAGGCGCTGAAGGGCTCGGAGCGTGCGCGCCGGGCCCCTCACCAGCCCGGGCCTACTTCTTCTTTTCTTCCTTCTCCTTCTTCTTCTTTTGCTTCTCCTTCGTCGTCAGCTTCGGCTTGTTCGACTTCTTCGCCTTCTCTTGACCCTTGGGCACGGTGTTGCTCCTTGCGCTCGACAGAGGCGAGCCCTTCCCTCATGCCTCCTATCCCGCCGCGCGGCAAGCAGGGTTCGCCCCAGCCCCCTCCGCGGACAGCGGAGGGGGCATGAGCTCCGGGCGTGCCTACTCCAGCGCGAGCGCTCGCCGGATGGCCAGCTCCACCGGCGAATAGGCCCCGTCCGCCCGCTCCAGCTTCAGCGGCTCGGCCGGCATCAGTGGCGGCTGCGCCATGAAGCGCGGGTTGCGGCCGCGGTGCGGCTGGGCGCCATGCACCAGGAAGGGATGGCAGAGGTACACCGTTCCCGCTTCGCCGGTCGCCAGCGCTTCGGGACGGTGGGCGCTCCGCGCGAAGCCGTCCGCGGCCAGCTCGCGCAGGCTCAGGCCCTGCTCACCGGCCGGCGCCAGCTGACGGGCGATGTCGAGATGGGAGCCGATGCGGATGCGGGTGGGCGCATCGTCCTCTCCCACGTCGGAGAAGAGGAAGAGCATCAGCAGGGCGCGGCCCGTGGAGGTGATGTTCGCGCGCCACTCCATGAAGTCCGGGTGCTCGTAGCCGAAGGAGACATCGACATGCCACCCGGTGTCGCCCGGGTCCTCGGCGGAGGGGAAGCGGACCGGGAACGTGCCGAGGACGCCGCGCGGCAGCCAGCGACCGGGCCCGACGAGCTGGTCGAACGCCTGATGCAGCACCGGCGTGTTGGCGGCGGCCCGGAACGGCGGATGCCCGTACTGGTTGAGGCGGATGACCGGCCGGGTCCAGGTGTCGGGCGCATCCGGCCTGCAGCCGGTATCGGCCCAAAGGATGGCGCGGGCCTCGTCCGCGAGGGCTCGCGGAAAGGCGTGGGGGATGCGGATGAAACCGTCAGTGATGAACTGCTCGAGCTGCGCGCGCGAGAGCGCGGGAGTGGTACCAGGCATGATGGAAACCCATGAGTTCGCAATGGCTGTCACGCAATGACAGCCGGAAAGGGCAGGCCCGGAGGCCGCCCTGGAGGAATGCTCTTGCGGCCCTCAGGCGCGCAGGAACACCGCGAACTGCATGCAACGGGACATCATCATGGTGGGCCGGAACGATAGCCGGCAGCGCCGCCCCGGTGTCAACCCGGGGCAGGCCGCGAAGAGAGGTCAGCTCCCGGGCGCGGCGAGGCCGCTTGCCGCCAGTTGCCGGCCCCGCACGTAGGTGGCCCGCACCGGCCCCGAGTCGCGCCGGAACAGCAGCGCGTCGATGAGCGCCGCCTCCGCCGACACGTGCCCGGGCACGTCCACCGCCACCAGGTCCGCCTCGTAGCCGGGGGCGATGCGCCCCACCCGCTCCAGCCCCAGCGCGAGGGCGCCGCCGGCCGTGGCCCGCCACAGCAGCTCCTCCGGCGTGACGGGAGACTGGACCACCAGCGCCGCGTCATACGCGCTCGCCGCCACCCGCCGCAGCGAGAACGTCCGCCCCGCGCCCATGTCCGTCCCCAGGCCCACCCGGAGTCCCCGCTCGGTGGCCTTGCGCAGCGGCATGCACCCGCTGCCCAGGAAGAAGTTGCTGTCCGGGCAGTGCGCCACCGCCACGTTGCGGTGCGCCATCCGCTCCCACTCCCCTTCCGACAGGTGGATGCAGTGCGCGAACAGGCTGCGGCTGCCCACCAGCCCGTGGTCCTCGTACACGCCCAGGTAGTCCTTCGCCGTGGGGAACGCCGCGGCCGTGGCGCGCAGCTCCTCGGGGTTCTCGGACAGGTGCGTCTGCATCCACAGGCCGTGACGCTCTGCCAGCCGCGCCGCGCCCCGCATCAGCTCGGACGTGCAGCTGAGCGCGAACCGGGGCGTCACGCAGAAGCGCAGCCGCCCCGCGTCGTGGCCATGCCAGCGCTCGATGAGGG
>JBKGHK010001120.1:0-2423 GCA_046520375.1 Pyxidicoccus sp. 3LFB2
GCTCGCCGCGCAGGAGGCCCGTGCGGACCAGGCCGCGCGGCTGGCCGAGCTGGGCCAGTTCACCTCCGCCGTGGCCCACGAGGTGCGCAACCCGCTGGGTGTGCTCGCCGCCCACCTCAAGCTGCTGGAGCGCCGCGGCGGAGACCCGGAGTCGGTGGGCGCCATGCGCGAGCAGATTGAGCGCGCCAGCCACTTCGTGGACGAGCTGCTGCGCTACGGCCGCCCCCGCCCCCTGGACCTTCGTCGTGTGGACCTTCCCGCCACCCTCGCGCTGTCCTACTCCACCGCACGTCAGGGATTGGGGCCGCTCGCACCGGAGGCCACTTGCGACCTGCCCGGAAGCGAGTCATTGGAAATCGAGGCCGACCAGGCCCAGCTCTCACAGGTGTTTGTCATTCTTTTCGAGAATTCCCTACTCGCCCTCCGCGACGTGCCGGCGCCCCGGCTGAGGGTGCGCTGCGAGCGGGCGGAGCGCACGCTTCGCGTCCTCGTGGAGGACAGCGGGCCCGGTATTCCGGAAGCGCTGTTACCCCGGTTGTTTCAGCCCTTCGTGACAGGGCGCAAGCGGGAGGGGCCCCGCCCGGGCACGGGCCTCGGCCTGGCAATTGCTCGCGGCATCGTCGAACGTCATGGAGGAAACATTCGCGCCGGCCGCTCGGAAGCGCTCGGCGGCGCATGCTTCGAGGTGGAAATCCCTTTCACGCAGCCGGTTTCACTCGCCGCCGCCGTCTCCTGACAGGCCCCGGCTGGCAATAAATCGCTGTCACTGTGAAGCTGGTCACGGTCCCGTCACGCGATTTTGTCTACGACGGGGGTACGGGGGGGTGGATGAATTCCAGACAAGGAATCAGACCCGCCGCGTCTGTTGGTTGAATCGGAGGGGACCCGTGAGCGCGAATACGAGACTGTGGGTCGTGAAGTCTCCAGCCGGAAGCGGCTTCGAGGCCTTCGCGTGGCGCGTCCAGCCCACCCTGTTTTCCATCCTGCGCAAGTATTGCGGAGGGATGGAGCAGGACCTCGAGGACCTCGTGCATGACGTGCTGCTCCGGGCCCTGCTGCGCTGGTCCCACCTGAAGCACCTGGACGAGGATGCGCAGCGGGCGTGGACGGGGCGGGTGGCCCACAACTGCTTCCTGGACCGGTGCCGCCGCAAGGGGAGCGAGTCCAACCGGATGGCGGCGCTGCTGCACCTCCATGAGCAGTCCGAGCAGCTCGACGAGACGTGGGAGCCGGAGCTGTGGGAGTTCGTCGGACCGGAGGACCTGCTGCACGCCATCGACGGGCTCAGCAGCCCGAAGCTGCGCAGGACTTTCGAGCTGTACCTGCAGGGCCTCTCCTATGCGGAGATTGGCCGGGACACGGGAGAGAAGGCCGGCACGGTGGGCGCGCGGCTGTCCCGCGCGCGCAGGGAGCTGCGGGCGCTGCTGCATGAGCCCGCGGAGCGCCGGAGGCAGGAGCGCCAGCGATGAAGGACGGAGGGTGCGGCGAGCTGCCCCGCTTCCTGGATGGGGAGCTGCCCTCCGAGGAGCAGGGGCGCTTTCGCGAGCACCTGGCGGGCTGTGAGTCGTGTTCCCTCGCGTTTCGCGACGCGCTGCAGCTGCAGCTGCTGGGACAGGTGACGCTGGAGGCGGGCCCGCCCGGCGCGTCGCTCGAGTCCCGCAGGCGTGCGGCCCGGCGCTGGCGGGGCTGGAGGCCCCGGTGGCAGTGGCTGACCGGGGGCGGGGTGCTGGTGGCGGCGCTGGTGGCCTGGGTGTTGCTCCCCTGGCTGCGGGACGCGGACGCGGTGCAGTGGCTGGTCCCCGAGGACGGCCGGTACCTGGAGGCGCGGCTGACGTACGCCGTGGTGGACCGGCACTACCGGCGCTACGTGTCCGACAGGAGCGAGCCCGACGGTGCGCCCCGGGTGACGGCCCTGCCGCTGCACGCGCTGTCGCGGATGGAGGCCCGGGAGGACCTGCATGGCATCGCCACCGCGTACCTGCTGCATGGCGCGCCCTGGCAGGCCCGGGCCTTCCTGCGGCGGATGCCGCCCTCGGCGGACCGGGCGTGTGATCTGGCGGTGATTGCGCTGCAGCGCGCCCGCGACACCGAGCCCTCCAGCGCGGAGGGCACCTGGCTGAAGCAGACGCACCTGGAGGAGGCGCTGGAGCTGCTGGAGGGCGTGCTGCGCGAGCGGCCGTCGCACCCGCAGGCCTTGTGGAACCGGGCGCTCGTCCTGCGGGAGATGGGGCTGACGCTCCTGGCGGCCCAGGCCTTCGAGGCGGTGGCGAAGCAGGGAGAGCCCGGCTGGAGCGACGAGGCCCGGGCCCAGGCGCGCAAGCTGCGCGACGACACCCTGGCGCGGCGGGCGCGAGTGGAAGGCGAGCTACGAGGCGACGCGAGACTTGATGACGGACCTGGGCGGGCGGCTCCCGCTGGACGAG
>JBKGHK010001121.1:0-2423 GCA_046520375.1 Pyxidicoccus sp. 3LFB2
CTCCGCCCGCTTGCGGCGCCCCCGCGAGCGCCGGGCCCGCCAGGAGCAGTCCACCCAGCGCCGCGAGAATGACGCCGCCCCGTGCCCGGGTCCCCGCGCTGGCGGGCTGCATGATTGTGAAAATGGTTATCATTTTCAATGCGGGGGCATGTAGATGCCCGGTGCGGGGCGTGTCAAGAACGGCCTTGGATTTCAGGCAGCCCGGGCACGGGCGCGCGGGGTGACTGAAGCGATTCAGCCACCATGAAACCCAGTTGCAATGCCTGGTCGGCGTTGAGCCGAGGGTCGCAGTGCGTGTGGTAACGGCTGGACAGGTCGTCCTCGGTCACTGGACGCGAGCCACCCAGGCACTCGGTGACGTGCTGGCCGGTCATCTCCAGGTGCAGGCCTCCGGGGTGGACGCCCTCGGCCGCGGCGACCTGGAGGAAGGCGTGCACCTCCGAGAGGATGCGGTCGAAGGAGCGCGTCTTGTACCCGTTGCCCGCCTTGTGCGTGTTGCCGTGCATCGGGTCGATGGACCAGATGACGGGGCGGCCATCCTTGCGGGTGGCGGCCATCAGCCGGGGCAGGGACTCGGCGACCTTGTCCGCGCCGAAGCGGCCGATGAGCGTCAGCCGTCCGGGGACGCCGTCGGGGTTGAGCGCGTCCATCATCCGCAGCAGGTCGTCCGGCTCCATCGTCGGGCCGCACTTGAGGCCGATGGGGTTCTGGATGCCGCGCATGAACTCCACGTGGCCGCCGTGGAGCTGGCGGGTGCGCTCGCCAATCCACAGCATGTGCGCGGACGTGTCGAACCACTCGCCGGAGGCGGGGTCGACGCGGGTGAGGGCCTCCTCGTAGTTGAGGAGCAGGGCCTCGTGGCTGGTGAAGAAGTCCACCGGCCCCGGCGTGGCCCCGTGCTGCTCCGGCCGCGTGTCGAGGGCGCGCATGAAGCACAGGGACTCGAAGATCTTGTCCGCAAGCCCCCGGTAGAGGTCCCGCTGCGGGCTGCTCGCGACGAAGTCGAGCGTCCACTGGTGCAGCTCGCACAGGTCCGTGTAGCCGCCCTGGGTGAAGGCGCGCAGGAGGTTCAGCGTGGCGGAGGACTGGTGGTACGCCTGAATCAGCCGCTGCGGGTCGGGCGTGCGCTCGCGGGCATCGAAGTCCATGCCGTTGATGATGTCGCCCCGGTAGCTGGGCAGGGTGACGCCGTCGCGGCTCTCCACCGCGCTGGAGCGGGGCTTGGCGAACTGGCCGGCGATGCGGCCCACCTTCACCACCGGACGGCCTCCCGCGAAGGTGAGCACCACCGCCATCTGGAGGATGAGCCGGAAGGTGTCGCGGATGTTGTCGGTGGTGAACTCCTTGAAGCTCTCCGCGCAGTCTCCGCCTTGCAGCAGGAAGGCCTTGCCCTCGGCGACCTGCGCCAGGCTGGCGGTGAGGCGGCGCGTGTCCGCCGCGAACACCAGCGGCGGCAGGCGCGACAGTTGCTCTTCGACGCGGGTGAGCGCGCGAAGGTCCGGATAGTCATCCGGCATGCACGTGACGGGCTTCTGCCGCCACGAATGAGGTGTCCATTCTCGGGTCATCACAGCGGGGCCGTTTCGAGTGAGGGAGAGAGTCCAGGGGGCGAACGCAGGAGCCCCTGCGCGACGCAGTAGTCGAGGTAGCGGTACAGCAGGGCGCGGTCCGTGGGAGGGCAGGAGATGCCAGTGCCCGCCAGCCCCTGGAGCACGCCGTCACAGCGGATGGGGCCGAGGCCGAATGCGGGCTCGGCTCCTCCCGAGCGCAGGTCGAAGAACGCCAGCGTGGTGTCGTGGTCCCCACCCCCGGCGCGCTCCGCGACGCGTGCACGCCACGCACCGACGGGGAGCGACTCCACCGGGTAGCCGTAGTCCCGGACCCACTGGAACAGCTCGGGCAGCCGCACTTCCGAAATGGGCGTGAGGTTGAACACCGCGCCCGGGCGGGCCACCTGCGACAGGTGGACCAGCGCCCGTGCGACGAAGTCCACCGGCGTCCAGGTCTCGCCCACGTCCAGCTGCGGCAGCGTGCCCACGGGGATGCCGGCCAGCAGGATGCGCCAGACCAGGTCCTGCGGATTCACGATGCCGCTGTCGGGCGCGCCCACGACGCGGCCCAGCCGGTAGACGGCCATGGGCAGCCCGCGCGCTCCGGCCTGCTGGAGAGCCGCTCCGCCACCCACTTGCTCTGCTGGTAGCCGTCGCGCAGCCCGGGGTGCGAGGGAACGAAGTCCTCGGGCACCTCGGGGCTGAGGTGGGCCTGCGGCGCCACGGCCAGCGTGGACACGTAGTGGAAGGGCTTGGGGCGGACGGCGGCGGCCAGCCGGAGCAGCTCGCGCGTGCCCCGCACGTTGACGGCCTGGAGGCTGCCGTACTCGCGCACGACGCTGACGACGGCGGCGTTGTGGAAGATGGCGTCGC
>JBKGHK010001122.1:0-2398 GCA_046520375.1 Pyxidicoccus sp. 3LFB2
CGCCGCGCCCGCCGCCACCGCCAGCTCGCGGCACAGCGCCGCGCGCACCGGCTCCGGCCCGGACGCCACCAGGGTGAAGGCCTCCGTCAGCAGCGCGTCCCCGGCCAGAATCGCCATGGCCTCGCCATGCACCTTGTGGTTGGTGAGCCGGCCCCGGCGGTAGTCGTCGTTGTCCATGGCCGGCAGGTCGTCATGCACCAGCGAGTACGTGTGCACGTACTCCAGCGCGCATGCCGCGTCGCCCGCCACCGTCGAGGCGTTGCTGGCACGCGCCACCGTGTCCGCGAAGGCCAGGCACAGCACCGGCCGCAGGCGCTTGCCGCCGGCCAGCAGCGAGTAGCACATGGCCTCGGCCAGCCTCGGCGGCGTGCCGGACGGCTGCAGGAGGTCCGCGCGCTCGCGCAGCAGCGCCTCCACCCGCGCCTGCTGGGCGCTCAGGAAGGAGTCCAGATGGAAGGGTGCCAAGAGTCCGTACTCCTCTAGGGGGGCTGCGTGGCCACGAGCTCGCGCACGCGCTTCACGAGCTTGTCCATGTCCAGCGGCTTGACGAAGTAGTCCGCGGCGCCGACCTCGAAGCCGTGCCGCTTGTCCTCCGGGTCCCCTCGCCCGCTGATGAAGATGACGGGGATGTCCCGGAAGTTCTCGTTCTTCTTCACCGCCCGGCACAGCTCGAAGCCGTCAATCCAGGACATGTTGACGTCCAGGAGGATGGCGTGCGGCCGGTGCAGTTGGAGGGACGCGATGAGACGCAGGCCGTTGGCCGCCATGGTGACGTCGAAGCCCTCGTCCTCCAGGGCCGCCGCCAACAGCTCCCGCGTATCGCGGTCATCATCGACAATGGTGATCTTCGGCTTCGACATGCCGGAAGTGGGCGCCCGTACGGACTAGAACGGGACGTCATCCTCCGGGGGGGCACGGGGGGCAGGCACAGCGGGCGCTCGCGGGGCGGCAGCCGGAGCCGGGCGTCCCGCCACCGACAGGGGCGCCACCACGTCCTTGCCATCCTCGTCCAGCAGCAGCTGCTCGATTCGCTGCTCCGCCTCGGTGAGCAGCTTCTCGCCACGACGCACGAGCCGGATGCCCTCCTCGAAGGCCTTGAGAGAGTCCTCCAGGGACAGGTTGCCGCTCTCCAGCCGGCCCACCGTCTCCTCCAGCCGCGTCACCACGTCCCCGTACTGCTCGGGGACCTCGGGCTCCGCCACCTTGTCCGCCTTGGGCGCCTTCTCCGACTTCGCCACAGCCTTCCACCTCCCCGTGTGGGGCGCGGGACTCTAGAGGGTGGCCCGTTAGCAGTCCACCGGCCCTTTCACTCCTGTGACGGTGGCTTCGACTTCCTCACACCCGCCCAGCGTCTTCGCCCCGTTCACCGCGAGTTTGATGCCCAGGCGCTCTCCCACCTGGACGTCGGTGCGGGTGCGGACCACCGCCCCATCCCGCTGGCGGAAGACCACCGAGTACCCGCGCGACATCACCTTCAACGGACTCATCGCATCCAGTCGTCCCTCCAGACGCTGGAAACGACGCTGCGCATCCGCCAGGGTGCCCTGCTGGAGCGCCAGCAGCCGTGCCCGGTGCGCGGCCAGCCGGGCACGCTCCTTCGCCACCCGCGCCGTCGGTGAAACCCGCTCCAGCCCCCAGGTGCGCCGCCGCCAGCGACGCCTGCCGGCTCGCCACGCCCGCGCGAGCCGCTTCCGACAGCCGCATGGCCAGCTTGAGGAGGTTCGCCCGCTGTTCGCTCACCCGCGCCTGGGGCCGTGCCCGCTGCAGGCGCTCGGACAGCGCGCGCAGCCCGTCCCGGTGCTCGCGCACCGAGGGCCGCAGCACGCGCATCATCGCCTCCACCTGCTCGGACAGGTGCAGCCGCTGGTGGTTGATGGCGCGCCGGGGGTCCTCCACCTGCGCCGAGAGCTGTCCCAGCTCCTCGCGCAGCTCCAGCACCCGCCGCTCCATGGCCCGCCGCAGCCGCCCGGCCTGCGTGGCCAGCGTCAGCTCCAGGTCCGCCAGCACCGGCGCCAGCCGCTCCGCCGCCGCGCTGGGCGTGGCGCCCGCAGGTCCGCGACGAAGTCGGAGATGGTGAAGTCGATTTCGTGGCCGATGGCCGACACCACCGGCACCGGCGAGGCGAAGATGGCGCGCGCCACCAGCTCCTCGTTGAACGTCCAGAGGTCCTCCACGGAGCCTCCGCCGCGCGTCACCACGATGACGTCCACGTCCGTGCGCGACAGCCGCTCAATCGCCCGCGCCACGTCCAGCGCGGAGCCCTCGCCCTGCACGCGCGCGTCCGCCAGGAGCACGCTCTGGCGGGGGTTGCGCGAGTGCAGCACGCGCAGGAAGTCCTGGAGCGCCGCGCCGGTGCGGCTGGTGACGATGCCGATGCGCCGGGGCAGGAAGGGCAGCG
>JBKGHK010001123.1:0-2397 GCA_046520375.1 Pyxidicoccus sp. 3LFB2
GGCCAGGCGCCAGGCGGTGGCCCAGGCGGGGTCTGCCGCCACCAGGGCGACGACCTGGCGGCGTCCTCGGGGGAGGACTCGCCCGTCACCGCGCGCCAGACGCGGTCCGCGTCCACGGGCTCGCCGGGCTGTTCGGGGCCATCTCCGGCGCGGAAGGCCGTGCGGAGGCGCTCGACGACGGCATCGTCGGGCATGTCGTCGTCGGGTGGGCGCTCGGTCACGGCTCGATTCCCTTCGTCGAGAGGCAGGCGCGCAGCGCGCTCAGCCCACGGTAGACAAGATTCTCGGTGCGCTTGCCCTCCCAGGCGAGCAGCGCCGCGGCTTCTGGAATGGTGTGTCCCTGCAGGTACAGCGTCACCGCGAGGCGGCGGTCCTCCGCGAGCTTCTGCAGACAGTCGCGCACCGCGCGGCCAATCTGCGCGGACCCCGCGGCGCGCTCCGGGTTGTCCGGAGCCGCTGGCTGCACGGGCAGCGCCTCCACTTCCTCCATGGCCACTTCGCGGCGCCGTCCCACGTTGCGTACCTCGTCGATGAGCGCCGTGTATGCGACGCGGTACAGGTAGGCCGGCGTGAGCCGGGCAGGGTTCGGCTCTCGCTTCTGGAGCTCCATGACCCGCATCATCGCGACCTGCACCAGGTCATCGCGGCGGTCGGCCATGGTCGGTGGGCAGACCCGGGAGACGGCCTGGACCAGGTCGCGCCGGAGCTGCTCGAGGCCCGTGTCTTTGGAAGTCTCCACGGTTGGTGCTGGCTTCGGTCGCAGCTCCACGTGGCGTTTCCTCCGAGAGGGGCCCATGGTCTTCGAGAGTTCGCTACGAGAGCAAGCAGGTTGCATGGTCGCCCCCCGCTTCGTGGCGGACCGGATTGCGCGTCTGCCCTCTCAACGGTGGTGGCCGATTTTTCTCCTCACCCCATTTCTGAGAATTCTGACCGACCCGCCGGGGTGAGGGCCGCCGGGCCGGCTGTCAGACCCAGGGAGTAGGAAGCAGTGGACACACCGTCGGGGGTGGGGTTTCACTCCTGGGAGGCAGGGCTGATGATGGAAGGGCTGGAGCGTGGAGGACCGGGGAGTCCCGAGATGAGCAAGGAGACGAAGCGTCCCGCGACGTATGCGGACATCGAGGCACTGCCCGAGAACATGGTCGGGCAGCTCATCGACGGAGAGCTCATCGCCATGCCGCGGCCAGCGAGCCCGCATGGTGTGACTCAATTCGCGCTGGGAGGTGAGCTGTACGGCCCCTTCCAGCGAGGACGCGGGGGCCCCGGTGGGTGGTGGTTCATTGATGAACCGGAGCTGCACCTGGGCAATGACGTCTTGGTGCCAGACCTCGCCGGCTGGCGACGGGAGCGCATGCCCACGCCGCCGCAGGGGCCCTACCAGACGCTCGCCCCGGACTGGGTCTGTGAGGTGCTCTCTCCCTCCACCGCGTCACTGGACCGGGGGCGCAAGAAGGAACTCTATGCACGTGAAGGCGTGCAGCATGTCTGGCTGGTAGACCCGGTCGCTCACACGTTGGAGGTATTCCAGCGGCAGGACGGCACCTGGGTTCCGCGTGGCAGATATGCCGGCGATGCCCGTGTGCGGGCGGCGCCCTTCGAGGTGCTGGAACTGGAGCTCCAGGCGCTGTGGCCGACGGGGTGAGCCACGCCCCAACGTCCTGTCGAGCGTCGGCTCCAGGTGTCAGCGTGGGGGGGACCTGAAGCGCGCCACGTGCTGGCGCCATGCCTCGCGGGCCTCCGCCGGGGTGACGGCCTGGAAGCGCACGGGCGCTCCCGGACGGCGCGCGCAGAGGCGGCCCCAGTCCGCGCGGATGACGGCGGCGATGAGGGGATAGCCTCCCGTCGTGGGGTGGTCCGGGCCGAGCACGATGGGCTCTCCCGACAGCGTCACCTGGATGGCGCCGCGCACCATGGGCCGCGAGGTGCCTGCCCCTTCGTCACCATGCGCCAGCGCGGGCCCTCTCAGCCGCATCCCCACCCGGTCGCTCGCGGGGGACACGGTGAAGGTGCCGTCCAGCAGCGCGGCCCGCGTCGCCGCTTCGAAGCGCTCCAGGTCCGGGCCGAGCGTCACGCGGATGGGCGCTGTCGCTTCCAGCGCGGCCCCGGGCTCCAGCGCCTCGGGAGTGCCACCCTCTTCGCCCAGGGGCAGCGCGTCTCCCGAACGCAGGGCGCGGCCCTCGTGTCCGCCCAGGCGCGCCACCAGCAGCGTGCCCCGGCCTCCGAGGACTTCCGGCACCGCGAGCCCGCCCTCCACCGCGACGTAGCGCACGCTCGTGGACTCGGGCGCGGGCACGGTGAAGGCCTCTCCCTCGGCACGTCGAAGGCGCGGCCGTCCACCGAGACGCGCGCGCCCCGGCCGCGGCACCCGCAGCTCCAGCCGGCCGAAGGACTCCAGTG
>JBKGHK010001124.1:0-2394 GCA_046520375.1 Pyxidicoccus sp. 3LFB2
CCGCGCGGGCCCGAAGGACGTGGTGTGTGGCATCTCCGCGAGCGCGTCCACCCCGTACGTCCTGGGCGCGCTGGGCGAGGCGAAGCGGCGCGGCGCGCACACGGTGCTGGTGTGCTGCAACCCGCCCGAGCCGAAGGTGGACGCGGACACGGTGGTGGTGGCGCGCACGGGGCCGGAGCTGGTGGCGGGCTCCACGCGGCTGAAGGCCGGCACCGCGACGAAGCTGATCCTCAACGCGATTACGACCGCGGCCTTCGTGTCCCTGGGCAAGGTGTACCGGGGGCGCATGGTGGACGTGCGCCCGGCCAACGCGAAGCTGCGCACGCGCGCGGCGCGCATGGTGGCGGAGCTGACGGAGCTGCCCCCCGCGCGGGCCTCGAAGCTGCTGGAGGCCGCGGGCGGTGAGGTGAAGCTGGCGCTGGCCATGCACTTCACCGGGCTGGACGCGAAGGCGGCCCGGAAGCAGCTCCAGGCGAAGGGCCTGCGTGCCCTCTCGCCCGCCGGCCTGCGGGGCTCACGGCCCCGGACGAAGCGCACCGCCCGGTGAGCAGCGGGGCGTGGGCCCCGGGGCTTACACTGCCGGTATGCGCCTGCACCCTCCCCTCTCTGACTCGCGACAGCCGCGCCTGTGCGTGGGCCTGCTGTCCGGCACCAGCGTGGACGCCGTGGAGGCGGCCCTCTGCGAGGTGACGGGGACGGGCGACAGCGTGCGGCTGAAGCTGCTGTCGCATGTCTCGGTGCCCTTTCCCCGCGAGCTGGTGGCGCGCGTGCTGGGGCCCCAGGACGCGGGCTCGCTGAGCCGGCTCAACTTCGAATTGGCCGAGCACTTCGCGGACGCGGCCCTGAAGGCCATGGCCCGCGCCGGCGTGTCCCCGGAGCAGGTGGCGGCCATCGGCTCGCACGGGCAGACGATGGCGCATGTGCCGCCGGGCTCGGACGGGACGCCCTCCACCCTGCAGATTGGCGAGCCCGCCGTCATCGCCGAGCGCACCGGCGTGCCCGTCATCAGCGACTTCCGCACGCGGGACATGGCCGCCGGAGGCCATGGCGCGCCGCTGGTGCCCTACCTGGACTGGGCCGTCTTCCGCGGCCGCGAGGCGCCCCGCGCCCTCCTCAACATCGGCGGCATCGGCAACATCAGCGTCGTCAGCGCGCGCCTGGAGGACACCCTCGCCTTCGACACCGGCCCCGGCAACATGACGATGGATGGGCTGGCGCGACGCGTCACCCAGGGCCGGCTCGCGTGTGACATGGACGGCACGCTGTCGCGACGGGGCCGGGTGATTCCGGAGCTGCTCGCGGAGCTGCTGGCGCACCCCTTCCTGGCCGAGCCCCCGCCCCGGAGCGCCGGCCGCGAGAGCTTCGGCGAGGTGCTGGTGGAACGGATGTGGGCGAAGCACCCGGAGCGCCCGTATGACCTGGTGGCCACCGCGCTGGAATTCACGGCGGAGAGCATCGCCCGGGCGTATGAAACCTGGCTCCTGCCGCGCTTCCCCCGGCTGGAAGGGATGTATGTCTCCGGGGGCGGGACACGGAATCCGGCGCTGATGGAGCGGCTCCAGGCGCGGATGATGCCGCTGCCCGTTTACACATTGGACACCCTGGGTTTCCCGGAAGGCGCGAAAGAGGCAGCCCTCTTCGCCCTCCTGGCGGCCGAGCACCTGGTGGGAACTCCCGCGAATGTGCCGTCCGCAACTGGCGCGAGGCACCGAGTCGTTCTAGGAAAGCTGACACCGTGAGCAGCGTGAACCTGATGGCCCGCGAAGTGGCCGCGAAGATTGTCTTCTACGGGCCGGGCCTGTCGGGGAAGACGACCACTCTGCGGAAGATCTACGAGACAGTGCGTCCCGCGCACCGTGGCGAGATGATGTCCATCGCCACCGAAGGCGACCGGACGCTCTTCTTCGACTTCCTCCCCGTGAAGGTGGAGCGCGTGGGCGACTGCTCCGTGCGGCTCGCGCTCTACACGGTGCCCGGCCAGGTCTTCTACAACGCCACCCGCAAGCTGGTGCTCCAGGGCGCCGACGGCGTGGTGTTCGTGGCGGACTCGCAGCCGGAGGCCATGGACGCCAACCGCGAGTCCCTGGCCAACCTCGAGGAGAACCTCTTCGAGCACGGCATCCGCATCGACCGCTTCCCGCTGGTGATGCAGTGGAACAAGCGGGACCTCGAAGGCGTGCTGCCGGTGGACGAGCTCCGCAAGGAGCTCAACCCCCGGGGCGTGCCCGAGTTCGAAACGGCGGCGGCCAACGGGCGCGGCGTGCTCGACACGCTGAAGGCGATTACCCGGCTGGTCATCAAGGACCTGCGCACCAAGCGCATCGTCCCGCCGCCGCGTCCCGCGACGCCGGCCGGGGGGCAGCCCGCGGGCCTGGAGGCGCAGCTCACCCAGCA
>JBKGHK010001125.1:0-2390 GCA_046520375.1 Pyxidicoccus sp. 3LFB2
GCGGAAGCCATCCGGTGCCACGGCGGACGAAGGCCCGAGGAACTCGAGCGTGTCCGCCCATGCCGGGGCGCACAGCAGCAGCAGGGCTGAGAGGAGGAACCGGTTCAGGCGGCTCCCACTCTACAGGGCGCGGCGCTGGCGCCGAAGTTCCTTCCGCTTCACCACCGCCATCACCGGCCGGGGGCGCGCCAGCCACAGCGCCACCACCATCAACCCCACCAGCGCCAGCGAGCCTCCGCCCGTGCTGCAGCCCCCGTGAATCGGGCCCAGGCCCCGCACCGCGCCCTCGGGAATGAAGGTCATGGATGACCCTGCTTCCGACACGGGCTCCGTGCGCTGGCCGGGGACGTGCGTCGCGTCGGGCTCTGGCAGCCCGGGCGCGTCAGCGTCCTCGCACACCGGCGGCATGCCGTAGACGCGGACGCGGTACGAGCTTCCGGGGTTTCCGGTGATTGTCGCCGTCAGCGTGTTGTCACCCTGCATCACCACCCCGGTGGCGATCAGCGAGGTGTCGGGCTTGAACTGCGCGGGCGTCACCTTCACGTGGCCGTTGAGCCACACCCAGCCGGAGGTGGCCGGCTCGCTGCTGTAGCCGTTGTCCACGCACAGCGCGCCCACGCCCGAGCCGGGGAAGTGGAACTCCGCCCCGTCCGGCCCGCCAGCGCTCCGCGTCACCTCCACCGACGTCAGCAGGGGCCAGTTCCCGGGCTCGACGCACACGTCGATGGGGAGCCGCCCTTCCTTGTGGCGCGGCTCGCAGGGGGGCTCGGGCTGGCGGAAGGTGAAGGAGTGCACGTTGAAGTCGCCATTCGCCGGCGACGTCCACACCACGCGCACCTGGCCGTCCGAGCCCACGCTCAAGTCGTTGAGGTTCTCGTCCGCCGGCGTGCTGGTGAGCACGTACAGCGTCTGGGACTTCAAGTCGTACAGGACGATGTCGAAGTCGCTCCTGCCCGGGGCCTTGCGCTCGAAGGCCACCAGCGAGCCGCTGATGCTCGGGTTGGAGTCCAGGCCCGGCAGGGCCAGCCGCTGCTCGGCGCCGCCGCCCACCGGCTTCCAGTAGATGTCCCGCTCCGCCACGCCGTCCACCGTGCGCGTGCTGGCGTAGACCACCACCTGGCCGTTGGTGTCCGGCTGCGACTCCTCGCCCTCGGTGCCGGTGAGCGCCTGGGTGGTGAAGCCGCCCTCGCCCCGCCGCGCCTCCCAGATGTCGCAGCGCAGGCCCTGTGCGTCGCACTTGGCCCAGACCACCGTCCTGCCGTCCGGAGCCACCGCAGGGGTGCGGTCCTGCAGCGTGTCATTCGTGAGCCGGGTGAGCACGCCCCGGTCCAAATCGTAGGTGGCGATCTCCGGCTGCAGCGTGTTGCCGGTGTAGCCGAAGTCCTGCCAGGCCACGGTGCGCCCGCCAATCACCGCCGAGCGCCGGCTGCAGCCTGCCTCGGGGGCCACCTCCACCGGAGGAGCGCCGGTGGCCACGTCGAAGGTGTAGATGGCGCTGGAGGTGCCCACGCGGGTGAACACCACCGTGCCGTTGCTCACGTCCGACACGAAGTCGAACGCGCCCCCGTTGGGGATGGCCGCGTCCCGACCCGACAGCAGGTCGTGGTAGCGAATCTCACTCGTGCCGCGGACTTCGTTCGTATAGGCGACCAGCGCCCCGCTCACATGCGGGTCCGTCTGGTCTCCCGGTCCGTTGTTGACGACCCGGTGCGTGCCGGGGATGGGACGAGACTCCATCTGCGCGAAGGCGGGAGTCAGCGCGGGGAACAACCAAGAAACCAGGGCCAGTGTCCTCAGCATCGGAAACGACCTCCCGGAGAGACCGAGACGACGACCCATGCCTGCGCAAGGCACTGTGGACCCGGCATATCCGGTACTGGCTTCCCACGGCGGTCACGGCCGGCCGTACTTCAGGCCCCGCGGCTTTGCGCACCAAGGCTTTCGCCCTGGATTGCCCTTGAACAGGATGAACTGCGGAGGAGTCTAGGGAGCCTGCTTGGCAGGGGTCAAGGCGAACGGCCACTCGCCCGACCGGCTCTCTACGGAGAAGCGTCGTTTGCCTGATTCCAGATGTCCTGGGTGTCCGTCTTCAGAGGCGGCGGCGTGGTGTCGACCACCACGTCCTGCTTGTCCCTCTGTTCAATACGCCCCACTCCGACGGCGCGGACATCCACCGTGTTGCGGCCCTCGCGCAGCGACACCTTCCGCTCGAAGTGGCCCTGGGCGTCCGGCGTAATCGTGACGCCGTCCACCTCCACGCGGCTGCCGGGCTCCGTCTGGCCGCGCACGAGCAGCTCGCGCTCGCGCCGCGTGCGGTCCACCGGCCAGTCCACCTTGAGCAGCAGGCTGCCCGGCAGGCCGCGGGCTCGGATGGGAGCCTGGCCCGGGCG
>JBKGHK010001126.1:0-2389 GCA_046520375.1 Pyxidicoccus sp. 3LFB2
CCGCCGCCCTGGCCGGGGTGGGGGAGGGGCCTCCCCCCCGTCCTCGCCACCGGGGAAGCCCCCACGCTCGCCCTGCGGGCCTCCCTGCCGGACTGGCTCGCCGACCACTTCACCCGGGAGCTGGGCCCCGAGGCCGAGGCCTTCTGCGCCCACCTCAACGTCCCCGGCCCCATCACCCTCCGCGCCAACCCGCTGCGGACCTCACGTGACGCCCTCGCGGAGCGCCTGCGCTCCGAGGGTGTCACCACGCGCCCAGGCCCCTACAGCCCCCTGGCCCTCCACGTCGAGGGTCCCCGCCCCAACCTGTACGGTCTTCCCTCCCTGCGCGAAGGGCTCTTCGAGGTCCAGGACGAGGGCAGCCAGCTCCTCGGCCTCGTGGTGGAGGCGCGGCCCGGGGAGACGGTGCTGGACCTGTGCGCGGGCGCCGGGGGCAAGACGCTGCTGCTGGGAGGGGACATGAAGGACTCCGGCCGGCTGATGGCGCATGACCCCGACCCCGAGCGCCTGGACCGGCTCCTCCAGCGCACCGCCCGCGCGGGCCTCACCCGCGTGCAGGTGCTCCGGACCCCGCCGGCCCCGAACCTCGGCGCCGACCGCGTCCTGGTGGACGCGCCATGCTCGGAGCTGGGCTCGCTCCGCCGGGGCCCTGACCTGCGCTTCCGCGCCGGGCCGGAGGTGCTCGCCCACTTCCCGCCGCTGCAGCAGGACATCCTCCAGCACGCGGGGGACCTGGTGCGTCCCGGCGGCCGGCTCGTCTACGCCACCTGCACGGTGAACCGCGCGGAGAACCAGGACCTCGTCACCGCGTTCCTGGCCTCCCGCCCCGAGTTCCACCTCGTGCGCCCGGGCGCGGGCTGGCTCCCCGCCGCCTGCATCCGGGACGAGTTCCTCTTCGTCGCGCCGCACCGCCACGGCACCGACGCCTTCTTCGCCGCGGTGATGGAGAGGTCGGCCGGGTAGGGGAGGGGGCGCCGAGCGGCCGCAGTGTCCTCGTTCCGACGGACGGGGGTACTCAACGCTTCACGTCCCCAGCGCCTCGAATCGACGTGCCCCGCATGGCCCGGGTGCTATGAAGCGGCCCGTGCGCTGGCTCAAGCCCCTCTCGCTGCGTCCCCGCGACACCGTCCATGTCGTCGCTCCGGCCTCTGCCTTCGACCGCCCGGGCTTCGACGTGGGCCTCGCCGTCATCTCGGAGCGCTACAGCCCCGTCTACCGCCCCGACATCTTCTCCTCCCACCGCTACCTCGCGGGCGAGGACCCCCGGCGCACCGAGGAGCTCTCCCGCGCCCTGCTGGACCGCGACGCCCGCGCCATCTTCTGCGCGCGCGGTGGCTACGGCAGCGCCCGCCTGCTCCCGGACCTGCCCTTCGCCGACGCCGCGTCCAGCGCCTTCGTCGGCTTCTCCGACGTCACCTCCATCCACGGCGCGCTGCAGGTGCTCGGCCGCGTCTCCATCCACGGGCCCGTCCTCACGCAGCTGGGCAAGCAGCCCCCGGAGGTGCGCGACTACCTCTTCCGCCTCCTGGAGTCGCCCGAGGCCCCGCCGCCGCTGACGGGCACGGCCACCTATGTCCCCGGCATGGCGGAGGGGCACCTCGTCGGAGGCAACCTCTCCGTCCTCTCCCGGCTCATCGGCACGTCGTACATGCCGCCGCTCGACGGCGCGGTGCTCCTGCTGGAGGACGTCACCGAGCGGCCCTACCGGCTCGACAGGATGTGGACCCACCTGCGGCTGGCGGGCGTCTTCTCGCGCGTGCGCGGCATCGTCCTGGGCGACTTCACCTCGTGCGAGGAACGCAACGCGGACTACTCCAGCGCGGACGTGCTCCGCGAACTGGCGAGGGAGGCGGGCCTGCCCTGTGCCGCCGGCTTCCCCATCGGCCACGGTGCCATCAACTACCCCGTCGCCCTGGGCACCCAGGTGCGCTTGGACGCGGACGCCGCGCGCCTCACCTTCCTCGAAGGAGCCGTGCGCGAATGAGCGGCAGTCCCCACCCCATCGCGATTCTGCAGACCGTCCTCGACGACGCCTGCAAGATTGGCGTGTTCCCCGCCGCCCAGGCCATCGTCCTGCACCGGGGCGTCCAGGTCTTCGGCGGCGTGGCGGGCCCCGTCGCCGGTGACACGCGCTTCGACCTCGCCTCCGTCACCAAGGCGATGAGCACCACGGCCCTGTTCCTCCGGCTGTGGACGGAGGGGAAGGTGGGCCCGGACACGCTCGTGTCCCGCTACTTCCCCGGCTCGCCCGTGGGCGATGCGGGCGCCACCGTGGCGGACCTGCTCTACCACCGCTCGGGCCTGCCGCCCTTCGTGCCCTTCTTCGCCCAGGCGCTCACCGCGCACCCGGAGCTGCTCGACGCGGACTGTCCCTCCGCCACGCGCGCCCGGG
>JBKGHK010001127.1:0-2379 GCA_046520375.1 Pyxidicoccus sp. 3LFB2
CGAGGCGCTCGCCTCCGTGCGCCGGCTGCTGGTCGGGCGGCGAGGCGCTGCCGGAAGACCTGGCACCCGGCTGTGCGGCGCCCTGCGCGGCGGCGTGCTGCTCAACATGTATGGCCCCACGGAGACAACCATCTGGTCCTCCACGCACACCGTGGGAGAAGTGACGGGGCCCGTCTCCATTGGTACCCCCATCGCCAACACGGCCCTCTACGTGCTGGATGCGCGGCTGAGGCCGGTGCCGGTGGGCGTGGCCGGAGAGCTGTACATTGGCGGCGAGGGCGTGGCGCGCGGCTACCTGGAGCGCCCCGCGCTGACGGCCGAGCGCTTCGTGCCCGACGCGTACTCGGCCACGCCGGGCGCGCGCATGTACCGCACCGGTGACCTGGTGCGCTGGCACGCGGACGGGACGGTGGAGTTCCTGGGCCGCGTGGACCAGCAGGTGAAGGTGCGCGGCTACCGCATCGAGCTGGGCGAGGTGGAGGCGGTGCTGGCCCGCCACCCGTCCGTGCGCACGGCGGTGGTGGCTGCACGCAAGGACGGCGCGGCGGAGGCGCGGCTGGTGGCCTACGTGGTGCCCTCGGCGCCCGGAATGGACCTGGCGGCCCTGCGCGGCTTCCTGCGCGAGCACCTGCCCGAGTACATGGTGCCCTCGGCCTTCATGGCCCTGGACGCCCTGCCCCTGACGCCCAACGGCAAGGTGGACCGCAAGGCCCTCCCGGCTCCCGGAGCTCGCGCGGCCCGAGCTGGGCGCGGAATACGTGGCGCCGCGCACGCCCGTGGAAGAGGCGCTCGCGCGCGTCTGGAGCGAGCTGCTCGGGGTGGAGCGGGTCGGCGCGCTCGATGACTTCTTCGAGCTGGGCGGCCACTCGTTGCTGGCCACGCAGGTCATTGCCCGCGTGCGGTCGCTCTTCTCCACGGAGCTGCCGCTGCGCGAGCTCTTCGAGGCGCGCACCGTGGCCGCGCTGGCCACGCGCATCGAGGCCGCCCTCCAGGCCCACCGTGATGTCGGCCAGCACCCGCCGCTGCGGAAGCTGCCCCGCACCGACACGCTGCCGCTGTCCTTCGCACAGCAGCGCCTGTGGGTGCTCGACCGGCTGGAGCCGGACAGCCCCCTCTACAACATGCCCGCCGTCCTCCGGCTCCATGGCACGCTGGACGTGCCGGCCCTGGAGAAGACCTTCGACGCGGCCCTCCGCCGCCACGAGGGCCTGCGCGCGACCTTCCACACCGCCCAGGGCATGACGGTGCAGCGCATCGCCTCGGACGTCGCCCTGGCCCTGCCGGTGGTGGACGTGTCCACCGTGCCGCCCGACGCGCGGGAAGCCGAGGTGGAGCGGCGCATCCTGAATGAGGTCAAGCGTCCGTTCGACTTGAGCCGCGCGCCGCTCATGCGGGTGCTGCTGCTCAAGCTGGCCGAGCGGGAGCACGTGCTGGTGCTGACGATGCACCACATCATCTCCGACGGCTGGTCCATGGACATCCTCATCCGGGAGATGGCCGCCATCTACGAGGCCTTCACCGCGGGCCGGGCCTCGCCGCTGCCCGAGCTGGCCTTCCAGTACGCGGACTTCGCGGCCTGGCAGCGCCAGTGGCTGGAGGGCGCGGTGCTCCAGCGTCAGCTCGGCTGGTGGCGCCAGCAGCTCGACGGCATCCCCCAGCTGCTGCAGCTGCCCACCGACAAGCCACGGCCGACCGTGCGCACCTACCGCGGCGCCACCCGCGTCCTCACCCTGCCCGCGCAGCTGGCCACGTCGCTGCGCGAGCTGAGCCAGCGAGAGGGCGTCACGCTGTACATGACGCTGCTGGCCGCCTTCGACGTGCTGCTGGCCCGCTACTCCGGCCAGACGGACATCGTCGTTGGCACCGATATCGCCAACCGCACCCATGCGGAGACCGAAGGCCTCATCGGCTTCTTCATCAACCAGCTCGTCATGCGCACGAAGCTGGAGGGTGACCCCACCTTCCGCGAGCTGCTGGGCCGCGTGCGCGAGGCGTCGCTGGGCGCCTACGCTCACCAGGACGTGCCCTTCGAGGAGCTGGTGCGCGAGCTCAACCCCGAGCGCAGCCTCGGCCACGCGCCTCTCTTCCAGGTGAAGCTCGTCCTCCAGAACCAGCCTCGGAGCAGGCTGGACCTGCCCGACCTCACGATGGAGATGGTCCCATCGGAGCACCACACGTCGAAGTTCGACCTCACGCTGTCGTTCAATGAAATCGAACAGGGCCTCGCGGCTTTCTGCGAGTACAGCACCGACCTGTTCGAGGCAGCGACCATCGAGCGGATGATGGGGCACCTGAAGACGCTGCTGGAGTCGGCCGTCGCCGCTCCCGGCCAGCGCCTCTCGCAGCTGCCCATGCTGCCGGCCTCCGAGCGCCAGCAGC
>JBKGHK010001128.1:0-2375 GCA_046520375.1 Pyxidicoccus sp. 3LFB2
CGGGGCGACCGCCCGCGCTGCGCGGCCTCACCCTGCTGCACGGCGAGGTGCTGCCGGTGGTGGAGCTGGCGCCCCTCTTCGGCCGCGCTCCCACCGAGTCCCCGGGCCCGCTGCTGGTCATCGGCGCGGGACGGCCCGAGCTGGGCCTGCGCACCGAGGAGGTCGAAGAGGTCGCCCTGCTCAAGGGTCGCGCGCTGCTGCCCCCTCCCACCACCGTGGACACCGACCTGGTGTCCGCCGCGGAAGAGGATGGCACGCTCGTGCTGGAGGGAGAGGCGCTGCTGGGTGACAGTCGCCTCGTGTTCGATTTGTCCGACGAAGGAGCTGTATGAGCATCGGGAACCGCATCGCACTCGGCTTCGGGCTGTCCCTGCTGGTGCTGCTGGTGCTGGCGGGCGTGGCCTTCCAGGGCGCCAACCAGCTCACGGAGAGCACCCAGGGCCTGCTGAGGGCCTATGAGAACGTCCGCATCGTCAGCGAGATGCGCTCGCTGCTGTTGGAAGCGGAGTCCGGCCAGCGGGGCTTCCTCCTCACCGGAGAGGAGCCCTACCTGGAGCCGTACCAGCGCGCCGTCGCCCGCTTGAGGGAAGACACTGCGCTGCTCCGCGAGGCCGTGGCCGGTGACGCCCGGCAGCGCGCGCGGATGGCCCGCCTGGAGCCCGCCATCGACGAGCGGCTGGGCCGGCTGGCGGAAGGCGTGCGCGTGCGCCGGGAGCAGGGCCTGGAGGGCGGCTCGAAGTACATCAAGATTGGCCAGGGCGAGCAGCTCATGAACAACGTGCGGGAAATCAGCACCGAGATGCTCGAGGCCGAGCAGCGGCGCTGGGATGCCCACTCCATGGAAGCCACGGCCATGGCCCAGCGCATCTTCTGGGTGCTGGCCATCTGCGCCCTGCTGGGGCTGATCATCGTCGCGGTGGGCAGCTACCTCGTCACCCGGAGCATCACCGTCCCGCTGCAGAAGCTGATGGTGGGCGCCGAGCAACTGGGCCGCGGCCAGCTGGACCACCGCATCGACGTGCGGGGCAGCGACGAGGCGGCGGAGCTGGCGCGCGCCTTCAACCTGATGGCCGAGCGCCGCCAGCAGACGGAGGCCCAGCTCGCCAAGCAGTCGGAGCAGCGCGAGCACACGCTGCGGACGGTGGCCGACTTCGTCAACCAGCTCGCCGGAGCCAGCTCGCAGATTCTCGCCAGCACCACCGAGCAGGTGGCCAGCGCCCAGGAGCAGGGCAGCTCGGTCACGGAGACGGTGAGCACCATCGAGGAAATCACCAAGACGTCCGAGGAGGCCGCGGGCCGCGCGCGGGCGGTGAGCGACTCCGCCCGCCACGCCGAGGACGTGGGCCGCAGCGGCCGGCGCGCCGTGGAGGAGGCCGTGTCCTCCATGGGCATCGTCCGCGAGCAGGTGGAGTCCATCGCCTCGCGCATCCTCGCCCTTGCCGAGCAGGCGCAGGCCATCGGCGACATCATCACCACCGTCAACGACATCTCCGAGCAGACGCACATGCTGGCCCTCAATGCCTCCATCGAGGCCAGCCGCGCCGGCGAGCAGGGGCGCGGCTTCGCGGTGGTGGCCGCCGAGGTGAAGGCGCTGGCCGACCAGTCCAAGAAGGCCACCGGCCAGGTGCGCCAGATTCTGGGGCAAATCCAGAAGGCCACCCACGGCGCGGTGATGACCACCGAGGAGGGCACCAAGAGCGTGGCGGCGGCCACCCGCATCGTGTCCGAGGCGGGCACCAACATCCAGACGCTGTCGGACCTGCTGGCCCAGGCGTCGCTGACCGCGGCGCAGATTGCCGCCTCCGCCAACCAGCAGGCCACCGGCATCGCCCAGATTCGCCAGGCGATGCATGACGTGAATCAGGCCACGCAGCAGGCCCTCTTGTCCTCGCGCCAGACGGAGCGCGCCATGCAGGACCTCAATGGCCTGGGACAGAACCTCAAGGGCCTGCTCGGAGAGTACAGGCGCTGATGGACCGGGACAGGCTGGCCCAGGCACTGCTGGCCACGTTCCTCGAGGAGCTCGAGGGACATGTGGCCTCGCTCAACCGCGAGCTGCTCGCCCTGGAGCGCGAGCGGGCACCGGTGCGCCGGGCGGAGTACGTGGCCTCGCTGCTGCGCACCCTGCACAGTGTGAAGGGCGCGGCGCGCGCGGCCAGCGCCACCCTGGTGGAGACCGCCTGCCACCGGATGGAGGAGGTGCTGGAGCGCGTGCGCGACGAGGGCGCGGGCACTCCGGACGTGTACGAGCTGTGCTTCACCACCGTGGACGCGCTCGACGACGCGGGCCGGCGGCTGGCCTCGAAGCAGGACCTGGCCGGCTCGCCCCTCGAAGCCCTGCTGCCGCAGCTGGAAGCGGCGGCCGGACGCACCAC
>JBKGHK010001129.1:0-2372 GCA_046520375.1 Pyxidicoccus sp. 3LFB2
CCACGCGGTCCGACAGCCGCCCCAGCACGGGCGTGGCCACCAGCTGCCGCGGACGAGAACAGCGCGAGCAGCACGCCCGCCGTCGTGGCCGTGCCGCCCATGGACTCCACGTAGAAGGGCAGCAGCGGGATGATGAGCCCGAAGCCCACCAGGTCCAGGAAGACGGTGATGAAGACGAGCGCCCGGACCCGGCGCTGGACGGAGAGGGGCACGGGCTGCGCTTGCGAGGGCACGTCCATGTGCCGGATGATTGACCCCGGCGGGCGCGCAGGGAACCTTTAATCGCGCGCCGGGGCGTCCGACCGATGAACCTCATCGAGCCGATGATACTGGCCGGGGCGGTGCTGGGCGCCGGCGTGGGCGCGACGCTGGGCTTCTCCGCGGGCGTGCTGTGGGGCCTCGGCGGGTTGGTGGCCGGCGTCGTGCTCGGCCCCGTCGCTTTGATAGCGCTGTTGCTGCTCGCCGTGACTCTTGGCTACCACGGGCCGCGCTACCTCCTGGGCCTGCTGCGCGGGCTTCGGGGCCCGCGCTCCGGCAACTAGCCGGGACGGCTCCAGCTCTTCGGCCAGTCGTCGAAGTCGCTGACGGCGTTGCCGTCGATGAGGAGCGAGTACATGGACTCCTCGGGGAAGTCGTTCAGGCGGATGGTCAACGTGTGGCCGTCCACCTGGGTCCGGAACGGGTGGAGGGGATCACTCGCCTTGGCCCAGCTCAGCTTCCGGGTCATCAGCTCTTCGGCGGTCATAGGTTGGCTCGGGGGTTGTTGCCGAGGATGTGCTGGTTCACGGTCTGGTTGGTCCGGTTCGAACTGCCAATGAGCTCCTTCCAGACGTCATCGCCCTGGAGCCCCTTGCCCTCGGCCTTCTTCACCAGCTGGTTGAAGCTCGGGCCGTGGATGCTACCGTACGTGAAGAAGTCCCGGGCGCGGAGCATCGCGACTTCCAGCTTGCTGCCCATCATCTTCCGCGCCTCGAGCCGCGCGTCGTGCCGGATTTCCACCGCGCGCCGGGCCCGCTCCTGCAGCGGCACGCCCTCGGCGGCCCACTTCTTGTCCAGCTCGGGGATGGTCTTCACCTTGTCCAGGTACCACTTGCGGATGTCCGCGTTGCTGGTCGGCTTCTTCGCGCCGCTCGCGTCCGGGCCCCGCACCTGCTCCGTGTTGGAGCTGGAAGGCCGGCGCGGGCGCGTCCGGGCCGCGCCGGTGTCGAAGTCATCCGGGCGCCGCGTGGGAGACGAAGGCCGGGAGGACGGGGCGTCCGGGCGCACGGGCTTGGGCGAAGACGAAGGGCTCCCCTTCGGAGACTTCGGCGGGGGGGCCGTGTCGACGCGGGGGGAAGAGGAGGGCTTCTTCCGGAAGAGCTTCATGGGGGGCGCCTTCGTAGGGTCAGTGGAGGAACTGAATACTGAGTTATCGAAGTGGGCGGGGGAAAGTTGCCACCTACGCCTACCTTCGCTCACTTTTCACTTCCTGAGAGTCCGGGGCTCACTGGCGGTAGGAACAGCGAGGCCGGCGCAGGCCCACGGCCAGCACGAGCAGCACGGCCCACGTCACCGCTCCTCCCCTGCCGGTGGCCGCGCAGCCCGCCTCGTCCGCGCCCTCTTGCTCCAAGCAGGGCAGCCACAACCTGCAGGTGGCGCCCGCCTTCACACACAGCCGTGTCCCGTCGGGCCCGGTGCAGACGTCACCGAAGCGGCCGGCCTCCAGCCCCGCCACCGCGCAGCTCCGCCCGCCGCCGGGCCGGGGGACACAGGCCATTCCCAGCGGACAGTCGGCATGGCCCTCACACCGCGTGGTGCAGGCATCCACCGTCGCGTCGACGGGCGCTCTCTGGGGCGGAGCGTAAGAGACCTCGTCGAGCACCTGCCGGAGGAACGCCCCATGCGCATCGACGCGCGTGTTGGTGCCCACCGTGCAGGCGAGGTCCCCGAACGAGGTGACGCCCACCAGGTGCTCGGTGCCGTCGATGTCCAGGAACGAGGGCCCTCCACTGTCGCCCCCGCACGACATGCCGGGCGCGCGCTCGATGGAGTAGTTCCCCTCCTCCACCGCCGTCACGCGCGCCATGCCGCTCCTGCGCAGGCCCGTCACGCCCTGGTCGTCCAGGCCGAAGCCCACCACCCGCGTCGTCCGTCCCACCATGTCTCCAGGCAGCGGGACTCCGCTCAGGGGCATGGGTGCGACGGGTGCATCCCGCGCCAGGATGAGCACACCGACGTCATGCGCTCCCGCGCGCCAGCCGGGGTGGAGCCTGCCCTCGACGACGCGCACGCGCTCGCCGCCGGGCGCCCGGGCCGTCTCGGCCGCGAACACCACCGACAGGACCTGCGGAGCGTCGGCATTCTCCACGCAGTGCGCCGCCGTCAGGACTGCC
>JBKGHK010000112.1:0-19917 GCA_046520375.1 Pyxidicoccus sp. 3LFB2
ACCGGTGAGCGCACAGCCTCCCGTGGCCACGCCCGTGCAGCCCGCTCCGGTGAACCTGGCTCCGGCGCAGGCGGCGGTGCTGGTGCAGCAGGCCGCGCAGCAGGGTGATGCACTCGCGGCCCTGCCCTCGGGCTCCGCGCCGATGTCTCCGGATGCCGAGGCGCCGCCGTCCGTCACACCCCCCGTGGGCAAGTAGGCTCGGGAGCGCAGTGGCGCCGCACGCGCCTGGGAGCGGAATGCCACGGGCAAGGCTTCTTCCCGGGCCTGGACCTCTTCACGGGCGCGGAGGTCTTCCCGCACCGCCACGACTTGGAGGGGCGGGCCTGGCCCCCTCCACGGGCGCGGCGGAGGTCTTCCCGCGCCGCCACGACCTGGAGCGCTACCGGCTCGCGTTGGACTTCCTCTGCACCTTCACATGAGCGGGCCGGACAGCCGCTCCTGGTACTCCGCCTCCATCCGCGCATGCGTGGACCAGAAGCCCGCGGGCTCCGTGCCCCGCAGCCGGTCTCCGAGGATGCCCAGGTGCGTATGCCAGCCGCTGGCGACGCTGACCATGTCGCCCTGGCCCAGGCGCCGGTGCGTCAGCACCAGGACGACGTCCACCTCGCGAGGCGTCAGCTCGAACGTCACCTCCGAGTCTCCGCCCCACGTATAGGCCAGCAGCCGGGGCGGCTCGCAGCGCGTGACGCGCCCTTCGAGGCTGCACCCGTTCTCGAAATGCTTGAAGCGCGCCGGCGTCGGCTCGACGTGGGGCGAGAGCGACGAGTGGAGGAACTGCAGCACCACCCGGCCTCCGACATGGAGCTCCATCAGCCCGGAGGCCAGCCACCGCCCGCGCAGCTCCGGCTCGGTGAGGTAGGCCCAGACGCGTTCGATGGTGCCGGGCAGGACGCGCTGGAAGCGGACCGTGCCGGCCTCGGGGACGACTCCGTGGTCATTCATGGGGGGTTCCTCGCTTGGAAGGGGAAGGGGGCCTGCGCAGCTCCTGCTCCAGGGCGGCGAGCCGGTCCGTCCAGAAGCGCTCGTAGTGCCGCAGCCAGTCGAGCGCCCCGGACAGGGGCTCGGGCGCCAGCCGGCACCGGTGCGTGCGTCCCTGCACCGTGCGCTGCACCAGCCCGGCGCGCTCCAGCACGCGCACGTGCTTGGAGGCCCCGGCGAAGGACATTTGGAACGGCGCCGCCAGCTCACCGATGCTGCGCTCGCCCGACGTGAGGCTGTGCAGCATCTCCCGCCGCGTCGGGTCCGCGAGCGCGTGGAACACGGCATCCAGCTGCTCGGAGTGATGTTGAACCATTGGGTTGAATGTAATGACGCGCCCGGAAAGGGTCAACCCATCGGTTCAGCAACCCGCCAGGGACGAGGCGTCCCTTTGAAACGACACGGGCCGCCCCAGACCTACGAAGGTCCGGAAGCGGCCCGGGTGCAGCCCATCATCCGAGGGTCCGGCTCAGGCCACCTGGACACCGACGTCGGGAGGCGCGTCGTAGGTGGGGGTGAGGTCCACCACGTTGACGGTGACCAGGTGGTAGACGATGCAGTTGCTCAGCCAGAAGAACAGGGCGCTGTAGTGGACGTAGATGAGCGGCGAGCCGGGCCACACCTGCAGCGGATGGCCGAAGACGTTGGCGGCCATGTACCCGCCGAACCACTCGCCCGCCCAGCACACGACGGTGCCGATGCCCATGCGCGTCCAGACCTTCATGCGGCGCGGGTAGAACCAGAAGAAGTGGAGGCTCCACAGCAGGCTCACGCAGCCGGCCCAGAGGATGAGGCTCCCGAAGGAGAACCAGTGGTAGGGCGACTCGGGGAAGATCCACCCCCAGTCACCGTTCACCTGGCGCCAGGCCACGTTCTGGGCCAGCTCCATGAACCAGAACAGCGGCGCGATGTAGAGCACCTGCGTCATCAGGACGCGCAGGTAGGTCGCGACCCTCTTCCAGAACTGACCTGCGGGCCAGGTGAGCGAAATCATGCGTTCCCCTCAGCCGCGGCGGTGGTGTGTGGGCGCCGCGCAGAAGCAGAACGGAGTGAGTCTCATTCCTTGGTCATTTCTCGACGCCAAAGACTTACGAATCGGCGCCAGGATGTCAGGAATGTCTGAACGGTGATTCAGGCTCCGCACGGCTCGGCGAGGGAAAACCCGAGGAGTCCCGGAGGGTTGCCCCGACTCGGAGCGAAGGACTCAGGGGCCGTGGACCCATGCCCTGGGTGGAGCAGCACCCCTGCTCTACTTGTGGAGAGGAGCCATGGCGGCGCGCAGGGCCGATGCGAACGCGGAGAAGGGCTCCGAGGCAGTGGTTGCCTCATCCAGGAGCTGCCTGGCCCTGGGGTCCACCGCGGCCTGCTGCGCAATGAACCAGAGCTTCGTGAGCTGCTTCGACCGGTAGTCACGGAGGTCGGGGCGGTTGAGCCCGAGCAGCTTCTCCGTCGTCAGTCCCCGCCGCGTGGTGCCGTGCACGCTGGCGAGCCGGGTGGTGGGGTCGTAGTCGAACGAGAGGTGGTGTGACGGTTCCTCGGAGCACGGATTGATGAGCGGACCGCCACTGGCCTTGAGGGGAAAGGCGTCTCCCTTGTGCTCGCTTCCGTTACACACACCACACGCGAGGACGAGGTTCGACCAGTCGAAGGTCCTCGCCCGATACCTCGATTTCGGTCGGAAGTGCTCGATGTGTCCGTAGTCGACGTGGCGGAGCTTGCTCTCACAGTAGGCGCACTTGCCATGGAAGGCGGCGACGAGCGCGCTCTTGATGTCGTCGTGCCGGTAGCGGCCCAAGGCGCGCTTGCGCTCCTCCGGTGTCGTTGCCCGAGCGAGTTCGTCGCGCCACTTCTTCCGGTTCCGTGTGAGTGCAGCCGGAGCGCGGCCTCGGCTGACGCGTATCATCCGCGGCCTTCGCGCTGGAGGGTCTCCTCGATGTACGCATCCAGCTTTGCTTCGAGCGAGCCCGGCTCGGGCGGCCCACCCACGGGACGTGCCCGCTGCATGAACGCGCGCAGCTCGGTCAGCTCGCGCTCCTCGCGAGGGCTTCGCTTCCGGCGCTTGCGTGCGAGGGCGTCGTACCGCTCGATGCGCTTGGCGGTCTCCGGCGAATAGGGAGAGAGCTGTCCGAAGGCCTCGCTCTGAAGGATGCGGTCCACGTTGAGGGCCGCGAGTGTGTCCACCGGCTCCACCTGGGTAGCACCCTGGCTCAGCGTGAGCCGTAGCGTGAGGGCGTCTTCACCTGCACCTGCTGCGACGAAGGGGCTGTGGGTGGCGACGATGAACTGCACGTTGGGAAACTGGGCCCGCAGCCAACCCGCGATGTGTCGCTGCCAGCGCGGGTGCAGGTGGATGTCGAGCTCGTCGATGAGCACCACCCCCTCTTCATGCAGGGGGTTGTCGCTGAATGGGAATGCCTGGATGAGCCGCCAGACGAGGTCGCCCGCCAGGGCCAGGACGCTCCGGTAGCCATCGCTCAGGGCGACGGTCGGTACCTTGCGGCCTTGAACGTCGAAGAGGATGCGCCCCTCGTTGGAGATGCTGTCGAAGCGGGTGCCCTCGGGGAGCATGCGGTTGATGGCTTCGACTCCAAGCTCGCGCTGTCTCTGGTACGCCTGGGCCCGGATTTCACGACGCTTGCGCTCGGGCCGGGAAACCTCCTCCTGGCCTTGCTTGGCGGCGACGTAGTCCAGGTACACCATCCAGCGCTCGAAGGTGGCCAGCGGCTCGTCTTCGACGAACTGGGTGACGAAGTTCGTATAGCGAGCCAGCGACGGCAGCGCGGGGACGGTGAGCAGGCCCGCGCGCGTCAGGCGGCGGAAGGAGCCATAGCCCGCGGCGAACCACCCGAACCCCGCCGAAGAAAACGCTGTGTCGCGCAGCCAGGACAGCGCGCGTGACGGCTCCTCGACGAGAGCCGGCTCGGAATAGACCTGCCTTTTGATGACAAGCCGCTCCCGGCCGGTCACCTTCAACCCATAGTTGAACGCACCGGGAGCCTTCTTATCCCCGGGCTGTCCCGGGTCGCGGTCTCCCGCGCGAATGCGAACCTGGAGCTGGCCCGGCGCTGACTCATCCCGTACCCAGCCCGAGGGACGGGGCAGCAACGTCTGGGCGCCCTCGGGACCGGCCAATAGCAGCCCGAGTGACTGGAGCAGCGTGCTCTTGCCGCCCCCGTTCTCTCCCAGGAGCGTGACCCAGGGGTAGGGCTCGCCGCGACCCCGAGCGAAGGACAGTTCCTGGTGCTCGAAGCTGCGGATGTTGTCGATCTGCAGGCGCTCGACCCACATGGCGTCTCGTCCTCGTAGCCTCGGCTTGGCAGCACCTGCTCCTACCATGCCGGACATGCGGAGTGGACAAGGCATATGCCTGCGGCTACCGGGCCTTGTCGGCTCTTCCTCGGAAGCCGGGCGTGCTCTCGCCAGGCTCGTGGGGAAAGTCAGACGCCTTGGGGATCCCGCCGCAGCGCTCGGCCGTGGACCCGTGCCTCCAGGTCCACGGCCGAGCCCGTCACACCGCGCTACCTGCTGCTCGGGTCATCCGGCCGGGTGCCCCGGTCCAGCTCGTCCCGGTCCAACGCGCCGTCCAAATCCCGGTCGATGCCGATGCGGACCTCGGACCCCCTGGGCACCACCGTGTACGTCAGCTCGTTGCCCGTGCGCCCCAGGGTCCGCAGCAGTGACGCGGCCACCGTCTCCGCGGCCCGGTCGGACTGGAACGTGCCACCGCCCATGTACGTGTACCCCCGGGCCACGCCGCCCTGGTTCCCCTTCACCACGAGGCCCACCTTGCCGCTGTCGGCCAGGGACTGGAACGTGGCCACGGTGGACAGCTGCGCCGCCGTGGGGTTCGCGGTGGAGAGCGTCACCTGCCGGCCCACCGCCGCATGCGTGTCCTTGCTGGCGGGCCCCGGCGGCTCCTGAATCGCGGTGTCCGAGCCCCTCGGCAAATCCGAGCCGGAGAACGCGAGCAGGAAGGCCACCATGTCCGCCACCTCCTGGTCACTGGCCAGGCTGAAGACGGGCTCGGTGATGAAGCGCGCCAGCGAGTCCACGCTGCCGTCATGCGCGAAGCCGAAGCCCGCCAGATTCGACGTCTGCGTGAGCTCCATGCCCACCTTCTCGTAGAGGTTGCGCAGCTGGGAAATCTTCATCGTCACGTTGGTGAAGCCGTCCACGGAGACGAGCGCGTTGTGGTGCTCGCCATTGGGGCCCACGGGGAAGGGGCTGAACCGTCCGTTGCTGAGCGTCATGTCCGCGCCCATGCCGGTGGGCAGCGTGTGGCACGCGGAGCAGGCCAGCCGCCCCGAGTCCAGCAGCCGCGGCGGCCGGTAGATGTTCAGCCCACGCACCGCGTTGCCATTGGGCAGCGGCTGCCCGGCGGCTCCGAAGCGGCCCGTGGTGAAGTGGCCCGGCAGCGGCAGGCTCGTGGGCAGCGAGTTGTCCACGTTGCGGAACGGGTTGGGCGCGAAGGTCAGCGTGGCGAGGAAGTCCTCGAACTGCTGCATCTCGATGACGGTGAGCTGTGCGTCGTCTCCCTGCAGGCCGACGAAGGCGCCGTTGAACTCCTCCAGGCCCGCCTTGTCGCCGCGCCAGTGCAGCGGCTCCTGGCCGATGATGTCCTGGAGCGTCTGCGTCGTCATGGGCCCTTTCATCGCGTGCCACGGCTGGAAGCCCGTGGTGAGGCCGGGGATGCCCATGCCCAGGTTCTGCCCGGCCACGGACTTCATGTCGCCGGCCGGGTTGCCCAAATCCCACGCGAGCCGGTCCATGCGCCCGTCGATGTGGCACGAGCCGCAGGAGATGTGCCCCAGGCCCGAGCTCTTGTGCGTGTCATAGAGGTGCTTGCGGCCCACCTTGATGGCGCCGGGGGACGGGTCGAAGAAGGGCACCCGGCCCAGCTCGGTGTTCGACGCCGTGTCCACCACGGAGATGCTGGCCGAGAACTTGTTGAGCACGTACAGCCGCGTGCCGCCGAGCACCACGCCGGTGGGGCCCTCGCCCACGCCCACCTGCGTCACGCGAGCGCCGGTGTTGTCCACCACCACCACGTTGTTGGAGCCCATGCCCGTCACGTAGGCGCGCGTGCCGGCCACGTTCCACACCAGCCCGCGCGGGTCTCCGAGCGACAGGTTCCGCGTCGCCTGGGGCACGGTGCTGGAGGTGTACGTGAGGTGCGGGTTGAGGTCGAACCGGCTCACCGACGTCGGCGCGGCCGGGTCCACGGACGCGGCGAGCACGCGCAGGAAGCGGCCCTTGAGGAGGGGCTCGAAGCGGACCTCGTTGATGGCGTCGGTGCCCACCACGGTGACGCGGCCGTTGCTCGGTTGGACGGCCAGGGCCATGTTCAGGTTCATCAGCCCGGTGGCGTACGTCACCGCCAGCGTGGACGCGTTGATGATGGCGAGGTCCCGGTCCGGTAGATCCCACCCCGGCCGCCGTCCGGACGCGGAGGCGTTGGTCCCGGAGACGAGCGCCGTCCAGTCATGCGCGTTGTCGTCCATCCACCGGCCGCTCGCGTTCTTCTTCACGATGAGGCTCACCGGCGGAGGCGTGGGGTTGCCGGACTTCTGCGCCGGGTTGAAGAAGTTGCCCGAGTTGGGCGGAGGGTTGACGCCGCCATAGGGGCTGGCGCTGCTGCTCACCACGTTGGGAGGAAAGCCGCCGCCTCCCATGGAGTTGCCGCCGCCGAGCACGGTGGTGCGGTTGCCGGACTCGAAGAGGGCCACGTACACCTGGGTGCCCGCGGCGTTGACGGCCAGGGCGCGCGGCTCCTCGCCGCCGAGCGTGACGCGCGTGGGCGCGCCGAGCGGGCTGGCCGGGTCCACCACCAGCACGCGATTCACTTGCGAGCAGGAGATGAAGGCGCGCTGGGGGCTGCCGGCGAAGACGACGTCGGCGGGCTCGTCATCGGTGGGCACCGTCACGCGCACGTTGAGTGTGGTGAGGTCCACGATGCTGACGCTGTCGGAGACGTGGTTGACGACCCAGGCCTCGGTGTTGCCGCGCGCGCGCACGGACACCGGGTCCAGGCCCACGGGGATGGACGCGGCCAGCACGGGCGTGCCGCCGGACACGTTGAACACCAGCAGCCGGTTGTCCGCCGTGTTGACGGCCAGGAGCTTCGTCCCGTCCGGCGTCAATTCCAGCGGGTGCACATGCGGGTGCTCCCAGTTCACGAAGGCGCCGGAGGCCTGCGCCAGCGCGGGCCCTCCCGACAACACGAGGCACGGCAGCAGGGCCGCGAGGACCCGACGCACGACACGCATGGACGCTCTCCCTGGCACTCCTTCAGGCCTCTGCCGCCCACACGGGCAGCGTGGCTGGCCTGTCGGAGAATGCCGAGTATTCTGCTAATATCTGACCTTGAACACCAACCCCCGGCCACGGTTGCGGGGAGGCTCGCGAAAGGTGCGGACGGGTCCGTGGCGCCCCGCGTGGACGCCCGCGCCCGGGCGCCGGACGCATGCCCGTTGGCCCCGGGGCCGGAAGCACTCCAGAATCCGGTGCATGCAACCCCTTCCCAGCCAGTACCGGCGCCCCGGGCGGGCGCCTTCGGGCGTCCTTCGCGCGGTGCCCCTCGTCCTCACCTTCCTCTGCGGCGTGGCGTCGAGCGCGCACGCCGAGGTCGCCGTCCAGCGCACCTTCCTGCGCCTGCCCTCGTCCAACGGCCATGGCGCGGTCATGTTGGACCTGGAGCAGAAGAAGGTGTCGCACTTCCGCGAGCACCTCTTCGCCACCGAGGAGCCCGTCATCGACGCGGCGGGCGCAGACGTCTTCGAGGGCAGCCAGCCGAAGGTGGTGCACTCGCGGGATTTGCTCTTCGACGCCTTCTTCGGCCTGCGCTCGGGCGGCACGCAGCGCTGGCTGAACACGCAGGACGCGAATCTGGAGGCGAGCGGCTACGCGGCCTGGGCCTCGGGGAAGACGGGCGGCACGGGCCTGGCCACCCTGGTGCAGCGGGTGGGCGCGTTGGAGGTGACGACGTACGTCTTCGCACCCCAGTCCCTGCCGCATGCCTCCTTCGTCATGGCGTTGCGCGTGCGCAACACGGGCACGGCGCCCGTCACGGGGGTGAGCGCCTTCTCGCTGCACAACTTCCACCTGGGCTTCGGCCGGCCGGGCGTCATGGCCGAGACGGATGAGAATGGCGAGACGGTGGAGCTGACGGGAGACGTCTTCTCCGAGAAGGGCTTCGCGGGCGTGCTGGCGGCGCGGCCGTTGGGCGCGGTGGCGCGCAAGGCGGCGTGGCTGTCCACGGCCACGGGCTCGCAGAACGGCTACAGCGTGGTGAACGGCGGCGGTGGGCAGGACCTGCAGGACTTCACGGCGCAGCCCGCGTCCGGCAATGGCTGGGCGACGGCGTACCAGTTCAACCTGGGGGACATCGCGGCGGGCGCGGAGAGGTGGGCGGGCGTCGTCTTCGTGCACCATGCCAACCCCGAGGCCGGCGCCACGGCGCGGCAGTGGCTGGCGGACTACGCGGGGACGGCGGATGCGAAGGCGCTGGTGGACGCGGAAGTCGCGCGCTGGGCGACCTTCCAGCGGGACACGGTGAAGCTGCCGGCGGGCGTGGTGGCGGACGAGGAGTCCCTGGTGCGCCACTCGGCGGTGGTGCTGCACATGGCGCAGGTGCGGGAGAGCGAGGCCTTCCTGCGCGAGTCCCTGACGCGGGACGGAGAGGCGCGCCGCACGCGCTTCAAGTCGGCTGGCGGCACGCCGGTGACGCTGCCGGGCACGGTGAAGCATGCGGGCAAGGGCGCGGTGCTGGCCAGCCTGCCGCCGGGGCAGTGGACGTACGCGTGGATTCGGGACGGGGCGTACGCGGCGGCGGCCATGGCCACGCTGGGGATGAACAGCGACGCGAAGGACGCGCTGGCGTACTACCTCAACGCGGACAGCGGCCGGTTCCGCGACTGGCGTGAGCTGCAGTCGTACAACATGCCGCCGTACATCATCACCCTCACGCGCTACCACGGCTTCGGCGTGGAGGAGACGGACTTCAACGAGTCGGGCCCCAACCTGGAGTTCGACGGCTTCGGCCTCTTCCTCTGGTCGCTGCGGCACTACGAGCGCACCACGGGGGACACGACGTTGGTGGACCAGTACTGGGACACGGTGTCGACGAAGGTGGCGGACGCGCTGCTGGCGCTCATCGACCCGGCGACGGGGCTCATCCGGGCGGACTCGTCCATCTGGGAGACGCACTGGAACGGGCGGCAGCGCTCCTGGGCGTACACCAGCCTCACGGCGGCGCGCGGCCTGTGTGACGCGGCGGCGCTGGCGGAGCGCAAGGGCGACGCGGACCGGGCGCTGCGCTACCGCAACGCGGGCGAGTCCATCCGCCGGGCCATGGCGGAGAAGCTGACGGATGCCAACTACGCGCTGGCCTCGAACCTGGAGGAGCTGAAGGCGGGCCGCGGCTACTGGGACGCGGCGGTGTTCGACGCGTTCGCCTTTGGCCTGTTCGACCCGGAGGGGAAGATTTCCAAGGCCACGCAGCGCGGGTTGGACTTGCGGCTGTCCTCGCCGGCGGGAGCGGGGTGGCAGCGCAACGATGACCGGTATGACCACTCGGGCGGGGCGGACGTGAGCCCCTGGGGCAGCGAGTACGACAGCGCGGAGTGGGTCATCGTCAGCCTGCGGGGCGCGGTGGCGAAGCGGCTGGCGGGTGACCCGGCGCGAGCGGACCGGGTGCTCAAGTGGGTGACGGACCAGTCGCTGAAGAACTACCTCGCGGTGGCGGAGACGTACGACGAGAACAGCGGCGTCTACAAGTTCAACATCCCCATGGTGGGCTTCGGCGCGGGAGCGTACGCGCTGGCACTCGCGCAGCGCGCGGAAGCGACGGAGGACCCGGCGTGCGGCGCGTACTTCGACGAGAGCACGCTGACGAAGGAGCCGGACGCCGGTACGCCGGACGCGGGCGTACCGGATGCGGGCACGCAGGAGCCGGATGCAGGCACGCCGCCGCCCGATGACGAAGGCGATGTGGGTGGCGGTGGCTGCAACACGACGGGCCCGGGCGCGATGGCGATGTGGCTGATGGTGGCCTTCGCCGGGTTTGTCCTGGCCCTGCGCCGCCGAGGCGCCTGAGCCTCACCGGAGTCCCAGGGGCCCGCGCCGGTGACACCGCGCGCGGGCCCGCTTCACGCGTCGCCTCACTCCATCGGGAGGCTGCAGGGGAGCCCGCGGTAGGTGACGGCGGAGACGGCGCCGTTGGCATCCACCGCGTAGGCCTCCATCTTGAGAGACCAGAAGTACTCGTCTCCGCGGGTGCCGGTGCGGGGGCAGTAGAACCACTCGGTGCTGGAGCCTGTGTACCAACCGCTGACGATGGTGGTGCCGTTCCAGGCGCGCTCCTCGGTGCTCTGCCAGTAGTAGGTGAACGGCGGAGTGCCGGCGCTGACGGTGTTCGTGACGTAGGTGTCGCCGGTGATGGTGTTGCGGCTGGGCATCGACAGGGAGGACGTCAGCGACTGCTCCGTGGCGCCGTACTCAGGGGCGGCCCCCTCTTCCAATTGCGGAGCACCGCACGCGAGCAGTGACGCACTGAATACGAAGAGGAGTGCGCTGCGGGACTGATGGGACACGGCCTTCACCATGGTGGGGTCTCCTGGGGAACGGCGGAACACGGCGGCGTGGCGGCCACGCGGGCGGCCAGGGCCGCAATGTCTCACACCTGCTTCCCGGGGTTCGACTCCCTACCAGGTGAGGACGCCGTGGAGGCCCTCCATCGGCCTGCTCATTCGAGCGCGCAGCAGGGCGTCACGCTCCTCTTCGCCAGCGGCTTCAGCCGATGGCGTCGCGCGTCCACTCTTCACGGCCGTAGCGCTCGGCGACGAGCGTCTCCGCGCGGGCGCGAACGTGAGGGGCGAGTGGGACGGGAGACAGCGTCACGCCGAGGCGCTCCGTGAAGCCCTGCACGAGCGCCTCGCCGGCTTCGGCATGGCTCACCTCGCGGCCGGCCGCCTCCGTCAGGTCCATCATGCGCCGCGCAGTCGCTCTGGCGCCAGTCCGAAGAGGCGGGCGTGCAGCGCGTAGTCCGTCACGAGCGGCAGTGCGCCGTGCTGCAGGAAGGCGCCGCGTTGCCGCCGCTGTGCGCTGCCCACGAGCTTGCGTCCGGCCACCTTCAGTTCCTTGAGCGCGGGAGTGAGGAAGCACGCGCCATTCGCCGGGCTGCGCTCGGGGCGCGAGGGCTCCAGCTCGGCATGGACTCCGAACCGGCGCGCCAGTCCCGCGGAGATGGCCTCGGACAGCAGCGTGTAGTTCTGCTCGATGCTGTCGGTGAAGGGAGGGGCGACACGGGCGACGAAGCTGTACGTCAGCTCGCCGTGGTGCAGCACTCCCGAGCCTCCCGTCACCCGGCGGACCAGCTCGAGCCCCTGTTCCCGCGCCGCGCCGGCATCGACACTGGCGTACGCCTGCGTGCGCCCGAGGCTGAGGCAGCCGGGACGGAAGACATAGAGGCGCAGGGTGGGGACGAAGTCCTCTCGCGCGGTGGCGTCATCGAGCAGGGCCTCGTCGAGCGCCATCTGCCAGGCCCCGGGGGTTTCCTCGATGGGCTGGATGACGTTCCACGCGAGGCGGGCTTCAGACGGTGAGGACGGAGACATGGGGGCCATCCTCTCCAGTTCGTCCCGGAACGCAATGGCCCGAAGTGCTCCTTCCCGGGCAGGTGGGTCCCGGCCGCCGAAGCAGGCTCGCGAGCTGGAGCCGAACAGCCCGAGCCTCCGACAGGACTGGCACGTAGGGGGCGCCAGCTCTTGGACGTCGGGCCTGTCCATCAAGGGCCGCCGGCCGCCTGGTGGCCGGAAGGAACGTTCGTTCCGCCGACGGCGCGTAGGCCGATGGCTGTTGCCCGGAAGGAAGGTTCGTTTCACCAGGCCGGCCTGTCTGGCGCCCGGTGGCCGGAAGGAACGTTCATTCCGCCGGAGGGTCCGGCCCCCGGCGAGGAGCCATGACCCTGGAAGGAACGTTCGTTCCACTGCGTCCGCCAGCGTGAAGCCCGGTCGCTGGAAGGAACGTTCATTCCGCCAAGAGGCCCGTACCTACGTGGAGCCTCAGCCCTGGAAGGAACGTTCATTCCGCCGGGAGGCCAGCCCTGCGTAGCGCTACGGCCCCGGAAGGAACGTTCCTTCCGCCAAGACTCCCTCTGGCGGGGAGCCATCTCCTTGGAAGGAACGTTCGTTCCGCCGGGCGGCTCGCTTGGTGTGGTGCCGGCTGCTGGGAAGGAACCGTTCGGCGCGTCGGCCTGGGTGCGGGACCTGACACCTGGAGGGAACGCTCATTCCGCCGGGCGCCCTGGTCCTCAATGGAGCCCAGCCGCTGGAAGGAACATTCATTCCGCCGGGTGGTCCGGGCCCTGGCGGGGAGCCACGGCTCTGGAAGGAACGTTCGTTCCGCCGGGTGGCTCTCCCGGGCGGGGAGCCTCAGCCCTGGAGGGAACGTTCATTCCGCGAGGCACCCGGGCCCGACCCGGGGAGGGCCTGTCAGAGCGCTGAGGCAAACTTCGCGGCGATGGGAACGGCGACCCGTCCGCCCACGCCTCCGCCCTCGACCAGGACGGCGAAGCCGACGCCGTTGCGGAAGCCGATGAACCACGCGTGCGTGGGCAGCGGTGTGCCCGTGCCGAACTCGGCGGTCCCCGTCTTGCCCGCCATCTCCGGCACCGCCGCCGCTGCCTTGCCCGTGCCCTCGGTGACGACGGCACGCATCAGCACGTGCAGCGCCCCCCGCGTGCCGTCCGCGAGCGAAGCGCTCGGGCCCTCGTCCAGGTCCGTGACGAGGTAGGGCGCTCGCCACCGGCCTGACTCAGCCGCCGCGGCCACCGTGGCCAGGTGCAGCGGCGTGGCCAGCACCCGTCCCTGCCCGATGGAGGCCGCGGCCAGCTCGACGGCGTCCCTTGGCATGGGAAACGTGCCGCCGGGAGAGGGAAGCCCCGCGTGGTACTCCACGTCGAAGCCGAAGCGGCGGGCCGCCTCCACGAGCGCCGCACCTCCCAGGTTCGCGGACAGCATCACGAACGCGGTGTTGCACGAGTGCGCGAAGACACTCCGCAGCGTGCTGTTCCCCATCGCCTCACCCTCGAAGTTGCGGAAGGTCTTCCCCATCACCATCGCTCCGGGCGGGCAGGGCGCCGGAGCGTCGGTGCCCATGCCCCGCGCGAGCAGCGCCTCCGTGGTGATGACCTTGAAGGTGGAGCCGGGCGGATAGCGGCCCGTGAGCGCCCGGTGCAGTGGCTGCGAGAGCGGCCGGCTGACGACGGCCAGCACCGCCCCTGTCGCGCTGTCCACCGCGACCAGCGCCGCCGGCTGTGTCACTCCGTCGAGCGCGGCCTCCGCGGCCCGCTGCAACTCTGGCCGCAGCGTGGTGGTCACCGGCGTGCCCGGCTTCCCCTCGAACTGGAAGACGACCTGTGTCTCTCCCGTCGCGCGCGTGAAGACCACGTCACCCGAGGGCGTCCCCGCCAGCTGTGGCTCGAAGGCGCGCTCCAGCCCGGACAGGCCCACGATGTCGCCCTGCTGGTAGAGCGGGCCCAGCGTGGAGAGCAGCTCCGCCGTCACCTCGCCCACGCGGCCCAGGGTGTGTGACGCGAAGCCCTCCGACGGAGACAGCCGCGCCGTCTTCTTGCGAAAGAAGATGCCGGGCACGGGCGCCAGCGCCGGGCGCACGAGCTGGTAGCGCTCGGGCCGCACGTCGATGATGGGCACGAAGCGCTCCGCCGTCGTCCCCAGCGCCCTCTCCACCCGCTGCGGGTCCACGTCCAGCTGCGCCTGGAGCGCGGTGATGACGTCTGCGCGGTTCCGTACTCGGGACGGGTCCACGCCAATGGTGATGACCTCACCCACGTGGGTGAGCGGCTCGCCATACGCGTCGAGCAGCGCGGCCCGCTCCAGCCACGTCCGGGTGCGCGAGAAGCGGTCGCCCTCGCGGGCCTGGGGGTGGAGCACGGCGGGAGTCCAGCGCACCCGCCAGCGTCCCTCCTGGCGAATGAAGGGCAGCGTGCCCTGCAGCTCCCACTCGCCCAGGCCGCGCAGCATATGGACGGCGCGGAAGGTGGCCGTCGCGCTCTCTCCGTCCTGCTCGACGCGGCCGAGCTCGAAGCGTGAGGAGACGATGCGCAGCCCGTCCCGGAAGCGCTGGTGCTGTTCCTCGAACGTCGCGGGCGGGGCGGCCACCGCGCGCCGCAGGGCGGCCACGTCTCCGCTGGCCCAGGCCCGCAGGTACACCTCGGCCTCTTCCACGGGCCCATCCGCGGGCCGGCCTCGCACGGAGGCACAGGCCGTCAGGAACAGGGCCACCGCGACGCTGACTCCAACCCTCCACCCTAGCCATGACATGCGGCGCACTCTGCTGTGCGCCGGCCGTGGCGTCCACGCACAAGGGGCGCGGAGCGATTGCACGGGCCGCCACGACCGGGCACCTCCGGCAGGTCCCCCGGGCGCCAGGGAACGTGGGAGTCGAAGAAACGCGCCGGTGACAGAGGTCTGTCCATCGGGGCGCATGCCCTACGCTCGCGGCCCTGGCGGACCGTGCCCCTCCAGTCGAGCGCCCCGGGCATGAAGACGCGCAGGGGCAGGTGACTGACGACGGGAGGGCTACCGGGACGGCCCGCTTCCGGGGCGGGCCGTCGTGTGGCGCACCTGCCGCGAGGAACCTCGGTTCGCGGTGGATTCGAGCGCCCCGAGGACGAGGACGCGCAGGGGCAGGTGACTGACGACGGGACGGCTCGCTTCTGAAGCGAGCCGTCGCGAGGCGCCACGGCACCCTGCCTTGAGGAACCTCAGTTCGCGGTGAACGTCGTGTCGTTCCGGTAGAGCAGGGTCTGCGACCAGTCGGCGGTGTAGACCAGCGTGTCCACCCGGTAGGTGCCCGCCGGGCTGGACGTGGGAATGACGAAGGCGCTGTTGTACGCGCGCGTCTGTCCCGCGGTGAAGGCCTGCGCCGTGTAGCTGCGCTCGGCGATGAGCGCGGAGTTGGAGGTGGCGCGAATCTCATACTTCACCACCAGCGTCCGCGCCGTGGAGGACGTGACGGACGCGGCCACCTGGAAGCCCTGCCCGCGCGTCACGGTGCCCGGAGTGACGGTGGCCTTCGTGGTGGACAGCGCCGCCGGGGGCGGCTGGCCGGCGTAGTGGTTGCGGAACACCGCGGCGGCGTTGGGGAACTCGGTCTGGAAGGTGTGGCCGCCGGTGTTAGCCACGTCGGACAGCTGGTGGTGGCCGTCGCCCGCCTGCACGTCGAAGTACGAGTGGTAGCCCACGTTGTTGGCCGGGTTGAAGATGAAGGCCAGCATCTGCTGGACGTAATACGTGTTGTCTCCGCCGCCCGTGGTCGCCGCGTCATTCACGCCCCACTCGGGCACGGAGAGCCGCTTGCCGCGCGCCTGGGCGAAGTTGCGGAACTTCGTCAGCGCCGGAGCGAACTGGATGTCCCAGTTCTGCTTCCACCGGTCCGACTGGCACGTGCCCGTGCACCCGGCGGGAATCGGATAGCGCCCGTTCCACCCCTGGTCGTACAAGTCGAACCCGATGTAGTCCACGTACGCGTCCCCCGGATACGTCGCCGTCAAATCACTGGAGGAGACGTCGTAGTTGGGGTTCCAGTCGAACTCGAACCCGGCGGACGGCTGCGCGGTGCGCATGGCCGTCACGATGTTGCGGAAGCACGCGGCGAAGTTCGCCTGCTGCCCGTTGCCCGAGTACCACGGCATCCAGCTGCCGCTGAACTCCCAGCCCAGGCGGAGGATGCTCCGCTGCAGCCCATGCGCCACCAGGTTGTTGGCGAGGTTGCGGAAGCGGAAGTCGTAGAGCCCCTGCGCGCACTGCGCCAGCGAGCCCTGCCCCGAGGGGAACATCGCCACCGAGTAGTTGAACCGCCGGCCCGCCTTCGCGCGCACCCAGGCGCCCCACGACTGGAGCTGCCACGTGGGGTTCTCGATGTTGCCCCAGCTGTCCTTCGGCTGGTGGCCCTGGCCCATCGTGACGTCGAAGCCCAGCCACTCGGAATAGGCGTTGACGATGTTCGGCTGCGAGTAGACCTCGCCCCGGTAGACGCCCGTCAGCGGCGCGGCCGTGGCGCTCATGGGCGCACCCAGGGCCACGAGGACCGACAGCGATGTGACGAGGGCGGTGAGGAGGCTGCGGGAGTGCGTGCTCACGGTGTAAATTTCCTCCGGCATTGCTGCTATGTCTTGAATAGCAGGTTTTTCCGAGTACCGGCTTCGAGGACGCCGTGTCAACCCGCCGTGAGCCGTCGGGTGTTCACCCGGTGCCTACTCGAACAGGGACAGCTCGCCGAGCTTCCACAGCCTGCCGGGCGTCAGCGTTCCGGTCTGCTTCACGCTCAGCCGCACGTGCTGCATCGGGACTTCGCGGGTGATGGGCACGTCGACGAAGACGGGGGGCGTGAAGAGCTCCAGGGGCCCATCGAAGGGGCTGTCCGCTCCGGTGCCCCCCATGAAGGACTGCTGGTACTGCCGCTGCGTGTCCGTGGGGTCGTAATTCACCAGGGTGACATCCGCGAGGGACAGCCAGTTGGCGCCGTCCACGCTGGCCTCCAGCACCACATCCAGGCTGGGCACGTAGCCGATGGTCGTCTCCAGCCCCCGCACCACCACCCTGCGCAGGCGCGTCGGCGCCTCCAGGGTGACGGTCAGCGACGGCACGCCGAAGCCCTCGGGGTTGTCCGGCCCGGGCTGGGTGCTCCCCGGACGCGTCTCCACGGCGGCGACCTTCCCGTCCGTGAAGGGGCACGGGCCCGGTGCGGGCAGGGGGCTGCAGGTGACGCCTCGGCTGAGCGGCTTGAGTCCGCCAGCGGGCAGGGGCAGGCGCGGGCTGCGCCACTCCGTGCGGAACATCAGGTTGCTGAACGGGGCGCCCAGCGGCTCGAAGTACCACTCGCCCACGGAGGCCGCGCGCACCTGCGCCTCCACTCCGGAGAAGTCCTCCAGCACATGGGGGCTGGGCACCCATGGCGAGGCCGCGTGCAGCTCCTGCCACACCAGCCCATCGGCGGCATGCAGCTGCACCACCGGCTCGGGTGTGGTGGGCGAGGTGGACTCCGTCACCATGTCGCTGTCGTACCGCAGCGGCAGTGTGCCGGACGGAGGCAGCTCCGGCACGGGCGGCGCGGGGGCGAAGGTCAGCCGGGGCCCCTCGGGCCCATCTCCCACGGCGAACTGGGAGGCCCATGGCTGGAGCCGCGGCAGCTCCACGTCGTCCTGGAAGGTGAAGGACACGAAGACGCCATGGCCGTCCTCCGTGAGTGGCGGGCGCACGCGGAAGCGGTGCTGCAGGAAGATGGAGTAGCCCTCCGGGACGACGCGCTCCTGGGTGACGTCGCCGGCCAGGGACTCCAGCGTGAAGTACCCGGAGGCCTCGCTGGCGCCTTCGAAGTACGGCGCGTAGTTCCAGACGCGCTCCTCCACGTCGTAGGGGCTCCCGGGCGAGAAGCCGCGGTTGTCCAGCGCCCGCTCCAGCTGGAGCGGGGTGCCGGCCGCGGGCGAGCCGTCCGCGTGCAGCACCCGGCCGTACACGAAGATGGGGTCCTCCGGCATCCGCTCGCAGCCGGCGGCGAGGAGCGCGAGCAGCGACAGCTTCGTCAACGAGGAGCGCATGTCAGTAGGTCCCCTTCAAGCCGAACATGGGAAGCACGACGGGCAGGCGCAGGGGGGAGCGCACCGGGCTGCCCGAGATGTCGAACGTGTGGTCGTAGCCGAACACCTCCTGCTGGACGGAGATGTTGAGCACGTCCAGGTACGCGTCGAGCGTGAAGTCGTCCATGGCCCAGGACTTCGCGGCGCGGAAGTCCACGCGGAAGAAGTTGTCCAGCCGCGCGACGCGGTCCTGGTCCTGGCGCACCCAGTCCTGCTGTCCATCCGCGCGCGGGACGAGCCGGTGCGTCTGCGTGGAGACCTGCCCGGACTCGGGCCGGCCGGTATTGAAGTGCACCACCGTGCCAAACGTCCAGGTGTCGAACTTGTAGCTGAGCGCGGCGTTGAAGACGTGCGCCTGCTCGAAGGCGAAGGGCAGGGTGCCCTCCACGGACTCCACCACGCGGTTGTCGTCGCCATACCGGTCGAAGCGCACGCGGCGCTTCGATTGGAGGAAGCTGTACGACGCCCAGCCGAACCAGTCGCGGCCCAGCGGGTGGCGCGCCATCAGCTCGAAGCCGTACGCGTAGCCGCTGGCCGCCGGGTCCTGTCCGGACAGGCCGCCCCGGCGGCGGTTCTCCGCCACGTCCTGGATGTCGAACTCCACCGTGCGCGACAGCGGGTTGTAGAAGGCGTCACCGCTCAGCTCCAGCCCCTCGAAGGCCTTCCACTCGGCGCCCACGTCGAACTGGGCGCCGGACTGCAGGCCGTAGCGCAGGCCGGCGGTGTCCACCGCGGGCAGGTGCAGGAGCACGGTGGGCGGCTGGTGGAACAGGCCCGCGCCGCCCTTGAGGGTGAGCGTGTCGGTGAGCCGGTGGCGCACGGTGAGGCGCGGCTCCACCGCGGTGTGGGTGATGCCGGGCACCAGGTGGTACGCGTCCACGCGCAGGCCCGGCTGGAAGAGCCAGCGCTCCACCGGGCTCCACGTCGCGGTGGCGTACGCGCCGGAGAAGGTGGCCAGTGACGAGGGACTCTTCAGCGGGTCCGGTGAAACGTCCGGCCGGTAGCCCGGGGCAATGGCCTGGCCGGTGATGAGGGTGGAGGCGCGCCGGTGCTCCACGTCGCCGCCCACGGCAACCTCCAGCGCCTCGGACATGCGCCGCTTCCAGCCCGCGCGCAGGGCGTAGTTCGTCTGGGCCAGCCCGTACTCGCCCACCCGCTCCGCCGCCAGCGAGCCATTGCGCTGCCTCAGGGTCTCCTCCCCGCTGAGGCCTACCTTGTCCCAGCCCACCGTGAAGCCCACCTCCGCCTCGCCGCCCGCCAGGGGGTGCGTGCCGCGCAGGTCCACGCGGTGGAAGCGGGACACCACGCCGCCGCCCGTGTCACCGAGGTACTGGGTGGACGGGCTCACCCCCACGTCGTCCGAGCTGCCCAGCGCGAACAGCCGCAGGCTGCCCTCGCCCACCTTCTGCTCCACGCGTGCCTGGTAGTCCCAGAAGTTGGCGCGCACATTCTCCGCGCCCGGCTCGTTGAGGAGGTTGGCCCCCAGCGAAATCAGCAGCGCCGAGTAGCTCATGCGGCCGGCGACGCTGACGGAGGTGCCCGTCTCCTCGAAGGGGTACTCGATGAAGCCGCCGCTGTTGAGCAGGTCCGCGTAGGCGGTGACGTGCAGCCGGTCCTCGCGGGGCCGCGACAGCCGCCCCTCCACCGCGCCGCCCAGCACGCGGCCGAACTGCACCGGCGGCGTGCCCGGGTAGAAGTCCACGGTGTCGATGAAGTCCGGGTGGATGACCGCGGGCCCCAGGAGCAGGTGGTACAGCATGGGGATGCGCACGCCGTCGAGGAAGAAGCCCGTCGCCGCCGGCTGGCTGCCGCGCACCACGGGGTAGCTGATGCCCGAGGCGATGCTGCCCACGCCCGGCATCAGCATGATGACTCGGAACGGGTCTCCCAGCGTGCCGGGCACCTCGCGCAGCTCCTGCTCGTGCAGGCTGATGCGGGTGACTTCCGTGCGGGGCCGCTCGTCGCGCACCACCGTCTCATACGGGCTCACCCGCCCGGGCTGGAGCCGGTAGACGACCTGCACGGACTGGCCCTCCGTCACCGTCTCTTCGAAGGTCGCCGTCTGGTGGCCGGGCGCGCGCACCTCCACGCGGTGGGCGCCGGGCGGCACCTCCAGCGTGAAGCGCCCCTTCGCGTCCACGGTGCCCGCGGGCTCGGTGCTCCCGTCCAGGAAGAGGGTGGCGTCGGCCAGCGGGCGGCGGGTGCCCCGGGCGCGCACCTCGCCCTGGGGCGGACTCGAACACCACGGAGACCTTCGCGTGCGGGTTCTGGTCCACCGCGCG
>JBKGHK010001130.1:0-2362 GCA_046520375.1 Pyxidicoccus sp. 3LFB2
GGCAGCGGGAGCCTGGGCGGGCGGCCGGAGTCGCGCCCTCGGGGCTCTTGCACCCGGGGCCCGTCAGGACGACGGCGGCCAGCAGGGGAATGACACGCTTCCAGCAGGAAAGGAGCACGCCGCGGGTCTTAGCCATGCGCGCGGGGCTTGTAAAGGAACGCCAGCCTTGGCAGGGAAGCCCCCAGCCCATCATGCCCAGAGTCCTGCTGCTGCATACCGGGGGAACGCTCGGAATGGCCGGAGGTCGGCCGTCCGCCCTGCGCCCCTCGGCCTTCTTCAAGACGCTCAAGGCCCGCGCCCCGGAGCTGTTCCGGCTCGCGGACATCGAGCTGGAGCTGTTCAGCAACCTCGACAGCTCGGAGATGCAGCCGGAGCTGTGGAGCCGCATGGCCGCCCACCTCCACCACCGCCTCCCCCACTTCGACGGGGCCGTGGTGACCCATGGGACGGACACGCTGGCCTACACGGCGAGCGCCCTCTCCTTCATGCTGCGCAACCCGCCCTGCCCCGTGGTGCTGACGGGCTCGCAGCGGCCGCTGGGCGAAATCCGCTCGGACGCGAGGCTCAACCTCATCGACGCGGTGCTGTCCGCGCTCCAGGGGCCCCGCGAAGTCACCATCTGCTTCGACTCGCACCTCTACCGGGGCAACCGCACGCGCAAGGTGAAGGTGGCCGAGTACGACGCCTTCGAGAGCCCCAACTGCCCCGTGCTGGGCACGCTGGGCGTGGACGCGACGTTTGAGCCGGGCCTCAAGCCGCGCGGCGCCTTCCGCCTCTTCGAGAAGCTCGACTCGCGCGTCTTCCTCCTGAAGGTCTTCCCCGGGCTGGACCCCGCCCTGCCGCTGCAGCTGCTGCCCCATGTGCGCGGGCTCGTCCTGGAGGCGTACGGGGCGGGCAACTTCCCCATCGACCCGGAGCTGGGCCGCTCCCTGAGGCCCCTCTTCATCCAGGCCCGGGAGCGGGGGGTGCCCGTGGTGGTGGTGAGCCAGGCGTACCGCAACGGCGTGGACCTGAGCCTCTATGAGTCCGGGGCCGAGGCCCTGGCGACGGGGGCGGTGGGTGGCGCGGACATGACCCCCTCGGCGGCGCTGGTGAAGCTGATGCAGGGGCTGGCCTACCACCCACACTCTCCGGACGCCCTGGCGCGCTTCATCCGGACCCCGGTGGCGGGTGAGCTGACCGTCGGACGGCCGACAGTCCCCCCGCCTGCTCCCAAACGCCGCCGTCCCGCGCGGCGGGTGCGGGCGGAGTGACGGCGGGTGGTGGAGAGTAGGGCAGCATGCTTGCCGATGTGAAAAGGCGGCCCGTAAGATGGGTGATGCGATGTCCGAGGAGAAAACTTCAGTCCATTCGATTTCGGACCTGCTGGGCAGCGCCCAGCAGCAGAGCGCGTATCTGATCGTCATCAGCGCCAAGTCCGCTGCGGGCATCGGGCGGATGTTCAAGCTGGACCGCTCCGAGGTCGTCCTGGGCCGCAGCACCGAGGCCCAGTTCCAGGTGGAGGACGACGGCATCTCCCGCAAGCACGCCAAGGTGGTGGCGCTGGGAGATGGGCGCTTCCAACTGGTGGACCTGGCCAGCACCAACGGCACGTACCTCAACGGGCTGAAGGTCAACGCCGCGCCGCTCTACGACGGCGACAAAATCCAGATTGGCTCCAACACCGTCCTCAAGTTCTCCATCCAGGACGCGCTCGAGGAGCAGTACCAGCGCAGCATCTACGAGTCCGCCACGCGCGACGGCCTCACCCGCGTCTACAACAAGAAGTACTTCCTGGAGACGGTGCGCAAGGAGTTCAGCTACTGCCTGCGCCACCGGGTGCCGCTGTCGCTGGTCCTCTTCGACGTGGACCACTTCAAGAAGATCAACGACGCGTACGGCCACCCCGCGGGCGACTACGTGCTGACGCGCATCGCCCAGCGCGTGAGCGACACGGTGCGCACCGAGGACCTGCTGGCGCGCTACGGCGGTGAGGAGTTCGCGCTGATGCTGCGCGAGTCCGCCGAGGACCAGGCGCTGGCCTGTGCCGAGCGCTGCCGCTACGCGGTGGACAAGGCCGACTTCGTCTTCGGCGGCACGCCCATCAAGGTCACCATCAGCCTGGGCGTGGCCACGCTGCTGGACTCGGACTTCTCCCAGCCCGAGGACCTCATCGCCGCGGCGGACAAGTACCTGTACCGGGCCAAGCGCGCGGGCCGCAACCGCGTGGACGCCAAGGCCGTCAGCGGTATCTGACGGCCTCCCCTCCTCTTCTAGTTACCGAAGCCCAGCCGGCGCAGCCCCTCGCGCGACACGTGCTGCACGTGGGTGTCCGCGTCGCGGGACGCCGCGTCGGACAGGGCGGCGGCGGCGTGGGGCCCGC
>JBKGHK010001131.1:0-2362 GCA_046520375.1 Pyxidicoccus sp. 3LFB2
CGTTCGCCTTCGAGGACCAGCCCACGGCGGCGTACTCGCTGCAGCAGGCAGCGGACCCGTTCGCCCTCGCGTCGGCGCAGACGCCGGACAACCCGGAGACCACCCGCGTGGCGGCGATTCCGCGCGAGCTGCTCCAGGCCAGCGCCCGTCCGCAGACGTCCGAGGCCATTCCCATGCCGGCCCCGCGCTCCTCGCCGCCGCCCCCGGCCGCGATTCCGCTGCCCGGCCTGGGCAACTCCGCGGTGGCGCTCTCCGAGGAGCAGCACTTCCAGGAGGTGTTCCGCGAGTTCCTCACCACCCGCGAGCGGTGCGGTGAGCCGGCCGACGGCCTGACGTACGACAAGTTCGTGCAGAAGCTGCGCAAGAACAAGGAGCAGCTCGTCCAGAAGTACGCGTGCAAGACGGTGCGCTTCCAGGTCTACGTGAAGGAGGGCAAGGCCGCCCTCAAGGCCACGCCCGTCAAGGACTGACGCTCCCCCCGCTCTTGGGTGGGTGAAGGCCCGTGACTTCTCTGGAAGTCGCGGGCCTTCGTGCGTCTGGGGGCCCGCCCGGTGGAGCGGAGCCGCTGCCCGGTGCTACCCTTCGGGTCGCCCTCATGACCGCGCTGATGAACAGACTTGCCCGCGTGCTGTGGGCCTTCGCGGGGCTGGCCCTCGCGGTGGGCCTCGGCTCCTGGTTCTACCGGAACGCGTCCCTGGGCTCGGGGCCCGCCGTGACACTGGGCAGGCTCTATCTCCAGAGCGCGCTGACGCCGATGGTCGTCGGGAGCGCCGCGCTCGCGCTCGTCCTCGGGCTCGCCTCCGGGGCGGTGGCCGCGCTGCCCAAGCGCAGGGTGCGCAGCGCCCTGAAGCTTCCCGCCCTGCCGCCCCTGGGGGCCGAGACGCCGGAGCTGGCCATCGCCGTGCGCGAGCTGCTGCTGGTGCTGGGGCGGCAGCTGCGCGGCCTGTCCATGCGGGCCGAGCCGGACATCATCGCCATCATGGACTTGCTGATGGACGGGGCCATCCGCGTGGGCGCCAGCGACGTGCACATCCACCCGCTGGAGGCCGGCACCCGCATCGCCTTCCGCGTGCACGGCGTGCTGGAGCAGGTGTTCCTCTTCCCGCGCGAGCACCACTCGCGGCTCATCAACCGGGTGAAGGTCCTCTCGCGGCTGCCGCTGTACCAGCTCGACAAGCCCCAGGACGGGCACTTCCCGCTCGTCACCCAGGACGCGCCGGCGGACATCCGCGTCTCCATCCTCCCCACCAACCATGGCGAGGCGGTGGCGCTGCGCATCGCCCGCTCCGGCGTGCGGCTGCCCCAGCTCGCGTCGCTCGGCTTCCCCGAGCCCCTGCGCGAGAAGTACCAGCAGCTGCTCGGGCTGCCCCAGGGGCTCATCCTCGTGGCGGGCGCCACCGGCAGTGGCAAGACGACGTCGCTGTATGCCTCGCTGGGCCACATCCAGCAGTCTCGGGGCGAGCTGACCCGCATCGCCACCATCGAAGACCCCATCGAGTTCGACGTGCCCCTCTTCGCGCAGACGCAGGTCAACGCGGAGCAGGGCCTCACCTTCGCCCACGGCCTGCGCGCGGTGCTGCGGCAGGACCCCAACGTCATCATGGTGGGCGAGATTCGCGACTCCGAGACGGCGCGCACCGCCATCCAGGCGGGCCTGAGTGGCCACCTGCTCTTGAGCACCATCCACGCCAACTCGGCGGCGGGCGTGTTCAACCGCCTCATCGAAATCGGCGTGGAGCCCTTCCTCCTCGCGTCCGCGACGGCCGCCACGCTGTCCCAGCGGCTGGCGCGCGGCCTGTGCCCGCACTGCCGCACGGAGATGCCGCTCACGCCCGAGGAGGCCGTCCGGCTGGACGCGGCGGGAATCCCGCGCGGCACCTTCTTCGGGCCGGTGGGCTGCGAGCGCTGCGAGGGCAGCGGCTACCTGGGCCGCACCGCCATCTACGAGATGCTCGTCGTCACGCCCGCCATCCGTGAGGCCGTCAACGCCAAGGTGCCCAGCACCCGAATCCAGGAGATTGCCGTCAGCGAGGGCATGGTGCCGCTGCTGGCCGCCGGGGTGGAGCGCGCACGCGCCGGGCTGACGACGCTGCGCGAAGTGTTCCGGGTCGTCGGTGGCTGAGGCTCGCGGGTGGAGTGAGGGCATATGAGCAACACGCACGACTCCGGCAACGGCAAGCCCTCCGAGGACGAGGGGGGAGAAACCGCGTGGAAGGCGTCCCTGATGCGGCGCACCGAGGAGGTGGGCCACGTCCAGGCGCAGACCGGCCCGGTGCCCGACGTCCGGGCCGACGCCCGTCCCCTTTCTGAGTTCTCCGCGGGCGGGCGCCGAGGAGCTGCCCCCGCGAGGCGCCCCCGGGCG
>JBKGHK010001132.1:0-2356 GCA_046520375.1 Pyxidicoccus sp. 3LFB2
GGGCCCCGCCCCGTCACGGCCGCCAGCGGCCTCCAGGCGGTGGGTGGGGCTAGGGCCCTCGGCGCTGCCCCTGCTGGGGCGGGTGACGCCGTGGTTGAACCAGCCGGACGCCTCGCTGCGGCTGCTCGCGGTGGAGGCGGTGGCGGCGGTGGGGGATGCCTCCGTCGTCCCCGCGCTGCAGAAGCTGTACGAGCAGGAGGTGAAGGGGCTGGAGGCGCTGCGCGCCGACTGGGTGACGCAGCCGCTGCCGGAGCGCTTTGGCGAGGGCTTCGACCCGTCCGCCGTGCCCTCCGAGCCCCGGCATGCGCACGGCGCCGCGAATGACGACCGGGCCGCGAAGCACGCGACGCTCCTGGAGCGCGTCAAGGCGCTCAACGCGACGCGCGCGCGGGAGACCGGCCAGACGGTGGTGCAGCACCGCGTGCCCACCGAGCTGTACGACGACGTGGAGCCGGAGCGCCTCGCGCCGCTGGCCACGCTGCTGCGCGCGCTGGGGGCCTTGAAGGCTCCGGGCGCGCTGGAGCTGCTCAAGGGCTACACGCAGGACTCGAGCGCCACGCTCCGGTTGGCCTCGCTGGTGGGGCTGGCGCGGCTGGGGCCGGAGGGCGTCGAGGTGGCGAAGGCGGGGCTGCTGGAGCCCGAGCGCGACCTGCAGAAGACGCTGGCCCAGGCGCTGGCGGAGGCAGGGGAGGCGGGCCAGGCCGCGCTGGTGGAGATGCTCCCGAAGATGGGCAGCGAGAAGCTGCTGGTGCTGGATGCGCTCACGCGCGGCGGGGGCGTGCCGGCCTCGGCGTCGGCCGTGCTCCAGTCGGTGGTGCGTGAGGGAGGCCCGGAGGCGGCCTTCGCGGCGGCGCTGCTCGGCCGGATGCAGGCGAAGGACGCGGTGCCCACGCTCATCAAGGCGCTGGACGAGCCGAACAGCGTGGCGCGGCGTGACGTGCTGCTGGCGCTCGGGGCCATTGGCGACACGCAGGCCGCCGAGGTGGTGGCGCGCGACCTGTTCCACGACCTGCCGGAGATTCGCGCCGCCGCGGCTTCGGCGCTGAAGAAGATTGGCACCCCCACGCAGGCCGAGACGCTGGATGCGCTGAAGGGCGACTACTTCCGCACCGTCCGCGAAGCGGCGGGCGCGGCGCTCGGCAAGGACGGCACCGCCGCCGAGGGGGCCCGGTAATGGAGTTGCGCAAGCTCAAGGACAAGGCCACCGAAGCCTTTACCAAGGGCCGCTTCTCCAAAGCCGCGGAGCTGTACGAGGAATACTGCCGGGCCGACCCGAAGGACCACCAGTCGCGCCTGCGCACGGGGGACGCGTGGGCCAAGGCCGGTCAACGCGACCGCGCCATCTCCGCGTACCAGTCCGCCGCCGAGGGCTTCGCGAAGGAGGGCTTCCTTCCGCGCGCCATCGCCGCGAGCAAGCTCATCCTGGAGTTGGACCCGGCGCACCGGGGCGTGCAGCAGATGCTCGCGGACCTGTATGCCCGGCGGGCCGCGCCGGTGGGTGCAAGGGCGCGCGGCCCCCATGGGCAGTGCGCTCACGGAGGCTCCGGCTCCCGTGGCAGTGCCCGCCGCGAAGTCCCGCCTGCCCGACGCGGTCCGCGCAGCCGTGGCGGAGATCGATCTGGATGTCGAGGTCGCCCCCCCGGAGGTGACGGCTGGTGGCGCGCCGGTGGACCTGTCCTCCGAGCTGCCCGCGGAGCTGTCCGTGGACGTGGCCTCGGGGGCTCCGGCGAGCTCGGGGGAGGAGGTCCTCCACTCCGTGAGCGTCGGGCTGGCGTACCTCGTTCCCGATGATGCGGCGGAGGCGCGCCCGCGTGAGGGAGCGACGGCGCCGGAGGGCGATGAGCCCATCCTCATGGGCGAGGCCGTGGAAGAGGCGGAGCCCATCGTGGAGGGGCAGGGCGTCTCCGAGGAGACGGACCCCGACGACCTGATTGCCGCGACGCTGGCGCCTGCGCCCGTGCACACCCAGGCACCGGGGCTCGCGGGGGGAGATGCTCCTTCGCCAGAGACGGCTCGAGCCGCGACCAGCTCGCTGCCTCCGGGGCTCCTGCCGCGCGCCTCGCAGCGGATCGCGATTCCGGAAGCGCTGCGCTCCCCCCGGCCTCCTGCCCCCGCGCCCATGGCGGTGCCGGAAGCGCTCCCCGCCTCCCGGCCTCCGGCTCCCTCGCCCATGGCGGATGCGCTGCCTCCCGTGCGGACGCCCAGCGGGAAGTGGAAGGCGCTCTCGTCGCCTATCGCGGACCCGCGTGCTTCGACCTTCGGGAGCACCGAGCCGCCCATGGCCGCCTCGGCCTCGGTGAGCTTCGAGCCGCCGGCCGGTGCCACGGCCCCCGTGCCGCACTGAGGCGCATGGCAG
>JBKGHK010001133.1:0-2351 GCA_046520375.1 Pyxidicoccus sp. 3LFB2
CGAGGCCCCCGCCACCGCCCCGGACGACACCGCCGTGCTGCGTGCCCTGCTGTGGGCCGCGAAGCCGGCGCCGGAGGAGGTCCGCGCCATCGCCATTGAAGACATGGCGCTGCTGGGCGACGCGCGCGCCCTGGACTCGCTGGCCACCTTCATGTGGGACCCCAACCCGCGCATCCAACAGGCGGCGCTGCGCGCGGTGGCGCTCTTCCAGCACCCGCGCGCCGAGGAGATTCTGGGCAACGTGGTGCGCCACCCCCGCATGCCGGACGCGCTGAAAATCCAGGCGCTCAACGGGCTCATCTTCCAGCGCACCGCCACCGCGCGGCGCACGGTGCAGGACGCGGCGCTCGACCGACGCCTCACCTCCCCCGTGCAGAACGCCGCGCGCACCGTCGCCACGCAGTGGGAGCCGACGTCCTCGACGCCTTCGACGCCTCGCTGAAGCCTGCCCGCCTGCCCTCCAGCCAGGCGGGCACGGGAGGGCCCGGAGACAGGCCGTCCCCGGCGGGCGCGGGGCGGTTTCCTGGAGAAGTCACTGCCCTGCGCTAGAATGCGGGCCCATGAAGATCACCCCGCTCGACATCCGGCAGAAGCGGTTCGAAACGGCCCTGCGCGGCTTCTCGCGTCGCGAGGTGGAAGCCCACCTCGAGCTGATTGCCGGCGAGTTCGAAGAGGTGGTGAAGGAGAACATCGCGCTCAAGGAGGAGCTCAAGCGCACCCAGCTCAAGCTCGAGCAGCACCAGGAGCGGGAGCGGACCCTCCAGGAGACGATGGTCACCGCCCAGCGCATCAGCGAGGACCTCAAGTCCGCCGCCAAGAAGGAGGCGGAAATCATCATCGCGGATGCGGAGCACCAGGCGGAAAAGATTGTCCACGGCGCCCACCAGCGGCTGGTGCAGGTGGTGGAGGACATCAACGAGCTGAAGCGCCAGCGCACCCAGTTCGAGTCCCAGGTGCGCTCGGTGCTGGACGCGCACCAGAAGCTGCTGGAGACGTTCAAGGGCCCCTCCTTCGCGGACCGCGACTACGCGCGCGTCGAGGACAACGTGGCCTACCTCTCCCAGAAGAAGGCCAACGTCGAGTAGCCCGTGGCGCCGCCCTGGCTGAAGGCCGTGGCTGACGGCGTGGAGCTGGCGGTGCTCGTCCAGCCGCGCGCCTCGCGCACCCGCGTGGTGGGTGAGCATGACGGCCTCTTGAAGCTCCAGCTCGCCGCGCCTCCCGTCGACGGTGAGGCCAATGCCGCCCTGCTGGAGTTCCTCGCGAAGCAGCTCGGCGTGCCCCGGCGGCAAATTACACTCACCGCCGGTGACGCATCGCGCCGCAAACGGGTGAAGGTGGTGGGGGTTGATGCGGCTCGGGTCGAGGCTGTTATGTCTGGGGAAACGTGAGGCCCGCCGCTCATGCGCCACCTGCGCCACCTGCTCCTGCTGATTCCGCTGCTGCTGGCCACACCCCAAGCCCATGCGCAGGAGCCGGGCGGCCCCCATGGCTCGCATGCGCGCGAGCTGGTGGTGGACGACGCAGTGCTGGTGCCGCACGAGCGCCCCTCGCGCGTCAGCGGTGAAGTCACGACGAAGCGCTTCCGCATCCTCCACACCGCGGCCGCCACCGTGGCCGCGCGCGAGCTGGCGGGGCAGATTGAGGGCGTCCGCGACGGCTTCGGCAACATCCTCGGGCGCGACTGGCCGGGCGTGACGGAAATCCGCCTGGGCGTGGGCCGCGTGGAGTTCGAGGCGCTGGCGCTGCCCGGAGGCCGGCCTCCCGGCTGGGCCGTGGCCCTGGCCTACCCCGCGCATCAAATCATCCTCCTGGACGCGCTGAGCCTCCACGCGCCGGACGGCCAGCAGACGCTGCGGCACGAGCTGGCGCACGTGGCCCTGGGCCAGCTGGCGAAGGACTGGCCCCGCTGGTTCCAGGAGGGCGTCGCGCAGAACGTCACCGGTGAGAACTACTCGCTCACGCACTACTCCGCCCTCTTCCGCGCGGTGACGCAGGAGCGCGTCTTCCACTTCGAGGACCTGGAGGACGACTGGCCGGACCACCCGGCGGACGTGGAAGTCGCCTACGCGCAGAGCGCCGCCTTCGTCGCGCACCTGTCCGGCAAGTTCGGCCCGCAGGCCATGGGCCTGCTGGTGGACGGCGTGCGCGCCGGTGAGCCCTTCGAGACGGCCTTTGGCAAGGCGTTCCGCACCTCGCTGCTGGTGGAGGAGACGGACTGGCGCGAGGGGCTGGCCGCGCGCTACGGCTGGCTTCCCCTCACCACCAGCTCCGCGCTGCTGTGGCTGGTGGCCTCTGCCCTGTGCGTGGCCGCGTACGTGCGCCGCCGCCAGCAGAAGGAAGCGCGCCTGGCG
>JBKGHK010001134.1:0-2342 GCA_046520375.1 Pyxidicoccus sp. 3LFB2
AGCGGCCTGCGCTTCTTCACCGTGTACGGGCCCTGGGGGCGGCCGGACATGGCGCCCATGCTCTTCCTGCGGGCCTTGCGCGAGGGGCGCTCCATCGACCTGTATGACGAGGGGCGGATGCAGCGCGACTTCACGCACGTGGACGACGTGGCGGAGGCCGTGGTGCGCGTGCTGGACAGGGCGCCTACGGGCGCGCCGCCGTACCGGCTCCTCAACGTGGGGCGGGGCGAGCCGGTGGCGCTGCGGGACTTCCTGTCCCTGCTGGAGCGGCACCTGCGCACGCGGGCGACGCTGAACCCGCTGCCAGCTCAGCCTGGAGAGATGGACTCCACCTGGGCGGACCCGTCGGCGCTGGAGCGCGAGACGGGCTTCCGGGCCCGGGTGTCGGTGGAGGAGGGCGTGGCGCGGCTGGTGGCGTGGGACCTCGAACAGTCCGGCCTTTGAACCCCCGCCGCACCGCCGTCCCGTCACCCCCAGGCGCCGCCCCCGCCTATGATGGCGCCGCCGGGACGCGCGTCCCGGACACCCGGGCCGGCGGGTGTCGTGCTCCTTGCAATCCCTGTCGGACTGTTCCCGCTGGAGTGACGTCATGGCCCGTTCCCACCCCGCGACTTCGCGGCTCCGCCTCCTCGTGCTCGCCGCCCTCCTGCCCCTGCTCGGGGCCTGCTCCGACTCGGACGACGGGTGTCCCCGGGACGCGCAGGCGGGCTTCGAGGCGCGGGCGCCCTTCGACACGCGCGCCCGTGTCCGCCGGGTGGACTGCGGCTTTCGCAGCGGCGTGGTGAAGCTGGCCCTGGCGGGGGACGGCTCCGCCTGGCTTCGGCGCGTCGAGTTCAAGGACCGGGGCGACGACACCTTCTTCCACCCGCCCGACAAGCTGCTGACGCATCTCGGCCCCGGGGGCGAGTTCCTCGGCGAGCTGACGACGCCGGACTTCGTGCAGGACTTCGTCGTGCACCCGAGCGGAGAGCTCACGGTGTTCGGCTGGGACAAGCAGGCGGATGCGCTGACGATGCAGGTGCGCCGCCTGCGCCCGGATGGCTCGCTCATCTCCGAGCGCCTGCTCCGCAACGACGTGCCGCCGGAGGAGCGCCTGAACTACAGGGCCACGCCGGATGGCCGGGTGCAGAAGGTGGACGTACCGGAGAACGAGCGGGGCTTCGGCGTCCTCGCCGCGGAGCCTCATGGAGAGGACGTGTACGTGCTGCTGGGCATGGACGGCCTGCGCCTGTTGCGGCTCGGCAGCACCCTGGAGACGCGCTGGGCGCGCGTGGTGGATGCGAGCGTCTTCCTGACGGCGGCGGATGCGAGCGGGATGCGCGCGCTGGGCGCGCCCTTCACGGGGGTCGGACTCGCCGTGGACGAGGCGGGCCGCGCCCATGTCGCGACGTCCTTCCTGAAGGTGGAGCGCACCGCCTACGTGCAGGCCTTCGGGCGATTCCCAGAGGGGCCCACCGGCCGGAGCATCCTCCTGTCGGCCTTCGAGCCCACGGGCACGCCGGTGGGCGCGAGGACGGTGCCCACGGACACCGCGGATGAAATCGCCGGCCTCGTGGCGGGCCATGGGGCCTTCGCCCTCACGGCCCGAGCGAGCCTTCCCACCATTGAGGCCGACAAGCCCACCGACACCGACCTGTTCTTCGCGTCCGGCCGCTGGGACCGCCCGGCGGAGGAGTCCGTCACCCGCACCTTCTCGCTCGACCAGGACGAGGCGCCCTCCGCCCTGGTGGCGTGCGGGGAGGGGCGCTACTGCCTCGCGGGCCACACCAGCTACGTGGACCTCGAGAGCGGACGCACGCCGGACAACGGCCAGGGCTTCGTGCTCACGGTGGACGCGAGCGGTGCGCAGCAGGACCTCCTGTTGCTCGAAGGCGAGCGCGACACGGAGGTCCTCGACGCGGTGGCGGGGCCCGGCGGCTCCGTGGTGTTCGTCTTCGCCACCAACCAGCCCGTCAACATCGCCAGGGTGGCGAACCACCTCAAGCACAACGAGGTGTGGCTGGGCGTCTACGGCGGGCCCTGAGCCCGGGCGCTCACCCGGACGCCACCGTCACCTGGCCATGCTCCACGCGCCAGGACTCGGAGGTGCAGGCGCGGGCGAACGCGGCGTCGTGTGACACCAGCAGCAGGGCGCCCGGGTACTCGCGCAGGGCCACCTCCAGCCGTTCGATGGAGGGCAGGTCCAGGTGGTTGGTGGGCTCGTCCAGCACCAGGGCCCACGCATGCTGGCCCAGGCCCCGGGCGATGAGCAGCTTGCGCGCCTCGCCCGGAGACGGCTGCTCCGAGGCGAGCAGCCGCTCCGGGTCCACCCCGAGCGCGGCCACCAGGGACAGCACGCGCCC
>JBKGHK010001135.1:0-2336 GCA_046520375.1 Pyxidicoccus sp. 3LFB2
CGTCTGGCGGGCGCAGGCGCCGGTGACGCTGGTGGCGCCGTCGGAACCGGTGCCGGTGCGCTTCGACCCGGAGCGCATCCGCCAGGTCTTCGACGTGCTGCTGTCGAACGCGGTGACGCAGGACGCGGGCAAGGGCCAGGTGCTGGTGGAGATGCAGGCCTCGCGCTCACTGGTGACGGTGCAGGTGAAGGACACGGGGCCGGGCATTCCGGAAGAGGAAGTGCCCCGGCTCTTCACTCCGTTCCACACGGGCCCCGCTGGCGCGGCGGGGCTGGGGCTGCACGTGGCCTCGGAGCTGGCCAGGCTGCATGGCGGGGCGCTGTCGGCGGTGTCCCGCCCCGGCCATGGCTCCACGTTCAGCCTGCTGCTACCCCGGGGCTGACCGGGCCCGAGGAGGGCCCGAGCGCGCCGGTGCTCAGGCCTTCTGGGACTTCAGCATCCAGCCAATCATCTTGTAGAGGAGGCGGGCGCCGACGTTGCCGTCCCACTCGCCCTCGGGGTCTGGCGCCACCTCGGTGAGGTCGAAGCCGACGATGGTGCGGCCGGAGCGCACGACGCCGGAGATGAGCGCCACGGCCTCGGGGAAGGACAGGCCCCCCGGCACCGGCGTGCCCGTGTGCGGGCAGAGCACCGGGTCCAACCCGTCGATGTCGAAGGACAGGTAGACCTGCTGGGGCAGCAGGGCGACGATTTCATCCACCTGCCGGTTCCAGGGGATGCCGTCGAAGCGCTTGTTCTGGAGGGCGGCGTCGAAGAAGCCGTGCACGCGGCCCTTGGAGTTCTCGATGTAGCTGTGCTCCTCCGCGCTCATGTCTCGCAGGCCCACCTGGACCAGCGTCTTCACGCCGGGGATGCGCTCGGCGACGTTGTACATGATGGACGCGTGGGACCAGGTGAAGCCCTCGTAGGCCACGCGCAGGTCGGCGTGCGCGTCCAGGTGGAGCACGCCCAGGCCGGGGTACTTCTCCGCGTGGGCGCGGATGATGCCATACGAGATGGAGTGGTCCCCGCCCACGGCGCCCACGCGCTTGCCCTCGTCCAGCCAGTGCTTCGCGGTGCGGTAGACGTACTCGTTCATCTGGTCGCAGAGCGCGTTGACGTCCTTGGCGGCCTGGAGCAGCTTGGCCTCGCCGGAGTGGATGCCACCGGCTTCGATGACGACCTGGGCGCGCCCCTTGGCCTCGCTGTTCCAGTCGCGCAGCTCCCGGGGCTCGGGGAGCATGGCGATGCCGCGCTCGTAGGGGCGGCCCGTCTCCACGTCGAAGAGGTCCACCTGGCGGCTGGCGTCGAGGACGGCGGAGGGGCCCTCGGAGGTGCCGCCGCCATAGCTGGTGGTGGCCTCGAAGGGCACGGGGATGAGGACGACGTGGGCCTCGTCGGGCGAGTGGGGGAGGCCGAAGACGCCGGAGCCCGGCTGGGCGGCGGCGCTGGGGTCGAAGTGGGTAGCCATGGCCGTGCAGGATACGGGCATGGGCCGGGGGCGCAACCGTCTTCCACGTGGGATGTCGGACGGCCCCCGAGGACTGTGGGCGTCTGCCTTCACGGCGATGCCGGACAGTTCATCGCGCTGGAGGCGCATGGCCTGCCGCGCTCGTCATGCACACCCCTGGTGTTCTCCCATTCCCGGCGAGGGGAAACATGACGAGCATTCTCGGCAAGGCTTTTCAGGTCGGCACGCAGCTCCTGGGCGCGAGCGGCAAGAGCTCCATCGACCTCAGCGGCGTCCCGAAAGAGCTTCGTGGCCTCCTCCAAGAACAGCTGAAGATGAACGAGGAGCAGCAGCTGGTCACGCGCATCACCAACATGATGAAGTCCAAGCACGACTCCGCGATGACCATCCTCAACAACATGAAGTGACGTGGCCGCTGGCGCGGCTCACTCCCACCGCACCACCAGCTTGCCCACCGAGTCATTGCGCGCCATGCGCTCCAGCCCTTGCCGCAGCTCCGCCATGGGCAGCACCGCGTCCACCACGGGCTTCAGCGCGCCCGAGCGGAACAGCGGCAGCAGGTGCCGCTCCGCGCTCTGCGACAGGGCAATCTTCTCCTCCAGCGGCCGGCTGCGCAGCACCGTGCCCGTGACGCGCAGCCGCTTCACCAGCACCGTCCCCAGGTTCAGCTCCGTGCTGGTCCCCGCCACCATCCCCACCAGCATCGCCCGCCCCCGCGTCGCCAGCGCATTCAGCGTCTCCGGCAGATAGTCGCCCCCCACCAAATCCAGGCACAGGTCCGCGCCCCGGCCGCCCGTCGCCTCCTTCACGGCGTCCGCGAAGCGCGGCGGCGAGGACTCGCACAGCACCGTGCGCGCCACGCCCCACTCCGAGGCCCGCGCCAGCT
>JBKGHK010001136.1:0-2333 GCA_046520375.1 Pyxidicoccus sp. 3LFB2
GTCCGGGTGGGCGAAGTGGGCGGCGTAGGGGGCCAGCCGCTCGTCGGTGGCGCGCGAGGCGTCCACCATGGCGCGGCGGATGACGCGGGGCACGAGCGCGCCCCCGCGCGCGGACAAGATGCGCTCGGGCAGCCCCGGCAGCTGGAAGAAGAACATGTACCAGGAGCGCGCCAATTGGGGCGGCCACCAGAGGCGCTTCGCCAGGACGGAGGGGTGCGGGCAGTTGACGACGGCCAGCCGGTCCACCACGTCCGGGTGGTACATGGCCACGTGGTAGGCGATGCCGCCGCCCCAGTCATGGCCCACCAGGTGGACGGGCCGCCCGGGCTGCAGGGCGTGCGCGAGCTGGACGATGTCGACGGCCAGCGTGTCGATGTCATAGCCAGACGCGGGCCGGTCCGTGCCGCCATAGCCGCGCAGGTCCGGGGCCACCGCGTGGAAGCCCGCGGCGCCCAGCACGGGCAGCACGTCGCGCCAGCTCTCGGACAGCTCGGGGAAGCCGTGCAGCAACAGGACGAGCGGGCCCGAGGCGGGGCCCGCCTCCAGCGCCTGCATGCGCAGTGAGGGAAGGGGGATGGAGCGCGAGGTGATGGGAGGCTGGGCCATGGACGGGCGGCACCCTACCCGCGCGTCCAGGAGACGCGAGCCCTTCATGGCGCCATGCGTCGTGCGCCGCACACCGCTCGCCAATCACGTGCCCTGCCGGGCGGGCCATGCGCATGATGGGGCCCTCCGATGATTCCCATCAGTGACGACAACCCGACCCTGCGCACCCCCGTGGTGACGTACCTGCTGCTCGGCGCCATCCTCTTCACCTGGCTGGTCATCCAGGGCGCCGGGTTCGATGCCATCAAGCTGGCGGAGAGCGTGTGCGCCTTCGGCATGGTGCCGCTGAAGCTGACCGGCAACCTCCCACTCGGGTCCATCCTGAAGCTGGGGGACGGGCTGTCGTGCGGAATCATGAACCCGACGTTGGACCGCCTCACCCCGCTCACCTCCATGTTCCTGCATGGCGGGTGGATGCACCTCATCGGCAACTGCCTGTTCTTCTGGGTCTTCGGCAACAACGTCGAGGACAGCATGGGGCGCCTGCGCTTCCTCGTGTTCTACGTCGTGTGCGGCCTGGCCGCGGCGGCGGCGCACGTGCTGGTGGACCCGACGTCCGCCATTCCCACGGTGGGGGCGTCCGGCGCCATCTCCGGCATCATGGGCGCCTATCTCGTGCTCTACCCGCGCGTGCGGGTGAACATGCTCTTCATCATCTTCATCTTCATCCAAATCATCCCGGTGCCCGCCTGGGCGGTGCTGATGTGGTGGTTCGCGGTGCAGGTCATCAGCGGCCTGCCGCAGTTGATGACGATGGAGCAGATGTCCGGCGGCGTGGCCTTCTGGGCGCACATCGGCGGCTTCGTGGCGGGGGTGGTGCTCATCAAGCTCTTCCGCAACCCGCGCTACACCGCGCAGCGCACCTCGTGGCGGCACCGGCTGCACCCCGACCACCCGTGAGTTGAAGGCAGACGCCGGGGCGCCCTCCCCGGCAATGGCTTGCATGTCAGGGAATGGCCGAGCGGAACCCCTGGCCCGCCACCGCCGGGTGCGCCAGAGTGCCGCCCCGCGCGCCCCGGAAGGACGGGGCGCGACACCCTTCCCTGGCGGATGCGAGGACAGATGCTGCGACGACTCGGTGGACTCTTCGGTGCGGTATTCCTACTGACGGCCGTGGCGGGCTGCGCGAAGCGGGGCCCGGAGGCCGGTGGCGGCGATGCGCCCAAGGGCGGCACCACGGTGTACGTGGCGGGCCGCGTGCGCACGCTGGACGCGGACGCCCGGTGGTGACGGCGCTCGCGGTGCGCGAGGGCAAGGTGCTGGCCACGGGCACGAAGGACGAGGTGCTGGCCGCCGCGGGCGCGGAGGCGCGCGTGGTGGACCTGGGCGATGTCACCGTGGTGCCGGGCCTCACCGACGCGCACGGCCACCTGTCCGGCCTGGGCGGCGGGCTGGTGACGGTGGACCTGGAGGGCGCGGCCACCAAGGCCGAGGCGCTGGCGCGCGTCGCCTCGGCGCCCCAGACGGCGTTCCAGGGCGAGTGGCTCATTGGCAACGGGTGGGACCAGAACGACTGGCCGGAGAAGGCCTTCCCCACCAAGGCGGACCTGGACGCGAAGCACCCGACAACGCCCGTGGCGCTCAGCCGCGTGGACGGCCACGCGCTGTGGGTCAACAGCGAGGCCCTGCGGCGCGCGAAGATTGCGCGCGACACGAAGGACCCCGCCGGCGGCCGCATCCTCCGGGGCCCGGACGGCGAGCCCACGGGCGTGCTCGTGGACAACGCC
>JBKGHK010001137.1:0-2309 GCA_046520375.1 Pyxidicoccus sp. 3LFB2
AGCACGGCTTCGGGTACGGCTGGCGCGGCGGCTACGGCGGCCACGGCCGCTGCGGCGGACGCGGGGGCTGGCGCGGCGATGGCCAGCAGATGGTGTGAGCCCTGCCCCGCTGCCTGAAGCGAACGAGAGCCGTCCCGTCCACGTGAAGGAGAGAGCCCCATGCGCCGTCGCCTGCTAGTCGTCCTGCTCGCCCTGGGTACCGTCGGAGGTTATGCCTCCGGCTTCGCCAGCCTTGCCCGCCACCGCCACCGCTGCCACGCGTCCAGCTCCTGGGGAGAGCGCTGGGAGCACCGCTGGGACTCGCGGGGGCCTCGCGAGTCGTGGGAGCCTCGCGGCCACCGGGGGAGCGCGCCCCCGCCCGCTGAAGCGCCCATTCCCCCCGCGTCCTCCGCATCCGCCGAGGGGCCGCGCTAGAGTCACCGCATGTCCACGCGAGTCCTGCTCATCGACGACGACACCCGGCTGTACGAGCTGCTCGCGCAGTACCTCGGGCAGAACGGCCTCAACGTCACCCATGCCCCGGATGGAGGGCGCGGCCTGGCGGCGCTGGAGGCCGGGGCCTATGACGCCGTGCTGCTGGACGTGATGATGCCGGGCATGGACGGCCTGGAGGTGTGCAAGCGCATCCGGGCGAAGAGCCGCATCCCCGTCGTCATGCTCACCGCGAAGGGCGACGAGACGGACCGCGTGGTGGGGCTGGAGCTGGGCGCGGACGACTACCTGCCCAAGCCCTTCAGCCCGCGGGAGCTGCTGGCGCGCCTGAAGGCGGTGCTGCGGCGCTCGCAGCCCTCGGCGGTGGCGGACCGGCTGGAGGCGGGCGGCGTGTCCATCGACGTGGCCGGCCGCGAGGTGCGCGTGGAGGACCGGCTGGTGGACCTGACGGGCCTGGAGTTCGACCTGCTGGTGGCGCTGGTGCGCCGGGCCGGGCGCGTCATCCCCCGCGACGCGCTGCTGGGCGAGGCCGGCCGCAGTGACACCGTGGTGGGCGAGCGCACGGTGGACGTGCACATCTCCCATCTGCGGCAGAAGCTGGGGGATGCCGGGACGCGCCTCATCAAGACGGTGCGCGGCGTGGGCTACGTCTTCGCCAAAGAGGGGCCATGAGCGGCCGGCGACACCGCTGGGGGCACGGGCCCGACTGTCATCCCGACTGCGGGCCCCATGGGCCGGAGTCGGAACCCGCTCCCGAGGACACGCAGGCGGACGGGCACGAGCATGGCCAGGGGGGCGGTCCGCGGCGCCATGGCGCTGAAGGCGACCCCTCGGGCTGCTGGAATGGAGGCGGCTACTGGGGCCACTGGAATTCAGACGGCTCCTGGGGGTACGGCCCCCGCCATGCGGCGTGGAGCCACATGCGCGCCCATGCCCGCTGGCGACAGCGGTACTGGCGCATGGGCCAGCTGGGCCACTTCGTGCGCGCGCGGCTGCACCGGCGCCTCTTTCTCTGGTTCGGCCTGTCCATCCTGGCCACCGGCGCGGTGGTGGCCACGGTGATGAGCCTGGTGGGCGGCAGCGCGTGGAAGCAGGAGCAGGAGCGGCTGCGCACCTTCACGGCCCACCGCTTCGAGGAGGTCTGGGACGAGCCCGCGCGGCGCGACGCGCTGGTGCGCTCCATCGCCACGGACCTGGAGGTGGGCGTGGCCGTGCACGACGCCACGGGCGCGCTGCTGGTGCGCGGAGGCGAGCCGTGCCGCCGGCAGGAAATCAGCGTCCCCGTGGAGCGGAATGGTGCCCCGCTGGGAATGGTGCGGGCGTGCTACTCGCACTTCCGCCCGAAGAACTTCTGGCGGGTGATGCTGCCGCTGGCCCTCGCGGGAATGGTGCTGTGGCTGGCGGCCGGCAAGCTGGCCCGGCGGCTGGCGCGGCCGGTGGACGCGCTGGTGCGTGCCACCCAGCAGCTGGGCTCGGGAAAGCTGAATGCGCGCGCGGAGGTGTTCCCCCGCACCACGGGCGAGTTCGCCGTGCTGGCCGAGGCCTTCAACGACATGGCGGGCCGCATCGAAAAGCAGGTGGCGGACCAGCGCGAGCTGCTCGCGGCGGTGTCCCATGAGCTGCGCACGCCGTTGGCCCGCATGCGGGTGCTGACGGAGCTGCTGCGCGACGGCGGAGGCAACCCGAGGACGCTGGACCAGGTGGACCGCGAGGTGGTGGAGCTGGACGCGCTGGTGGGCGAGCTGCTGGCCAGCTCGCGGCTGGATTTCGGGCAGCTCACGTCGCGGGTGCTGGACGGGGGCACGCTGGCGGCCCAGGCGCTGGAGCGCGCGGGGCTGCCGGTGGACCTGCTGGACGTGAAGGCGGCGGACACGGGG
>JBKGHK010001138.1:0-2307 GCA_046520375.1 Pyxidicoccus sp. 3LFB2
CGGCGCGGCTGGCTTGGGCGCCGGCGCCTGCGCGGGAGCAACGCCGGGCACCACGAGCAGGAGCGCCGCGACCAGGGCCCTCCGGGAAGCGACGGAAGAACGTGTCATATGCACTCCTACCTAAGGCGGAAATGACGCTCCGCAAGGGAAAGGGGCTTCCAGGGAACGACAGGTGAACAGGCCGCTGCCCTGCCCGTCCCTGGAGCGCTCAGCCGGGCCGGTAGACGCGGTAGTCCAGCTCCGGGAAGAGGTTGTCGCGGGCCTCCACGTGGGAGAGCCAGCCCTCGTCGATGGTGCCGGCGCGCAGCTGGTCGTGCAGCCGCTGGAAGCGGAGGATGTGCTCGCGCGTGCGGCGCTCGGCGTACTCCACCATGGTGCCCGTCTTCATGATGAAGGCCCAGTCGGAGGACTGGGCGAGCAGCAGCTCACGCGCGGCCTGGTTGAGCGCGCGGCGCTTCAGGGAGCTGGCGTCGGGGAAGTCCCGGGCCAGCTCCACCATCTGCTTCGCGCAGTGGTGCAGGTGCCGGTAGATCCAGTCGTTGGCCCCGTCCAGCCACATGTTCGCGTAGCCCCCCGCGCCCCACGAGGACAGCGGCGGCGTGGCGACCTGGTTCTCCGGGTTCTCCCGCAGGTCGTCCGAGGGCGTCACCAGCGTGAAGGTCTTCTGGTCATACGCGGCCTTGCGGATGAGGAAGTCGAGGAACATGGGCCCCTCGAACCACCAGTGGCCGAACAGCTCCGCGTCGTAGGGCGCGACGACCACCGGCTTGCGACCGCTCAGGCGCGAGGCGAGGTTTTCAATCTGCTTCTCGCGGTTGAACAGGAAGTTGCCGGCATGGACCGCGGCGCGCTCGCGAGCGGCGTCCGGGTCATAGGGGTGCTTGTCGTTCGTCTTGCCGGTGATGCGGAAGTACTTGAAGCCGGTGTTCTTCCGGTCGCCGGTGGGCTGGATGTACGGACGGATGTAGTCCAGGTCCAGGTCCCAGCCGATGTCCCGGTAGAACTCGCGGTAGTCCGGGTCGCCCGGGTAGCCGAACTCGGTGCTCCACACCTGCTGGCTGCTCTCAGGGTCTCGCGCGTACGCGGCCACGCCCGTCTCGGTGAAGATGGGGGCGTAGGGGCCATGCAGCGGACGGGGGATGGCGTCCGTGAGGGCGTGCGTGTCCACGAAGAAGTAGCGGATGCGCTCGGCGGCCAGCACGCGCTCCAGGCCGGGGTAGTAGCCGCACTCGGCCAGCCAGATGCCGGCCGGGTCCTTGCCGAAGTTCTGCCGGTAGTGGTTGGCGGCCACCGTCACCTGCGCGCGCACCGCCTCGGGCACCTGCTGCATGAGCGGCAGGAAGCCGTGCGTCGCGTTGCAGGTGAGGATGTCCAGGTAGCCCGCGTCCTGGAGCCGGCGGAAGGCGGTGACCAGGTCGCGCCGGTAGCGGTCATGGAAGGCGCGGCGCAGCGAATCGAAGTGGTCGCGGTGGAAGCGGGCCAGCCGCCCGAAGGTGGGGTCGTTCTGGGTGCGGTGGACCTCGCGGTCTCCCAGCTCGCACAGCAGGTCCAGCCGGCGCGCGTAGCGCGACATCAGCAGCTCGTCCCGCAGCATGGTGACCAGCGTGGGGGACAGCGTCATCGTCAGGCGGAACGGGACGCCGTCCTCGGCCAGCTTGTCGAAGACGAGGAGCAGCGGGATGTACGTCTCGGAGATGGCTTCGTAGAGCCAGTCCTCCTCGAGGAAGTCCTCGTGCTCGGGGTGTCGGACGAACGGCAGATGCGCGTGGAGGACCAGCGCCAGAGAGCCCAGGCTCATAAGTGTTCGGAGTGTCGGTACGGGTTCACGAGCGGCCGCTGCCCGAAGGCGGCTTCCGGGGAAGTGGCGTCTCGGAGGCGTCTTGCGGCCCCGGCGCGGCGTCTACGTCACGCGAGTCCGAAGCGCCCGAGGGCCGGGCCACGTATTCCAGATAGCGCGCGTCCGAGGCCCCCGAAGCACGCGGGGGTGATTCCAGGTAGCGCTGGTCGGAGGCACCGGGGGCGCGCGGTGGAGACTCCAGGTAACGCGCGTCCGAGGCCCCCGAAGCGCGCGGTGGAGACTCCAGATACCGCTGGTCCGAGGCACCCGGTGCACGCGGTGGAGACTCCAGGTAGCGCATGTCTGAAGCGCCCGGCGCTCGCGGAGGCGACTCCAGGTAACGCATGTCCGAAGCGCCCGGTGCACGGGGCGGGGACTCCAGATAACGCTGGTCCGAAGCACCCGGTGCACGGGGCGGGGACTCCAGATAACGCTGGTCGGAAGCCCCGGTGCGCGCGGCGGGAGTCCAA
>JBKGHK010001139.1:0-2307 GCA_046520375.1 Pyxidicoccus sp. 3LFB2
CGCCGCGCGGCCCGCCGCCCCTTCCGCGTCCTTGCGACGGCCCGCCGTGGTACAGCGCCAGCCGCGAGCCCTGTGCGCCCCGCGCTGCCCGGTTCTCCAGCTGCCACGCTCGAACTGCTTGAGGGCTTCCGGCCGTGCGGCCCAGCCAGCAGCGTGCGGCCCAACGCATCGCGGGACTCGCCGTGCGCGCCATTGCGCTCCACCGCCTGCGTCAGCGGCTTGAGGGCCATGTCCGGCAGCCCGCGCGCCAGCAGCAGCCGCCCCAGCGAGCAGGAGCCCTCGTAGTCACGCGGGTCCTTCTGCGCCTCCTCGAACTGGGCCTGCGCCTTGTCGAAGGCGCGCTCGCGCCAGTACACCTGCCCCAGCGCCAGCCGCATGTCGTTGCGCGGGCGCTTGGACGCCGCGAGCGCCTTCTCCAAGAGCTCGCGCGCCTGGGACGCGTTGCCCTCGGCGGCGTCCGCCAGGGCCAGCCAGGACACGGCCTCCGGCGGGTAGCGGTCATTCACCCGCGTGCGCGCCAGCTCCGCGCGGGCGCGCTTCCAGTCGCCCAGCCGCGCGAAGGCGGCCCCGCGCACCAGCGCCACCTTGCGGCCACCGTCCGCCTCCAGGCGCGTCAGCACCTCGCGCTCACGGTCCCTGTCCAAGAGCGTGCGGCCCAGTCCCTCGCGGGCGTCGTCGCTCTTGGGCTGCACCTTGAGGGCGGCCTCGTACGCGCTCTGCGCCGCGTCCAGCTTGCCCGCCGCACGGCTGGCGGCGCCCATCGCGAGGTGGAAGTCGAGGGCCATCGGCCCCTGCGTGCCCTTGGCCAGCAGCGCGCGGGCCTCTTCATGCTTGCCCTTCGCGGAGAGCAGCTGGCCATGCACCAGCTGCTGGCGCGCCTTCAGCGGGGAGGGCAGCTTCGCGTCCTCCGCGAGCGGCGCCACGTCCGCCAGCGCCGCGTCCAGGTCCTGGTCCAGCGCGAGCCGCGCCTCGGCCAGGCCGATGCGGGCCGCGGGGTGCTCGGGCGACTTCTTGCGCGCGCGCTCGAACATCTCCACGGCCTGCGGGAAGTCCTCGGAGGCGAGGTAGTAGTGGCCCAGGGCCACCAGCGCGCGCACGTTGACGACCGAGGCCCTCAGGGCGCGGTCGAAGCGCTCCAGCGCCTTCTTCTCGTCCTTGTCCTTCGCCTCCAGCAGCAGGCGGGCGGCGAGCGCGTGGACCTCGGTGTTGTCCTCCGTGGAGGAGAGCAGCGCGCGGCGCGCGGGCTCCCGCCCCCGGTCATCCGCCACCAGCACGTTGGTGGCGAGCACCAGGCCCGGCGAGCCCTCCTTCACGCCCGGCTTCTCCAGCGCCTCCAGCGCCAGCCGCCGGTCTTCCGGAGACATGCCATGGTCCGCGAAGCGCAGCGCATGCGCCCAGGCGGTGAGCGCCCAGGCCCGGCTGCTGCTTTCGTCCATGTCCCGCGCGAGCTGCAGCTGCGCGAGCGCCGCGTCCAGCGAGGCGCGCGTGTCCTGGACGGTGAGGTCCTCGGCCCTGGCCAGCGCCTCGTTCAGCGTCTGCCCGCCGTTGTCCGCGCTGATCTTGATGAAGCCGACGATGACGATGGCCAGCACCACCACCGCCACCACGGCGCCCGCGAGCTTCACGCCGTGCCGGGCGATGAACGAGGTCTTCCGGGCCTCGCGCTCCAGCTTCTCCCGCAGCTCCTTCTCGTAGGCCGCGGTGAGCGCCTCCGTGTCGGGCGCGCTCGCCTTGGCCTTCGCCTTCACGACGGGCGTGGCCGTGGCCGTCGCGTCCGGAATGTCGTCGAGCAGCGAGCGCTTCCCGCCCGACGGGCGCACCGCGGAGGGCGCGCGCGCGGCGACGGGCTGCTGCCCGGTGGGCTCGGGAGGCGGCAAATCGCCCAGCAGTCCGCCCGAGGCGGCAATCGTGGGCTTCGCCGTGGTGAACTCGCCGGACAGCAGCAGCGGCATCTCGCTGGTGCCCTCGGGCGGAGCGGCGTCCAGGGCACTGGGACTGCCAGCGTCCGTGCCCTCCTCACCGGAAGAAGCCTCGTCACCCGAAGAGGACTCCGAGGAGACCTCGTTCCCGGGCGCTCCCTGCGCCTCCGCCGGCGCCGAAGCACCCGCGCCGTTGGCGGTGTCCTCGTCATCGAGCGACAGGTCCAGCCCGGGCAGCTCCGCGCCCACCGGCCGCAGCACGGGGACCTGCCGGTTCATCAACCCCAGCGAAGACGCCGAGTCCCCCGCTCCGACGGCGGCATGTTCGCCCGTGGCGACCCGACCGGCCTTCCCGGACGCACCCGGCTGAGGCTGCCCCGCGCCTGGA
>JBKGHK010000113.1:0-19623 GCA_046520375.1 Pyxidicoccus sp. 3LFB2
GGCTGGCGCTGGGCAACGCCGGGCGTACATCGCCTTCCTCCAGGGCCGGCACGACGAGGCGCGCTCGCTGCTGACGGAGGCGCTGCGCCTGGGCGGGGAGTCCGTGCGGCGCACGGAGCTCCAGGACGCCGCCCAGCACCCCATCCCCGAGGACGAGGCGTTTCGCGCGCTGCTCCACTCGCTCTGAGCGCGCGCGGGGGGGCCCCTTTTTCAGTCCAGGAGGGTGCCCGTCAAATCGTAGACCTGCTGGATGTTGCGCAGCGTCTCGCGGAAGTCGAGCTTCAGGTCCTTGAGCCGGCCGTTGCGCATGTCGAACACCCAGGCATGCACGATGGGGTAGCCCTGCTTGAGGTAGGACTTCTGCACCGCGGCCGTCTTGATGATGTTGATGCACTGCTCGGTGACGTTGAGCTCCACCAGCCTGTCGTAGCGCTGGGCCTCGTCGCTGATGGCGTCCAGCTCCGCCTTGTGGATGCGGTACACGTCCCGGATGTTGCGCAGCCAGGGATTGAGGATGCCCAGGTCCTTGGGCTGCATGGCGGCCTTCACGCCGCCGCAGCCGTAGTGGCCGCAGACGATGATGTGCTTCACGTCGAGGTGCACGACGCCGTAGGTGATGACCGACATCACGTTGAGGTCGACGTTGTTCACCAGGTTGGCGACGTTGCGGTGCACGAAGACGTCGCCGGGCGGCAGGCCCATGATTTGATTCGCCGGCACGCGGCTGTCGGAGCAGCCGATGTAGAGGAAGTCCGGCCGCTGTTCGACGGAGAGCTTGGAGAAGTACTCCGGGTCCTCCTTGCACTGCTCCTCGGCCCAGCGGCGGTTGTTCTCGAAGATGCGCTCGTAGGGAGTCGTCACGTCCGGGCTCCGCGCGTCACGGGTGCGGTGGGGTCCGCAGCCGGCCGTTTCGCGCCGGGGGGCGCGTGGCGGGGGGCACCCTGGCACGGGAGGGCGCGGCGGGGAAGCGTGTCCCGCGTCCGCCGCCCCCTACCGTGTTTACGCCCGACGCCTACTCCTCGGCGGGCAGGCCGCTGCCGCCGTAGCCCTGGGCCTGGCTGCGCAGCCGCTCCCACTGCGCGCGGGCCTGCTGCTCCTCACGCGACTGCGAGTCCACCTTCTTCCGGGCATCCTCCACCCGGCGCTGGGCGTCCGCGAGCGCGGAGGCGAAGTCCGCCTCGGAGAGCTCCGCGGCGCGCACGTCCCCGTTCTCCTTGAGGGCCAGGTACTCGGCCTGGGAGAGGCGCGCGTCGGCCACCGCCAGCTCCTGCTCCCGCAGCTCCTTGCGCGCCTGGAGCGACTCGATGGACTGCTGACGCCAGTTCACCTGGGCCTGGGCCGCGGTGACGCCCGTCTCCGAGTTCATCAGCTCCGCCTTGGCCCGCTCGATTTCCGCGCGCTGGCCGGTGGCCTGGGCGGCCTCCAGCGCCGCCTCGTTGGCCTCCTGGCGCAGCTTGGAGGCGTCCGCGTTGCGGCGGGCCACCTGCAGCGCACGCTCCGCGTCCTTGAGGGCGACGTCGGCCCGCGTGACTTCGTCCTGGGCCTTGCGCCGCTCGGACTGCGCACTGCGCACATCGCCGAGCTGGTCCTCCGGGACACGGGCCAGCCACGACTCGTCCACCTTCGCCGCCCGGCTCGAACCGCACCCGCTGCCCAGCACCGACAGGGCTGCGCCCATCACCACGCCCACGAGGACCCGACGCCTCTTTGCCTGGAACATGCTTTGTCTCCTCCCGCTGCGCGCGTTACCTGTACGTAAGGGTAGGCACTCACCGAGGACACCGTGCGGCGGTACGGCCGCACGGCTGCCCTACGGCCGGGCAGGAGTCAGGCGGGAGGGGGAAGCAGGCAGGCGGCCTCAGCGCTTCTCGAGGATGACGGCGTAGAACTCGACGCCGATGCCCTCCCGGTCCGCCTCGGTGACATACCCGTCGGGCAGGCCGAGGAACTCGCGGATGGGCACCACGCCCATGCGGTCCTGCGCCCAGGGGCCGCAGATGTCCAGGTACTCGGGCAGCGAGTAGAGATGGAACGACTCGCCCATCCGCTCGAACATGCCGATGAACTGCTCCCACTGCGGCGTCGTCTTCGCCGGCTCCTTCGTCTCGAAGGTGGTGAAGAGCTTCGAGCCCGGCGCGGCCCAGTCGTACAGGTCCCGGAAGAAGCGCTGGTTCTCCTCGGCGGACAGGAACCCGGTGATGCCGTTGGTGCCGAAGGCGACGCGGCGCTGACCTTCGAGGAAGGCCTCCACGTCGGGCCGCCTCAGGAAGTCGCCCGCCCGGCGGATGTCACATTCCAGGTAGCGCACCCGCGGGTTGTCCCCCAGCAGGTGCTTGGCCGAGGCGATGGTCAGCGGGTTGATGTCGCTGTAGAGCACCCGCGCGTCCGGCAACACCGTGTGCACATGGTCCGCCGTCGGCAGCCCCGAGGCGAAATCCACCCAGTGCTTGAAGCCCTCCGCGGACAGGCGCCGGGCCGCGGTCTGCAGGCCGGCGCGCAGCATGCGCAGCCACTTGGGGGTGGAGGGCACCATGGAAAACATGAACTCGGCCGCCTGCCGGTCGGCCTCGAAGTTGTGGGTGCCGCCCAGGGCGTAGTCGTAGATGCGGGAGGCATCCGGGACTTGAGGGTTGACGCCTGGCACTCGCGCCAGCTCATTGGAATCCATGGTCGCTCCTGGAGGGTGGGTGCCCTACACCCTCCGTCCCTACCGCCGTGCGCACCCCGCTGTCCACCGGTTCGAGCCGCACTCGGGGCGCAAGCGTTGCCGCGCTCGAGGGAACCGACGGGGAGCGCTTGGACGGCCCGGGGCGCTCCTCTAGAGTCCTCTCGCGTCACATCACCAACGGGAGGGAGATCCGCATGCTGAAGCATCTCGCAGTGGGTGCAGTCATGGTCGCGGCGACGCAGGCGCTGGCAGCTCCTCCGCAGAAGCTGGGCAAGCCCGAAGGACAGCTCAACATCATCGCGTGGCCCGGCTACATCGAGCGCGGTGCGACGGACAAGAAGTACGACTGGGTGACGAAGTTCGAGAAGGACACCGGCTGCAAGGTCAACGTCAAGACGGCGGCCACGTCGGATGAGATGGTCTCCCTGATGAACCAGGGGGGCTATGACCTCGTCACCGCCTCCGGTGACGCCAGCCTGCGCCTGGTGCACGGCAAGAAGGTGCAGGAAATCAACACCGCGCTGGTGCCCTCGTGGAACACCGTGGACTCGCGGCTGAAGAACGCGCCCTGGCACACGGTGGAGGGCAAGCACTACGGCGTCCCGTACCAGTGGGGCCCCAACGTGCTCATGTACAACACCAACGTCTTCAAGACGCCGCCCACGTCGTGGGCCGTGGTGTTCGAGGAGCAGAAGCTGCCGGACGGCAAGTCCAACAAGGGCCGCGTGCAGGCGTATGACGGCCCCATCTACGTCGCCGACGCCGCGCTGTACCTCATGAAGAAGCAGCCGGAGCTGGGCATCAAGGACCCGTTCGAGCTCAACGACAAGCAGTACGCCGCCGCGGTGGCGCTCTTGCGCAGCCAGAAGGGCCTGGCGCACCGCTACTGGCACGACGCCACCGTGCAGATGAGCGACTTCAAGAACGAGGGCGTCGTCGCGTCCAGCTCCTGGGGCTACATGGTCAACGCCCTCAAGGGCGAGAAGCAGCCCGTCGACTCGGTGATTCCGCAGGAGGGCACCACCGGCTGGGCGGACTCCACCATGCTGCACGCCAACGCGAAGAACCCGGTGTGCGCGTACAAGTGGATGGAGCACTCGCTGAACAAGGACCTGCAGGCCTCGCTGGCCGAGTGGTTCGGCTCCAACCCCGTGGTGCCCGAGGCGTGCAAGACGAAGGCGCCGGGCGGCACGGACTTCTGCAAGACGAACGGCTTCGAGCGCTTCGGGCAGGTGCACTTCTGGAAGACGCCGGTGGCCAAGTGCGCCAGCCAGGCGTCGTGCGTGCCGTACAGCCGCTGGACGCAGGACTACATCGCCATCATGGGCGGCCGGTAGACCCAGGACGGAGCCAGGGACACGCCATGAGCAGCACCGCCGTCGAGCTGCAGAACGTCAGTCGTCACTACGGCAGCGTCAAGGCCGTGGATGGCGTGTCCCTGTCCATCCAGGACGGTGAGTTCTTCTCCATGCTGGGCCCCTCCGGCTCGGGGAAGACCACCTGTCTGCGCCTCATCGCCGGCTTCGAGCAGCCCACGGCGGGCGGCATCCTGCTCCATGGCCAGCAGGCCGCGGGGCTCCCGCCCTACGAGCGGGACGTCAACACCGTGTTCCAGGACTACGCCCTGTTCCCGCACATGAGCGTGCTGGACAACGTGGCGTACGGGCTGATGGTGAAGGGGGTGGCGAAGGCGGCGCGCCACCGCGAGGCCGAAGCGGCGCTGGGGTTGGTGGCGCTCGGGGGCTTTGGCGCACGCCGCCCCGGGCAGCTGTCCGGCGGCCAGCGCCAGCGCGTGGCCCTGGCGCGCGCCCTCATCAACAAGCCCCGCGTGCTGCTCCTGGACGAGCCGCTGGGCGCGCTGGACCTCAAGCTGCGCGAGCAGATGCAGGCGGAGCTCAAGTCGCTCCAGCGCCGGCTGGGCATCACCTTCGTCTACGTCACCCATGACCAGGGCGAGGCGCTGTCCATGTCGGACCGGGTGGCCGTCTTCAACCAGGGCCGCATCGAGCAGGTGGATACGCCTCGCAACCTCTACGTGCGGCCGCGCACCGTCTTCGTCGCGGGCTTCGTGGGCACCGCCAACGTGGTGCGGGGCGAGCTGGCGCGCCGGCTCACCGGCAGCGAGCGCCCCTTCTCCGTGCGCCCCGAGCATGTCCGCTTCGCCCCGGCCGACGCCGCAACCGGGTGAGCGTGGAGGGGCGGCTGACGGAGGTGCAGTACCACGGCGCCACCAGCCGCTATGAGGTGCAGGTGGAGGGCAATCAAGTGCTCACCCTGAGCCTGCTCAACGGCGAGACGGACGAGGCGGCCCTGCCGCGCCGGGGGGACACGGTGCGGGTGGCCTGGGCCCCCGAGGCCATGGTGCAGCTGGAGCCGGGGGGAGGGTAGGGCATGGACACCTCGCCCCCCATGGCGCTGCCCGCGCCCGGACGCCCGCGGGGCCGACTGGCCCGGGCCGTGTCCAACGTGCTCTACCGGCATGGCACGCTGTATCTCTTGTTGCTGCTGACGCCGCCGCTGCTGTGGTTCGGCGTGGTGTACCTGGGCTCGCTCCTGTCGCTGCTGGTGCAGAGCTTCTACACCTTCGACGACTTCACCATGGGCGTGACGTCCGACTTCACGTGGGCGAACTACCGCGCGCTGCTGGACGCGGCCAACCACGACATCGTCCTGCGCACGCTGGGCATGGCGGCGGCGGTGACGGTGGCCTCGGCGGTGCTCGGCTTCCCCGTGGCCTACTACATGGCCCGCTACGCCACCGGCTGGCGCAAGGGCTTCTTCTACATCGCCGTCATGCTGCCCATGTGGGCCAGCTACATCGTCAAGGCCTACTCGTGGACGGTGCTGCTCTCCCGGGGCGGCATCGTCTACTGGACGGTGGAGCGGCTTTATCTGACGTCCGCGCTGGAGTGGGTGCTGTCGGTGCCGGGCGTGGGCGGCTCGTCGCTGTCCACGTCCAACCTGGGGCGCTTCCTCGTCTTCACCTATGTGTGGCTGCCGTTCATGATTCTGCCCATCCAGGCGGCGATTGAGCGGGTGCCCGGCAACCTGTTGCAGGCGGCGGCGGACCTGGGGGCGCGGCCCGCGCAGTCGTTCCGCACGGTGCTGCTGCCGCTGGCCTTCCCGGGCGTGGTGGCGGGCTCCATCTTCACCTTCTCGCTCACGCTGGGGGACTACATCATTCCCCAGCTGGTGGGCCCGCCCGGCCTGTTCATCGGCAACATGGTCTACACGATGCAGGGCTCCATCGGGAACATGCCCATGGCGGCGTCCTTCACGGTGGTGCCCATCGTCATCATCGGTCTGTACCTCACGGTGGCGCGCCGGCTGGGGGCCTTCGATGCGCTCTGAGGCACGGCGGGACGACGGCCCCCGGGCGCCGGTGTGGCTGCGGGTGCTGGCCTACGGCGGCCTGCTGTTCCTGCACTTCCCCATCTTCATGGTGGGGCTCTACGCCTTCAACACGGAGGAGAGCGCCTTCAGCTTCCCGCTCAAGGGGCTCACCCTGCGCTGGTTCCAGGCTGCCGCCGAGCGCGAGGACGTGCTGGCGGCCATCAAGCTGTCGGTGCAGGTGGCCCTGGCCTCCACGGCGGTGGCGCTGGTGCTGGGCACGCTGCTGGCCGGGGCGCTCTACCGCCGCCGCTTCTTCGGCAAGGAGGCCATCAACCTGATGGTCATCCTTCCCATTGCCCTGCCCGGCATCATCACCGGCATCGCCCTGCTGTCCGCGTTCCGGCTGGCGGAGGTGTCCCCCAACTTCTGGACCATCGCCGTGGGCCACGCCACGTTCTGCGTGGTCATGGTCTACAACAACGTGGTGGCCCGGCTGCGGCGCATGCCGCACAGCCTGCTGGAGGCCTCCGCGGACCTGGGCGCCGATGGCTTCCAGACGTTCCGCCACGTGGCGCTGCCGCAGATGGCCACCGCGCTGTTGGCCGGTGGCATCCTTGCCTTCGCGCTCAGCTTCGACGAGCTCATCGTCACCACCTTCACCGCCGGGCACGAGAAGACGCTGCCCATCTGGCTGCTGGACCAATTGGGCCGGCCGCGCGACGTGCCGGTGACGAACGTGGTGGCGCTCTGGGTGATGCTCATCACCGCCGTCCCCATCCTCATCGCCTGGCGCCTGACGCGCGGCACGGAGGACGTGGCCGGCAGCAGCAGGTGACGTAACGACGCTCTGGCGGCCACGGTGGCCGCACGAAAACCAGGGGAGGACCGCATGGACGGCAAGCTGTTGATTGGTGGCGAGCTGGTGGCAGGCGAGGGCCCGGCGGAGGACATCCTCAACCCGGCGACGGGCGAGGTGATTGCGCGCGTGCCCGAGGCCTCCCTGGAGCAGGTGCAGGCCGCGGTGCGCGCCGCGGAGAAGGCCTTCCCGGCCTGGTCCCGCACGCCGCCCAAGGACAGGGCGACGGTGCTGCTGAAGCTCGCGGACGCGATTGAAGCGCAGGGCGCGGAGCTGGCCCGGCTGGAGTCGCTCAACTGTGGCAAGCCCTACGCGCTGGCGCTGGGGGACGAGATTCCCGGCGTCGCGGACGTGTTCCGCTTCTTCGCGGGCGCGGTGCGCACCATGCAGGGCGCGGTGGCCGGCGAGTATGCCGCCGGGTACACCAGCATGATTCGCCGCGACGCGCTGGGCGTGGTGGCGTCCATCGCCCCGTGGAACTACCCGCTGATGATGGCGGCGTGGAAGCTGGGCCCCGCGCTGGCCGCGGGCAACACGGTGGTGCTCAAGCCGTCCGAGCAGACGCCGCTGACCACGCTGAAGCTGGCGACCATCATGGCCGGCCTCTTCCCGCCCGGCGTGGTGAATGTGGTGACGGGCCGGGGCGAGTCCGTGGGCGCGCCGCTCATCCGCCAGCCGCAGGTGCGCATGGTGTCGCTGACGGGCGACGTGGCCACCGGGCAGAAGGTGCTGGAGGCCGCGTCCCAGAGCGTGAAGCGCACGCACCTGGAGCTGGGCGGCAAGGCGCCCGTCATCGTCTTCGACGACGTGGACCTGGACTCGGTGGTGTCCGGCATCCGCACCTTCGGCTTCTACAACGCGGGACAGGACTGCACCGCGGCGTGCCGCATCTACGCGGGCCGGAAGGTCTACGACCGGCTGGTGGCGGACCTGTCCAGCGCCGTGGCCTCGCTCAAGGTGGGCGAGCAGGAGGCGCCGGGCGTGGAGATGGGCCCCCTCATCACCGAGAAGCAGCGCCAGCGCGTGGCGGGCTTCGTCGAGCGCGCCGCGGAGCTCAAGCACGTGGAGGTGACGGTGGGCGGCAAGGCGCGCGGGACGAAGGGCTTCTTCTTCGAGCCCACCGTGGTGGCGGGCGCCCTCCAGGAGGACGAAATCGTCCGGCGCGAGGTGTTCGGCCCGGTGGTGTCGGTGACTCGCTTCGAGGACGAGGACCAGGCGATTGCGTGGGCCAATGACTCGGACTACGGCCTGGCCTCGTCGGTGTGGACGAAGGACATCTCCAAGGCGATGCGGGTGTCGGCGCAGCTGCAGTACGGCTGCACGTGGGTGAACTCGCACTTCATGCTGGTGAGCGAGATGCCCCACGGCGGCGTGAAGCGCTCCGGCTACGGGAAGGATTTGTCCATGTACGCGCTGGAGGACTACACCGCCGTGCGCCACGTCATGGTGAAGTACTGATGCCGCACGCGGGAGGGACACCCATGAAGGACAACGCCAGTCTGCTGCGCCGCAAGGATGCCGCCACCCCGCGCGGGGTGGGCGTCATGGCGCCCTTCTTCGTCGCGCGCGCGGAGAACAGCGAGCTGTGGGACGTGGAGGGCCGCCGGTTCATCGACTTCGCCGGAGGCATCGCCGTGCTGAACACCGGCCACCGCCACCCGCGCGTGGTGGAGGCGGTGCGTGCGCAGCTCGACGCCTTCACCCACACCGCCTACCAAATCGTCCCGTACGAGAGCTATGTGGCGCTCGCCGAGCGGCTCAACCAGCTCGTCCCCGGCGCGCACCCGAAGAAGACGACGTTCTTCTCCACGGGCGCGGAGGCGGTGGAGAACGCGGTGAAGATTGCCCGGTATGCCACGGGGCGCGGCGGCGTCATCGCCTTCACCGGCGCCTTCCACGGGCGGACGATGATGGGCATGGCGCTCACCGGCAAGGTGGTGCCCTACAAGACGGGCTTCGGCCCCTTCCCGGGCGAAGTCTTCCACGTGCCCTTCCCCATGGCGCTGCACGGGGTGGGCGTGGAGGACTCGCTCAAGGCCCTGCAGTACCTCTTCAAGGCCGACATCGAGCCCAAGCGCGTGGCCGCCATCATCATCGAGCCCGTGCAGGGCGAGGGTGGCTTCTACGTGGCGCCGCCGGAGCTGATGCGCGCGCTGCGCAAGGTGTGTGACGAGCACGGCATCCTGCTCATCGCCGACGAAATCCAGACGGGCTTCGGCCGCACCGGGAAGTGGTTCGCGATGAACCACCATGACGTGGCGCCGGACCTGATGACGATGGCCAAGTCGCTGGCGGGCGGCTTCCCGCTGTCCGCGGTGACGGGCCGGGCGGATGTCATGGACGCGCCCGCGCCGGGCGGCCTGGGCGGCACCTACGCGGGCAGCCCCCATGGCCATGCCGCCGCGCATGCGGTGCTGGATGTCATGCAGGAGGAGCAGCTGGTGGAGCGGGGCGACCGGCTGGGAGCGCAGCTGCGCGAGCGGCTGGTGGCCCTCAAGGCCCGCCAGCCGCGCATGGCCGAGGTGCGAGGCCTGGGCGCCATGCTGGCGGTGGAGTTCTGCCAGCCGGGTGGCAACACCCCGGACCCGGAGTTCACCCAGCAGGTGCGCGCGCGGGCCATGGAGCGCGGGCTCATGCTCCTGACCTGCGGCGTCCACGCGAACGTCATCCGCTTCCTCTTCCCGCTGACCATCCAGGACGCTGTCTTCGCCGAGGCGCTCTCCATCCTCGACGCCGCGCTGACGGCGTGAGGCCTGGACGCCAGGGCGCACTGACGGCCTGGCGTCTGAGTGCCCGTCTGGAGGCCAGGGCAGGCGTCGTCACCCGCCCCGCGTGTCACGAACGCGCAGGGAGGACTCCTTCGCCGTGGAAGGGCTCGGGGCATGTTGCCCGGAGCCCGCGCGCGGCGGGCGTCCATTCCCGGGCCCAGGTATGGCCCGGGGAGACCTCGTCACGGAGGTCTCATGTCGAAGTTCGTGCAGGGTCTCATCACCTTCCTCTTCTGCCTCATCGTCCCCTCGGGGGTGATGCTCACCCTCAGCCTCCTGGACGTGACAGGGGGCGTTCTGCCTCCCCTGATTGCCCTCGCCATCGGCGGAGGCTTCGGGCTCCTGTATGGGCTGGAGGCCGCCCTCCTGAACATCTATGACCTGGAGTCCGCGGTCGGCTGGTTCGAGCTCATCGTCGACCTGACGTGGAGCCTGCCGAACACGATGTTCGGCTTCGTCGTCGGCAACATCGTCTACATCTTCTTCGGCACGCCCTCGCGCTCGGACTCGGAGGGGCAGGCGTGGATCAGCTTCTCCCCGCGAGGCTCGGGAGGCTTCGGCCACTCCGTGCTCCAGACGCTGGGCACCGTGAATCTGGGCGGCGCCGGCCAGCACGAGCGGCAGCACCTGCTGCAGGCGCGAGTCCTGGGGCCCTTCTACATGCCCTTCGTGGTGGCCTCGTACATCGTCACCGGCGCCATCCAGGTGGCCTTCACGCTCGTCCTGGGCTGGTGGCTGGCGCTCCTGGGCGCCAGGGACAAGGCGTACCTCAGCCCGCCTTCCAGCTCGGCGGTGGGCGGCTTCTTCGGGTGGATTTACTACGCAACACCGCTTGAGTTGCTGGGCTACGGACTCGGTAATCCGTGAGTCCACGTTTTCCGGTTGAAGACAGGCTCGAAATTGCCGTCTTCATTTAAACTTGGAGATATGAGGGAATAGGGCCTCCCCCGCACTGGAGGCCCTTTTGGCGCGCACCCCTCTCTTCGAGCTGTTCCGGCAGACCACCCGCGTTGCACTGGCGTCCGAGCGGGAGGGGGCTCCCAGCGCCGAGGCCACGCAGTGGATGCGGATGGACCGGCGCTCGGTGCTCAAGGGGCTGACGGCGGTGGGCGTGGGCCTGGCGGGCGCGCGGGCCGGTGCGCAGGAGGCGAAGCCGCCGCCCGCGCCGTCGCTGCGGGTGGGAATCGTGGGGGCGGGCATGGCGGGGCTGGCGTGCGCGGATGACCTGCGGCGCGCGGGCATCCTCGCCACCGTGCACGAGGCGAACGAGCGCTCCGGTGGGCGCATCTTCTCGATGGGCGGCAGCTTCAGCGGGCCGGTGAGCTTCCCCGGGCAGGTGGTGGAGCGCGGGGGCGAGTTCATCGACAACGGGCACAAGACGATGCTGGCCTACGCGCAGCGCTTCAAGCTCGCGAAGGAGGACCTCACGAAGGGGCCCGGCGAGGTGGCCTACTACTTCGGCGGCCAGCGCTACCCGGAGTCCACCGTCGTCGACGAGTACCGCGCCTTCGTGGCCGCGATGCGCCCGGACCTGCAGGCGCTCTCCGGTGCGCCGTCGGCGGACACGCACACCTCGGTGGACCGGCAGTACGACTTGATGGACCTGGTCACCTACCTGGAGACGCGCGGCGCGGGGCCGGTGGTGAAGGCGGCCATCATCGCCGCGTACGAGAGCGAGTACGGGCTGGCGGCGCACCAGCAGAGCTGCCTCAACTTCCTCTTCTTCATCCGCGCCAACCGGCGCTCGCGCTTCGAGCCCTTCGGCAGCAGCGACGAGCGCTACCACCTGGTGGGGGGCAACCAGCAGATTCCGGCCGCGCTGGCGGCGGGGCTGCCCGGCCAGGTGCGCTACGGCGAGCGGCTGGAGGCGGCGCGCAAGACGGCGGCCGGCGCGGTGGAGCTCACCTTCCGGCGCGGCAGCACGGCCCTCACCGCCACGTATGACGCGGTGGTGTTCGCGGTGCCCTTCACGGTGCTGCGTGGCGTGGCGCTGGACGCGTCGCTGGCGCTGCCGGCGTGGAAGACGCTGGCGATTCAGCAGCTGGGCTACGGCACCAACGCGAAGATGATGGTGGGCTTCAAGGGGCCCGTCTGGGCCGAGCGCGGCTGCAATGGCTCTTCGTACTCGAACCTGGCGGACCACCAGAACACGTGGGAGACGAACCCCTCTCGCGCCACCACGCAGGACGCCATCCTGACGGACTACTCCAGCGGCGCGCGCGGGGCCTCGCTGGACCCGAACAACGTGGCGCGCGAGTCCGAGCGCTTCGTGGCGGCGCTGGACCGCGTGATTCCGGGCGCGGCCGCGGCGGTGAAGCGCGGCGCCAATGGCCGCATCCTCGCGCACCTGGAGCACTGGCCGAGCAACCCCAACACGAAGGGCAGCTACACCGCCTACAAGCCGGGGCAGTTCACCTCCATCTGCGGCAACGAGGGCAAGGCCGTGGGCAACCTCTACTTCGCCGGTGAGCACGCCAACTCGTTCTACATGTACCAGGGCTTCATGGAGGGCGCGGCGCTGTCCGGCAAGGACACCGCGGCGGCCATCCTCCAGGCGGCGAAGGTCGCCGTGCTCTGACGTCACGCCTTCTGGGCGGAGGGCCGCGGGCGCGAGCGGACAGTCGCCCGCGGCCCCCAGCAGCGCTGCGTCTCGAAGCAGGACGCGGCGCACCACCCGCCCCTCTGGCTTCAGGAGGGGCCGGCGGTGCGCGATGCTCCGGGACTGGCAGTCGGGGCTACTTGCCCTTGTTGTACTCGCGGCTCTGGATGACGCCCTGCACCTCGGCCAGGGCGCGGGCGCCGGACGCGGACTCCAGGGCCTTCTCCGCAATCGCCTGCACCTGGCGCTTGGCCTCGTTCAGCTCCGCCTGGAGCGTCTGGATGGCCTGCGCCTGCTTCGTGGCCGTGTCCTTCAGCGACGCAATCTCCATGCTGGCCACGCGCTGCGCCGTCTCCGCGTCCTTCGTGGCGAGCGTCAGCTTCAGCTCCCACTCGGACTTCACGCGGTTGCCGACAATCGCGGACGCGGTGTCCGTCTCCTTCTTCAGCACCAGGGGGAACTCGGACACCTGCTTGCGCAGGTTCTCCAGCTCCGTCTCCCGCTGCTTCAGGGCCTCCTCGCGCGTGGCCCACTCCTTCTCCAGCTTCTCCTTCCGGTCTCGCTCCTGGGCGGACTGCTGGCGCAGCCCCTCGGCGAAGGCGTCCTGCTCCTTCTTGCGCAGGAGCTGGGTGTCATAGGCGTACGCCTCCTCGGCGCGCTTCTTCGCCACCTCGGCGGCCTCGCGCTCGGCGGCCAGCTCCGCGGCGGCCTTCGCGCGCGTGTCGGTGATGTCCTTCTGGAGCCGCTCCATCTCCGCCTCGAGCTCCGCCTTCTTCTTGTCGTACTCGGCCACCAGCACGTCGATGGCGCTCGCGGCCACGTCCTTGCCATGCAGGCCGGTGAGTTCTTCCGTCTTCAGCTGGATGGCCTCGTCGAGCTGCTTGAGCTCCTCCACCAGCGAGATGACCTGCTCGTTGATGCCGGCCAGCGTCTTGTTGATGGTGAGGCCCGCCTCGGTGACTTTCTTCACGGCCGTCTCGGCGGTGAGGCCGGACACGTCCGCCAGGACATTCTTCGCGTGCGTGTCGCGGGCCTCCTGCTCCTTGGAGACGACCACGGGCTTGTTGCGGGCCTTGCGGGCCAGCTCGTCGAAGGCGGCCTTGGTGGCCTCGGCGGAGCGGTTGCGGGCGACGACGTTGCGCTTGGACGTGGTGCGAGAAGCCATGTGACTCTCCAGGTATGGCAAGGCCAGGGCAGGCTTTGAGGGCCCGCGAATGGCGTGGAAGTGTTGCGGGAGTTCCCGGCCCCTTTCTGGCGGCCATGGGAAGAAGATACCCGTGGGGTCTGACATGCTCGGGGGCCAGGGAAGCACCCGGCAAGGCCCCTGGATGGCCTCGGGACGGCCTCCGGGTGGGGTGGGGAAGGGGGACCCTCACGCCCCCCGGGTTCCGGCGCGTGTCGGGGCCGCTGAGCGGCCCGCTTCAAGCCCGGACTCCGGCCTGTCGGGCGGGGGGCGGGGCGCTTTCGGGGCGGTTTCGGGGCCTCTGGGGCCTACACCGCGCTTGTCCTCCGGCCCGGCGCGCGGCTAACTCGCCCCCCGGAAAGCGGGATTCGGCTCAAGGGAGAGCGTCAATGCAGGTCATCAGTGTGAAGAAGGTCCTCGCGGGCGCGGCGGAGGAGGGGGCGAAGGTGGAGGTCCGCGGGTGGGTGCGCACGCGCCGCGACTCGAAGGCGGGCATCAGCTTCGTCAACGTCAGCGACGGCTCCACGTTCGACCCCATCCAGGTGGTGGCCCCGGCCACGCTGCCCAACTACGAGAAGGAAGTGCTGCACCTCACCGCGGGCTGCTCCGTCGTCTGCCGGGGCACGCTGGTGAAGTCCCAGGGCAAGGGGCAGTCCTTCGAGGTGCAGGCCGACGAGGTCCAGGTGCTGGGCTTCGTGGACGACCCGGACACGTACCCGATTCAGCCCAAGCAGCACACGCTGGAGTTCCTGCGCGACGTGGCCCACCTGCGCGTGCGCACCAACACCTTCGGCGCGATTACGCGCGTGCGCCACCGGGCGATGCAGGCCGTGCACCGCTTCTTCGACGAGGAGGGCTTCTTCTGGGTCAACACGCCCATCATCACCGCCAGCGACGCGGAGGGCGCCGGGCAGATGTTCCGCGTCTCCACGCTGGACGCCGTCAATCCGCCCCGCACGCCGGACGGGAAGATTGACTGGCACAAGGACTTCTTCGGCAAGGAGGCGTACCTCACCGTCTCCGGCCAGCTCAACGTGGAGGCCTACGCCATGGCGATGTCGAAGGTCTACACCTTCGGCCCCACCTTCCGCGCCGAGAACTCCAACACCACGCGCCACCTGGCCGAGTTCTGGATGATTGAGCCGGAAATCGCCTTCGCGGACCTCACCGCGGACGCGGACCTGGCGGAGCGCTTCCTCAAGTCCGTCTTCAAGGCGGTGCTCGCCGACTGCGCGCCGGACTTCAAGTTCTTCGAGGAGCGCGTGCAGAAGGGCGTCACCGAGCGCATGGAGAAGTTCATCAACTCCAGCTTCGAGCGCATCGACTACACCGAGGCCATCGAAATCCTGAAGAAGGCCAAGAAGAAGTTCGAGTACACGCCCGAGTGGGGCAAGGACCTCCAGACGGAGCACGAGCGCTACCTCACCGAGGAGCACGTGGGCCGGCCCGTGGTGGTGATGAACTACCCGGAGGCCATCAAGGCCTTCTACATGCGCATCAACGAGGACGGGAAGACGGTCGCCGCCATGGACGTGCTGGCCCCCGGCATCGGCGAAATCATCGGCGGCAGCCAGCGCGAGGAGCGGCTGGACGTGCTCGACGCGCGCATGCGCAAGTTCGGCCTCCAGCCCGAGCACTACCAGTGGTACCGGGACTTGCGCCGCTACGGCACGGTGCCGCACGCGGGCTTCGGGCTCGGGTTCGAGCGGCTCATCGTCTACATGTGCGGCCTGCAGAACATCCGGGACGCCATTCCCTACCCGCGCGTCCCGGGCCAGGCGCAGTTCTAACGCCCCGGACGCGAGTCTGGATGGCTCGCACGGTGCGGCGCGTTACATGAGGTCTGGCTTCTTCCAGGTCCGCATGAGGCGCCCACCGTGACAGCCGAGCTCAACCGACAAATCGACCAGGCGGCCGAGTGGATTGCCGCCAGCCAGCACGTGGTGGCCTTCACGGGCGCTGGCATCAGCACCGACTCGGGGCTGCCGGACTTCCGGGGCCCGGACGGGGTGTGGACCCGCCGGGACGCGGGGCTGCCCCCGCCCAAGTGGGGCACGTCCCCCGCGCAGGTCCGCCCCAATGCCTCGCACCTGGCGCTCGTCGAACTGGAGCGCCTGGGGCGGCTCGAGTTCCTCATCTCCCAGAATGTGGACAACCTGCATCTGGAGTCCGGCTTCCCGGCCGAGCGGCTCGCGGAGCTGCACGGCAACGGCAAGCTGATGCGCTGCCTGGGCTGCGAGGCGCGCTTCACCTTCGGCCAGGTGGGGTGGGACCGCCGGGTGTGGGGCGAGGGCTATCTCACCCACCGCCCGCAGAAGGGACAGCCGCGCTGCCCGCTGTGCAAGGGCCGCATCGTGTCCTCGGTGGTGAACTTCGGGGACTCGCTGCCCGCGAAGGAGGTGGAGGCGGCCTTCACGCACTCGGCGGAGAGCGAGGTGTTCTTCGTCATCGGCTCGTCGCTGGTGGTGTCTCCGGCCAACGACATGCCCCGCATGGCGATGGAGGCCGGGGCCCGGCTCATCCTGCTCAACCGGGGAGAGACGCCGTTCGACGCGGTGGCCGACCTGCGCATCGACGCGGGCATTGGCGAGGTACTGCCGCCAGTGGTGGAGCGCGTGAAGGCGCTCCTGTCCCCCGGCCCGAAGGCTCCCGGGCCGGGCTTGCGCTAGGGCCCCGGCGCCCTACGGCAGCCGCTGCTGCAGCGCCGGCCAGCGCGTCTTGACCCACTGGCGCACGTAGTCCACCTCGCCCTCGTACTCGTTGAAGTCCTGGCGCAAGTGCCAGTTGGGGAAGTTGCCGTAGCCGGTCTCCTCATCGTCGGGCTGGGGCGGGAGGGCAAAGCCCTTGTACTTCGGGCCCCACTTCGCCCAGTCGCGCCTGGCGGCGGGCGCCGTCTCCTTCACGTAGCCGTCGATGAGGGACAGCGTCGTCTCCAGCTTCAACTCCTCGCGCAGCAGCTTCCGGTAGCGCTCCCGCAGGGGCCCGGCGATGGCCGGCTCGTCCAGCAGCCGCTTGAAGAGCAGGTTGTCATCCGTGAAGGTAGGCCGCGCGGTGGGAGACGAGCGGGTGGTGTCGAAGTTCTGCCCCAGGCTCGCGTCCAAATCCCAGGGGATGTAGCGCCACGGGCCTCCGGTGGCCGGGTCATAGGCGTGGTAGGCGTTCTTCCCCTGCGAGTCCGTGCCGAGGATGAGCGTATTGAAGATCCACCAGTCCTCGTAGTCGCTCGCCCGGGCCCGCTGGGGGAAGCCCGTGCGGAAGGTGGCCGCGTCCGAGTCCGCGATGAAGGCGGTGAAGGCGTTCAGCGTATCGAAGGCGTGGGGCTCCTTCTCCTCGGGCTTGCCCTCCTTCTTCTCGAAGCCCAAGTCGAGGCGGGACTTGGGCGCGCCGTCGTGGTCCAGCCGGGAGAAGTTGGCGTTGTTGTCCACCGCCTTGAACAGGTCCGCGTCCTTGGAGATGCCATGCGCGGCCATCAGGCGTTTGTCCACGTGGTCCGCCACCGTGTAGAGCCCCATGAACCGGTTGTTCACGTAGACCACCGCGCTGTACGTGCGAATCTTCACGTGGTCCGGCGCCATCCGGTTCCACAAGTCGAAGGCCAGCCGTGCCCGCAGGTACGAGTTGTCATTGAACGTGGTGATGAGCACCACGCGCTTCTTGTCGGTGAAGCCATCGCCGAAGACGGGCTCGTTGAAGAGGTCCTCGTCCTTGAACTTGAAGGTGAGGCTGCGCTTGGGGAACACGCTGGAGGTGGCCCCGCGGTACTGCGCCTCGATGTCGAAGCGGCGCCCCCGGTAGACGAGCTGCGCGGGCCGGTAACCTCCCGAGGTGAGACTGCCCTCGAAGGACAGGTGGAACACGGGCAGGCCGTACTCCTCCGTGTAGGCCGCAGGGTCCACGAACTCGACCTTGTCCGAGGCCTGGATGTTCGGCGCCACGCCCACCTTGAGCGTGCCCGTCTCGTCGGTGCTCTTCTCGCGCAGCACGAGGTTCCACACCGCGGACTGGGCCCGGACCGGCGTCCAGCGCAGGGTGGCGGTGGCCTCGTCGAAGCTCGCGCCCTGGGGCAGGTTGTCCACGGTGAAGCGCACGTTGGCCCCCGAGTGGCCCGTGCCGCACGTCACGGTGGCTGTGACCAGCTCGCCTTCCTGCACCCAGCGGGCCTCACCCGCGGTGGGGCCGCACACCGTCGGCTTGGGAGGCGGCGGAGTCCCTGCGTCGGGTGAGCCCGCGTCCGGCTCGCCTGGAGTCGTGCCGGAATCCGGCGTCCCGCCATCCGAGTCTCCCGGGGGCACTCCACCCGCGTCGGGCTGCCCGTTCCCTGGAGAGGGGTTGGGGCCTGGAGACTCGTCCCCAGGTCCTGGGCTCTCGGGCGGGAGTCCGCCCGCGCCGGAGCCTCCACAGGCCACCATCAGGCATGTGACACATGCCAGCAAGACGCTCGCAAAGCGTTTTCTGCCCACCTGGTTCCTCCCCCTCGCCCGTCCCGCCCTCAGGCCGGAAGGAGTAACCATGCCGTGACGCGGCAGGGAGCCGGTCCGGGGGCGCTTCTGTCAGCTCGTGGACGGCCCTGCCTGCCGCGTGCGGCCCTGCCTGCCGCGTGCGGCCCTGCTTTCATCGGCGGATGCCTCAGGCCCTCGCACGCCGGGGTGGGGTGCGCGTCGGCTCGCTTCCCAGGGAGGCCAGGACGGGACACTCGGCCTCGGTGTCGCAGACTCCCTCCGCCAGCAGCTTCAGGATGGCGCGCTTCATGCGCTGCAAATCCCTCACCCGCTCGTCGATGGCCTGGAGCTTCGCCGCCGCGAAACGCTCCACCTCGGTGGAGGAGGGGACCTTCTGGTCCGAGACGGCCAGCAGCGCTCCCACCTCGCGCAGCGAGAAGCCCAGCTCCTGGGCCCGTCGGATGAATCGCACCCGTGTCACGTGGCGCGGTTCATAGACGCGGTAGCCACTCTCCGTCCGCTGGGGCGCGGGGAGCAGCTTCTTTCGCTCGTAGAACCGCAGGGTCGGAATGCCGACGCCCGCGGCCCGCGCCAGGTCGCTGATGCGGAGGGGGGTTGCGGGCTCAGGCTGCTTTCGCGAGTCGCGCGTGCTCATGGGCGTTCTGGTTCCTCCACCACAGGATGGCACCGCCCTGCACGAAGAACCATGCCAGCTCCAGCGCGAGCATGACGGCGAGCAGGTACGTCTGCCCCATCCCCAGCGCCTGGGCCATCCACAGCGAAAAGGCCGCACGCCCCGCCGTGTCCGCCGCGCCGAACAGCGGCTCGGGACGCCACACGCGAATCAGGGCCCACAGCGTGACGATGGTCCCGAACAGGCTCACGAAGAACAGGTGGAGGGGCTCGAACGCGGGCGGCGCCGCCCCGGGCAGGCCGAGCTGGAAGTGCAGCTGGCGGAGGTGGTCGATGAGCCAGCCCGCCGTCCATGGCGTGGCGAAGGGCAGGGTGACGAACAAGTCGTAGAGGGCGCTGGCGCGCACGACGCGCGACGTGGCGCGGAGGCTTTCGTGTTGGTTCATGCGAGGACTGTACGGTCTGCACCAAGGTGCAGGGTCAAGGCCCTCGTCGACGGTGCCGGGAGCCGGTTGCGCGGGCGCTCCGGCCTGTTCGCTCGTCGCCAGCCCACCCTCCGTGCCGGGTAGACAGTTTCGCTCGCGGATGCAGGTCCGGAGGCTCGGAGCGCTGGAAGTGCCAGGTGGCAGGCCTGGCTCCGTATTCGATTTGGGCCATGACCTCCTCGCTCCAATTCGCGCTGCTCCTGTTCACCCTCTCCGCGCTCCCCCTCGTCGCGGGAGCCCAGGCCCCGCCCTCCGCCACCAGCGAGCCCCGCGCGGTGGAGGTGGAGGTCCAGGCCACCGACGCGGGCACCGCCATCTCCTCCGATGACGCCTCGCGCCTGGGGCTGGGTTCCACCGACGGCGGGGTGTCGCTGCACCCGCCCACACTGGTGGCGGACTCTCCGGCCGCGTGGCCCCAGGGCCTGGAGGGCGCCGCCGCCGAGGTGGGGCTGGAGCTGCTCGTGGACGCGCAAGGCGCCGTCACCGAGGTGAAGGTGCTGGAGGCCGCCGAGCATGCGCCGCTCACCGAGGCCGCCGTGAAGGCCGCCCCGGGCCTGCGCTTCTCGCCCGCGACGCTGGGGGGCCAGCCGGTGTCGGTGCGCCTGCGCTTCGTCTATCGCTTCGAGCCTCCCGCTGGTGTCTCCCTCGCCCAGGCCTGG
>JBKGHK010001140.1:0-2306 GCA_046520375.1 Pyxidicoccus sp. 3LFB2
CCCGGCGCTGGAGGCGGGCCAGCGCTGGCTGGCCCTGCTGCGCGGGGCGCACCGGGTGGTGCGCCGGCAGTGACGCGGCCGCCGCCTATTCGAAGGGAATGAGCGACAGCTTCACACCCGGCTCCGCGCCGAGGATTTCCTTGGCGCGCGCGGGCAGGTAGGCCACGGTGTTGTCGATTCGGGCCTGGCAGCGCACGGAGCGGAAGCGGTTGCGGCCCGCGTCGCGCTCGAAGGCGACGAGCACGTCATCCCCCTCCAGCTCGAAGTCCTCGTCGGCCAGCTTCACCGTGCGGTACTTGCGCACCAGCGAGATGTCCGCGGTGTTCGCCTCGAAGTGGGGGCCGCCGTCGAACGGGTCGATGCGCTCCACGTACCGGAAGCCGATGCGCTCCAGCATACGCTGCACGCCGCGTGTCTGGGGCCCCACCTCGCCGAGCACCTTCTGCACGCGGTCCGGGAAGAGCGACGCGTAGATGTCCGAGGAGGGGAACAGCTCCTTGATGAACTCCTTGTTCTGCCGGCTGAGGCGGTCCGCCTCCTGGTAGGTGAGGCCGGTGAACTTCTTGCCGCACGCCTCCCACAGGAGGCTGCGCCCGTCGGGCAACAGCGGCGGCAACAGCTCCGCCAGCACGCGCGGGCGGAAGATGCGCCGGTGCATGGCGACGAAGAGGAAGCGCACGTAGGACAGCTGCTTGCCGGGCTTGTCCGGCGTGGCGCGGTAGGGCGGGTCCACCACCAGGCCACCGATTTCGGTGGGGCCCTCGTAGTTGTAGGCGATGGAGAGCACCTTGTGGCGCAGGTGCCGCTCCAGGGACGCCGAGTAGTGCTCGCGCTCGCTCACCTCGTAGTAGATGTGCGGCGCCTCGTACGTCCCGTGCTGGGCGATGATCATCGACGTGCCGATGATGAGGTTGTTGCGCACGTCCTCCAGGACGAAGAGGTACTCGCGGTCGAAGGGGTTCTTCACCTTTCCCGCGAAGCTCTTCACCGACTTGTCGATGATGGCCTCGAGCGTCTCTTCGTTGTTCGGCAGGTTCACCGTGTTGAGCACGGCGGCGAGCCGTTTGAGGCCGGCCAGGTCGGTCTTCTGGACGTCACGCAGGACAAGCATGGGTGCACCGGGGTCGCCCCCTTCAGAGGGGGTGCCGGAAGGGTGGGGACCATACACCACGCCTGCCAGCAGTCAGCCTCCTGGTTGCTCGGTCAGGCTCTGGCGCACTGCGTCGGACAGTTGACAGGGCCGGCCGGTTGCCGGGTGCCGCCGGACCGCATCCGACGTGAAACATGTTTCAAGCCGCACGGGCGCTTGTCTGGCTGTCTGCCCTGTTGTCAGGCAGGTGGGAAGGAATTGCCGGGGGAATGAAGTGCGGAATGCATTGCGGTAGGGTTTGTCAATCGTTGGCTGTCAAACCTTCGCAAGGACCCCCTCCATTGAGAGCATTCGGCCCCGTAGCACTTGCGATGTGCCTGGTTCCTCTTCTGGCCTCGGCCGGAATCGTGTGGCGCGGTGACTTCGAGACGGGAGACCGTTCGCAGTACTCAGGCACGCAGATGGTGAGCGCGGACCGCTTGCAGGTGGTGACGTCGCCGGTGGGTGAAGGCAAGTACGCGCTGAAGGCGACGGTGCGGCAGGGCGATGACCCCATCAACGCCAGCGGCAATCGCAACGAGCTGGTGTACCAGGGCAAGGAAGCGCTGGGCTCGGAGTACTACTACCGCTGGAAGGTGATGTTCGCGACGGACTTCCCGAGCGTGGACACGTGGCAGCTCTTCACGCAGTGGCACCATGACGGGTGCTGCGGCTCGCCGCCGGTGGAGTTCTACGTGAAGGGCGAGGAGATTCGCCTGTCCCTCCCCGGCACGGGCGAGACGCCCTGGCGCACGAAGCTGGTCCGTGGCGTGTGGCACGAGTTCGTCATGCACGTGAAGTGGGGGGCCACCGCGAACACCGGCTTCATCGAGCTGTGGCACAACAAGGAGCTCGTGCTGCCCAGGCGCGGCGCGATGACGATGTATTCGGGGCAGAAGAACTATCTGAAGCTGGGGCTGTATCGGAATGACACCGTGCAGCCGGTGGGCGTCGTCTACCACGACGGTTTCGTGCAGGCGACGACGCTGGCGGATGTGATGCCGGTGGAGACGCCGCCGCCTCCGCCTCCCGTGGACGCGGGGACGCCGCCCGTGGATGCCGGGACGCCGCCCGTGGATGCCGGGACTCCCGAGCAGCCGGGTGACGTGGACGCGGGGACGCCGCCGGTGGACGAGTCCCCGGGAGGACCCGGAGCCGCTGCCGGGGCCGGGCGTGC
>JBKGHK010001141.1:0-2299 GCA_046520375.1 Pyxidicoccus sp. 3LFB2
ATCCCGCTACCTCGGCGCGGCCTGCGACTGCGGCTGGGTCGCGGCCTGCAGGCCGGCGAGCTTCTTCTCCAGCCCGGCCACCGCGCGCGGCGACACCTGCGAGGCGGGCAGCGTCTTCGCGAAGGTGATGGCCTCCTCCAGCGTCTTCACCGCGGCGGTCGTGTCCTTGCGAGCGACGTGGATGTCCGCGCGGTTGGAGAGCACCGTGAGGCGACGCGCGCCCTGCACCCGGGCCAGCGCGCGGTCGCTCGCGGCGAGGGCGTCATCCAGCCGTCCCTGCAGCCGGTACAGCGTCGCCAGCCGCGCGGGCGGGTTGTAGTCCTGGGGCAGGTCCTTCTCGCTCTGCTCCAGTGCCGGAATCGCGCGCTCGGGCGCCCCCAGCTTCATCGCGGCCACCATGCGGTGCGAGTCGAAGACGGAGCGCGCATCCGGGTTGGGCGCCTTCGCCGCCTCGGCCTCCAGGTACTTCAGCCACTCCTCGGCGAGGGCCTTCGCGCCGGCCTCGTCCTTCTCCGCCTCGCGCGCGGCCACGCGCACCTCGTACAGCCCCGAGCGGTCATCCGCCGCCATGTCGATGGCCGGCGGCGCCAGGGCCTCGGCCACCTTCGCCTCGGTGGCGCCGCGCAGCTCCTTCGCCGCCGCGTGCTCCGGCGGCAGGGACAGCGCGCAGGACAGGCCCATCAGCGCGCCATTGGCCCAGGACAGCGAGCGCGGCGTCCTCGGCAGCTCCTCCAGCGCCTTGCGCGCGCACGGTTCGTACTGCTTCGCCCCGTACATGGCCGTCAGCAGCGACTCCACCGCGCGGCCCCGGCGGGACCAGTCGGCGGGCGCCTCGGCCAGGGCCTCCGACAGCGTCTCGGCGGCCTCCGCGGAGCGCCCCTCGCCGTACAGCGCGTCGCCCCGGGCCAGCAGCGCCTCGGCGCCGGTGACGCCTCCTTTATATGCGCGCTCACCGTCCTCGAAGAGCTTCTCCAGCTGCGCCACCGTGGCGCTGCCGGCGAAGCGCAGCAGCGCCTTCTCCTGGCGCGGGTCGATGACGTACAGCGTGGGCCAGAACTCCACGGGGTACTTCTCCTGGAAGGCCGCGTTGGACGTCAGGTCGGTGTTCACCTCCAGCCAGACGAAGCGGCCGGAGTGCCGGGCCAGGGCCTTGTCGGACAGGACATAGGCCTTCATGGAGCGGCAGGTGTGGCACCACGGCGCCCAGACGTCGACGAAGAGGGGCAGCCCCTTCGCCTTCGCCTCGGCGAGCGCGCGGCCGTAGTCGTCCTCGATGAAGGGCAGCGGGGCCCCGGCATGGGCCTCGTCCGCGGGCGCGTTCGTGTTGGCGGCGGTGCAGGCGACGAGCCCCAGCAGGAGCAGGCAGGTGGCAGGGATACGCATGGGGGGAACCTAGCGCCACTTGCCCGCGTCTGTCCTCGACCGAACCCGCGACAGAAGGCTCCTGGGCAGGGCCCCGCGTGCGTGCTCTGGTGCGCGGACTTCCGGTGATGAGAGACCCGTACACCCTGCGCACCTTCCTCGCGTCCGCCCTGGACGCCCTGCCCGTCCCCGAGCGCTTCCCCGAGGCTCCGGACGCCGACGCCGCGCGCCGCCTGGCCGAGCGCCTGCGTCGCGACCTGCTCCCCCCGGCTGGGCTCCGCGGATGCGCCCCCTGCTGCTGGTGGCCATCGCCGGCCCCAACAACGTGGGCAAGTCCACCCTCTTCAACGCGCTGGTGGGCGCGGCGCTGTCCCCCGCCCGGCCCGAGGGCGGCCTCACCAAGCAGTGCCTCGCGGCGGCGCACCCGGAGACGTGGACGGGCACGCTGAAGGACTTCCTCACGCGGCGCTATGACACCGTGCCGGTGGCGTCGGGCGACGTGGCGCCGGTGGACCAGGCGGGCCCCGCGGGGCGGCTGTACCTGGTGCTGGCGGAGGCGGTGCCGCGCGGGCTGCTCGTCATGGACACGCCGGACTTCGACAGCGTGTACCGCGACAACCGCGAGCGCGCCGAGGCGCTGCTCGTCACGGTGGACGTGCTCGTCTTCGTCGTGAGCCGGCAGACGTACCAGAACGCCGCGCTGGTGGACTTCCTGCGCGCGGCGGTGGGCCACGGCCGGCCCTACCTCCTCGTCTACAACGAGGCCACTCGCGAGGAGGTGGCGCGCGGGCACCTGGACAAGCTGGCCGCGGACGTGGGCTATCCGCCGCTGGCGCGCTACCTGGCGCCGCACCAGCCGGACGTGGAGGCGGGGCTGAAGCCCCTGGCCACCGAGCCGCTGGACGGACGGCCTCCGCTGTCCGCGCTGCTGGGCCAG
>JBKGHK010001142.1:0-2295 GCA_046520375.1 Pyxidicoccus sp. 3LFB2
GGCGCGGCGGGGGCGGCCGGCGCACCGGCGGCCTCCGGGTTCATGGCGCGCTTCACCGTGGCGATGCGGCCGCGGAACTGGGGCTGGTACTGGCTGTTCGGGTAGGTGCCGGCGGCGTCACGCGCCGTCTCCAGCGCCTTCTCGAACTGGCCGACCTCCTGGTACGAATGGGCCAGCAGCAGCATGGCGTAGTCGCGCGTCTTGGAGGACTTGTCGCCCTCGACGAAGCGGGCCAGCAGGGGCACCGCCTTGTCGTGCTTGCGGGTGTTGTTGTAGGCCGTGCCCAGGAAGAAGGACGCGTCCAGGGCCTGGTCCTGCGGCGGGTTCATGGCCAGGAAGCGCTCCATCTCCGAGATGACGGAGTCCATCTCGTTCTTGCGGAAGGCAATCTTCCCGCGCTCGAAGGCGGAGTCGCCCGCCTCGCGGCGCAGCGCGGCCGCACGGTCATTGAGGGCCTGGCGCTCCAGCGGGGACAGGCGCGAGGTGTCCAGCTTCACCAGCGCGTCGATGCCCTTGAGGCGCTCGTCACCGGGGAGGTTGGTCATCATCTTGTAGACCTCGCCCGCGGCGCGCTGCGCCGTCTGGTGCGTGGCCGTGTCCGCGCGCTGCTTGTCCAGCTGCGTGGTGAGGTCGGCGACCATCTTCTCCAGCCGCTCGCGCTCATTGCTGGCGCTGGAGCTGCGCGCGCTGGTGATCATCAGCGCGGCGCCCACGGCGATGACCGCGAAGAGCACATAGGCCACCGCGGACGAGAGCCAGGCGCGCTTCTGGAAGTCCTCGTGGCGCTTGCCCACCGCCTTCACCTCCGCATGGAGGTTCTTCAGCAGGTTGTCGCTCTTGATGACGAGGTTGCGGGCCTCGACGATTTCGCGGCGGAGGTCCGCCAGTTCCTTCTCCACATCGGTCTTCGGCTGCTCTGGCATGGACATCTTCCTGGGCGCGGAAACGACTTCGGCCGACTCACGCATCGTAGGGATTTCTCCGGGGCGTATGGCGATAAATTCCGGAGCGGAACAGCCCTGTCAGGCCTGTCCATTTCCGGAAGTTGCCACTGCCCCGGCCCTGCTCGCCTGCCCGCCCTACAGGCCGCTGGGCAGCGGCCGGGACGGCTCTGGCGGGAAACTGTATGTCACGCCCAGCGTGAACCAGCTGCCTCCATTGCTGAAGGACAGCTTGTTTTCCGGGGGGCCCACGGGCCCGCGGAGGAAGGCCAGCCGGTACTCGGCGGTGACGCCCCAGCGGGGGGACAGCCGCAGCGTGGCGCCCAGCGTGCCCATCCACACCTGGGTGGTGGTCTCCATCAGCTTCTCGCTCCCCCGCTTCGACGAGGTGAGCGAGGGCCCGGTGAGGATGCCGGCGAAGGGCACCAGGCCGTGGGGGCCCACCTCGGGCAGCACCGTCTGGAAGCGCAGACCTATCGCCGCCCCGTAGCTCAGGGTGTTGATGGCCTGCTCGCCCTCGGGGGCGTTGAGGTACAGCCGCCCGCCGGTGAGGAACAGGTCGATGCCCAGCTCCACCAGGTCGTTGATGGCATAGGCGAACGAGCCCACGGCCAGCGGCCCGCCGGCCACCTCACGCGCCCGCGCCAGCTCCGTGTTGTCCTTCCGGCCGTACCAGTTCTCGTACATCGTCTCATTGGACGTGAGCCGCCAGCCGCCCTGGATGGAGATGCGGCCCACCCCGTCCAGCGAGGTGGCGACCTCCTCGTCCTCTTCTTCGTCCAGGTCCCTCGGGTCCTGGGCTGCGGCGGGAGCGGCGATGAGCAGGACGAGCGGCGGAAGGAGGCGGCGGAGCATCAATGAGACTCTGCTTCAGGGGCGCTTGGGACGCAGCGCGATTTCCAGGAAGGTGGTCTGCTTGCGGCGCAGCGAGGCGAGCAGACAGCGGACGACACACACGGCGCCGAACTCACGGAGCACGACGCCCAGGTTGGACACCACGTCTCGCAGGGTGATGACACCACGCATGTGCCCGCTCCTGTGCGTTGCCGTGGGTGCGCGTTGCGTACGTCCTTGCAGGGTCCGCCCCCGTGCTACAGGCGTGTGGCGCACCGTAGCAGGGGGCTCCCACGCGTCAATTTTCCGGGCGGGCAAACGCGCCGGATGACTGGGGATTCTTCGCGCGGCAGGCGTCAGCGGGCGCGGCGCTCCAGCTCCAACAGCGGCATCTCCAGCACCACCACCGTGCCGTGGATGCAGGCGGGGTGGAAGTCGGCGCGGTCCAGCTCGCCCAGCAGCGCGCGCAGCTGCGCGTCGGTGAGGGGCGCGGTGCCCGCGCGGCGGGCGGCGTGGCAGG
>JBKGHK010001143.1:0-2290 GCA_046520375.1 Pyxidicoccus sp. 3LFB2
CCGCGGCCGCCGTGCTGGAGCTGCCCGTGGAGCGGCTCTGGGCGCCGCCCGAGCGGGCCCCGGAGCGTCCGTAGCCAACAGTGGCGACACGGGAGGCGCGGGCGTGTTCTACCGGAAGTCACATGCCCTCCCTCCAAGCGCCGCGGTGCGCCCTGCTCGGTCTTCTCGTGTTCATGTCCGCCTGTGGCGATGACCCGGAGCCGGGGACGGGCGGCCCCTCGGATGCGGGCGCTCCCGACCGGATGCCGGCGTGGACGCGGGCCGTCCTCCGCCGGAAGTCGTCGCGGTGCCCAGGACGCAGGTGATGCTCGGCGGGCGCGAGTACCGCGCCTACCAGCGGCCGGGAGACACCTTCCGCATCGTCTGCGAGGAGCCGTGCCCCATCGAAGAGACGTATCTCTTCGCGCGCTACGCGGGGTTCCTGGCGGTGAAGGACGACCTGGTCTCGGTGACGGGGGTGGACGTGCTGCCACGGATGGTGCCGGTGGACATCCACCTGGCGGGCGACAGCCTCTGCGGGCCGAAGGGCGCCGCGTCCGGCAGCTCGTTCATGAACCAGACCGGGCTCGAGCCGGGACCGGGCTCGAATGTCTGTCTCTGGGAATTGGAGGCTTCACGGCCCCTGACGGTCGAGAACGCCGTGGCGCTTGAGAGTCAGGTGCTGGTGGCACACGAGTACGCACACGTCGTGCTCTTCTTGCGACACGAGCTGTCGCACGAGTGGTTGGTGCGGGCCATCTCCTACCGGGTGGGCGGACAGGCAAGCAGTCTCTGCGATGCCATGAACCAGCAGTTCGCCCCCACCGCCTGGGAGCTCTGCCAGCGCAACGGGTTGGACTACGCGCAGCTGGCGGAGGCCTTGAGGAGGACAGACACGCTGTGGTCGGCGGACGGGGGCACCGTGCCGCTCCACGCGGGCGTGCCGCTCGCCACGTCGGTGTACCAGTACCGGCGCATCCTGGATGCGCTGGCGGGCGGTGACACCCTGGCCGCATGCATCGCGGGCGGCGAGCTGCGGGCGAACCAGTGCGGAGACTCCGCCCGGCTCACACCGGTGGGCGGCACCGTGAGCATGTACGAGGGGAGGGTGCGGTGGGAGCTGCCCGCGGGCTCGCTGACGGCGGAGGTGCAGGTGGAACCGGAGACCTGGCGCTTCGGAATGATCGTTCCCACGCAGTGGAACGCCTTCATGTTCGCGCACGACTACGCCTTCGCCCCCGCGTCGCAGGTGTTCAAGCAGCCCGTGCGGCTGACGGTGGGGTACGACCCGAAGCTCCTTCCGGAGGGAGGCCTGGAGTCCTCGCTCACGCTCTACTGGAAGCCCGACGACGGGCCGGCCCAGGCGGTTTCCGGGGCCGTGGTGGACACCGAGGGGAACACCGTCAGCGCGTCCGTGTCGAAGCTGGGGCGCTACATCGTCTCGCCCCGCTGAAAGCCCGCCGGGCCGCCACTTCACAGGATGCGGCCAGGGAGCGGGCCCACCAAGGTGCCCGCTCCCCGGTGGTGCTTACGGTCCTTCAGCGGGGATGGTGCAGATCCACGTGCCATTGGACCGGCAGAAGCAGCCGCCGTTGGGCGCACCCGGCATGCAGCAGGGGCGCGAGGAGCCCGCGGGCGAGCAGCGCCTGCCGTTGAGGCTCACGCACAGCGGGCTCGAGTCGGTGCACTCGGGCTCGGGCAGGGGGCAGTACGTGTAGTTGCCGTCGCACTGGACGAACTGGCCGTCCGAGGCGGAGCAGCTCACCCCCGTACAGGTGACGGAGCCGGACGTGCAGGTCGTGGAACATGTGACGAGGGCGCTCGACTGCTGCTCGAGTGCCTCTGGTGCTTCGACGGGCTCCGTGCCACCGCAGGCCACCAGCGTCGAGACGACGAGGGCCGCGAGCACTCCGAGGTATTGCTTCATGACTTGCTTCTCCTTCGTTGGGGGGATGGATTGCAGCAGGCGTAGGGAACGCCGAGCCACGGTTCGAGCCGTGGCTCACGCCACTCCGTTGCAGGAGCCGTACCCGGACAGGAGACGCCGAAGCCCCTGAGTTTGCGGAGAGGCGTTCCTGGGGTGTGGCGGAACGCGATACAGGCCGGCGTGGCCGTAACTCGATGCGCTACAAACGACTTCCGCACCACCCGTTACGCAGCGCGGCCCCTCCCCGGGGGATTGGGCTGACAACCCACTACTCAGGGCGTAGTCTCGCGGCGCGCGGAGCGGACCGCGCTTCTCGTCGCGAGGCAGCGCATGGAGCCAGGTCACCCGAAGCCAGCAGCTCTGCCGTCGGGCACCCGCATCGGC
>JBKGHK010001144.1:0-2289 GCA_046520375.1 Pyxidicoccus sp. 3LFB2
GGCGCGGGCATGCTCCCCGGTGGCGCGCTCGAAGCGCTCGAAGATGCGCGTCTGGGAGTCGCGGGGGGATGCCGGGGCCCCAGTCGCGCACGGCGATGAGGACCGTCCCGTCCTCGGCGTCCACGGACAGCTCCACCGGCTGGCCGGGCGCGTACTTCATGGCGTTGGACAGCAGGTTCATCAGCACCTGCTCGATGCGCAGCTTGTCCACCCGGGCCCGCACCGGCGCTTCGGCGAGCACCGCCACCGCGCTGCCCGCGGCGGCCAGCGAGTCCTCCATGCGCGCCGCCAGCCGGTGCGCCAGCGCGGCCAGGTCCACCTCCTCGCGCTCCAGCTCCAGGCGGCCGGTGCTGATGCGCGTCACGTCGAACAGGTGGGTGACGAGGTGGCTCAGGCGCTCGGCCTGCCGGCGCGCGCTGTCCAGCCCCTGCTTCAGCCGCTCCGGGGGAATGGGCGTGTCGCGCTCCGTCGCGCGCTGCAGGGAGGAGAGCTGTAGCTGCAGCGCGGACAGCGGCGTGCGCAGCTCATGCGTGGCGATGGCGACGAACTCGTCGCGCGCCGTCACCGCCCCTTCCATCTCCCGGTACAGCCACGCGTTGTCCACCGCGAGCGCGGCGCGCGACGCCAGGTCCTCCAGGAAGACCAGATCCCTTCCCTGGTAGCGCCGGGTCGGCGTCTGAGAGGCCACGCTCAGCACGCCCAGGGTGCGCCCGCGCGCCACCAGGGGCACGAACATCACCGAGCGCGGGCCGAGCGCCTCCATCAGCGCGCGGTGCTCGGGCGTCACCGCGAGGGCATCCAGCCACTTCGGGTCCATCTCCGACGCCAGCTCCGACTGGCCCGTCTCCAGGACGCGGCGGATGGGCGAGTGCATGCCGGGCGGGGGCGCAAAGCGCAGCGACTCCTCCAGCAGGCGCTGGGTGCGGGCGTCGTTGGCCCGCGCCTCCACCCGCTCCAGCCGGGAGCCATCCGGGGTGAGGATGTCCACCGTGCAGTAGTCCGCCAGCCCGCCCACCAGCACGCGCGCCACGTTGCTCAGCGTGGTGCGCCAGTCCAGCGAGGTGGACAGACGCGAGGTGGCGTCGGCGAGGAAGCGCAGCCGCTCCTGCTCCCGGGTCTGCTCCGTCACCTCGCGCACCGTGGCGCCCACGCCCAGCAGCTCGCCGCCCATGTGCACGGGGAAGTAGCTGGCCAGGAAGTGGCGCGGCTCGCCCGGGCGGGGGTCCGCTACCTGGAGGTCCACCACCGGCTCGCCCGTGCGCAGCACCTCGCGCAGCAGCTCCATCAGGGCTTCGGTGCCGGGCCCCAGCACCTCGGGGGGCGTGCGGCCCCGGTGCGCCTCCGGCGTCACGCCGTTGAGGTCGGCCAGCACCGGGTTGATGTGCACGTAGCGCAGCTCGCGGTCCAGGAAGCCCATGCCCACCGGCGACGCGGCGAGGAAGGCCTCCATCAGCGTGAGGGAGGTGTCCCGCGCCCGCACGGCCTCCCGGGCCTCGCGGTACAGCCGCGCGTTGTCCACCGCGAGCGCCGCGCGGCGGGCGAACTCCTCCGCGTAGGCCAGGTCCCTCGGGGTGTAGCGGCGCGCCAGCGAGGTGGAGATGAGGGTGATGAGCCCGAAGCGCCGCTCGCCCCGCACCAGCGGGAGGGCAATCATGGAGCGGGGCGCCAGCTCCTGCATCATCCGCAGGTGCTCGGGCGAGCGCGCGTGGCGCACCAGCCACTCGGGGGTGATGTCCGGCACCAGCATCGTGCGCCCGGTGGCGATGGCCCGCGACATCACCGTGTCCGTGTCCAGCCGCGCCGGGTAGGGCAGCGCGCGGCTCAACAGCTCCTGCCGCCCGGGCTCCCTCGCGAAGAGGGCGAGCCGGTGCAGCGCGCCGTCTTCGCCCAGCACGTCCAGCAGGCAGTAGTCCGCCCACTCGTGCGTGGCCAGGCGCGCCACCGCCTTGAGCGTCGTCTCCCACTCCAGGGACTCGGCCAGCAGGCGGCTGGCCCCGGAGATGAAGGCCTCGGCGCGCTCGGCCACCTTGCGCTCGGTGATGTCGACGTTGACGGCCACCGCGCCCAGCAGGGCGCCGTCGGGGCTGTACAGCGGCGTGGCCGAGGCGAGGAGGGTGCGCCGCGAGCCGTCGAACGCGACGATGTCCAGCTCCTGGTTGAGCACCGTCTCGCCGTGCTGGAGCGCGCGGGCGATGCCCCACTCATGGGCCTCCAGCCGCCGGCCGGTGTCCGGCAGCCAGGCCTCGTACTGGCCGTACCCGGCGATGTCGTCCGGCCGGGGCGCCCGCC
>JBKGHK010001145.1:0-2287 GCA_046520375.1 Pyxidicoccus sp. 3LFB2
CGCGACGGAGGCGTTCTGGCGCCGCGAGCTGGCGGGCTTCCGCGAGCCCACCAACCCGGCGGGAGCGCCGGGGGGCGGGGAGGGGCAGGGGCAGGCGGAGCGGGTGCTCCACCTGTCGGCGCAGGCCACCCAGGCGCTCAACGCCTTCGCCCGGCGTCACGGGCTCACCCCGCACACGCTGGTGCAGGGGGCCTGGGCGGTGGTGCTGGGCCGCCTCGTGGGCAGCGGGGACGTCGTGTTCGGCACGACTGTCTCCGGGCGCCCGCCGGACCTGGCGGGCGTGGAGGACATGGTCGGCCTCTTCATCAACACGCAGCCGGTGCGCGTGCGGCTGAACCCTGAGGACTCGTGGGTGGAGTGGCTGCGCCGCATCCAGGATGCGCAGCTCGAGGGCCGCCAGCACGAGCACGCGCCGCTGGTGAAGGTGCAGCGCTGGAGTGAGGTGCCCGCGGGCACCCCGCTCTTCGACTCGCTGGTCGTCTTCGAGAACTACCCGCTGGACGCCGCGCTCAGCTCCGCCTCGCGCTCGCTGGAGGTCCGCGGGGTGCGGGCGCTGGAGGCCAACCACTTCACGCTGACCCTCATCTCCACCCACGGCGCGGAGCTGCCGCTCCACTTCCGTTACGACCGGGCGCGCTTCACCGCGGCCTTCGCGGACGAGCAGCTGGAGCGCCTGCGCCGGGTCCTGGAGGCCATGGTCCAGCGTCCGGAAGGGCGCCTGGGGGAGCTGTCGCTGCTGTCCTCGGCGGAGCGCCACCAGCTGCTGGTGGAGTGGAATGCCACGGCCACGGAGTACCCCCGCGACTCCACGTTGCCCCAGGTCTTCTCCGAGGTGGTGGCCCGCCACGGGGACAGGGTGGCCGTGGAGCTGGGCGGCGCGCGGCTGACGTACCGGGAGCTCGACGCGCGCGCCAACCAGCTGGCCTGGCAGCTGAGGAGCCTGGGCGTGTCCACCGACGCGCGCGTGGCCGTGGCCCTGGAGCGCTCGCTGGAGCTCGTCGTCGCGCTGGTGGGCATCCTCAAGGCGGGCGCGGCCTACGTCCCGTTGGACCCGGACTACCCCTCCGAGCGGTTGGAGGCGATGGTGGACGACGCGCGCCCGCGCGTGCTCGTCACCACGGGCGCCCTGCTGCTCGGGCTGCCCTATGAGCGCCTCGCCGTGGTGCTGATGGAGCAGGACTCGCTCGCGCGGCAGCCCACGTCCGAGCCGCCTCCCGGGGCCCTTCCGGAGAGCCTGGCGTACGTCGACTTCACCTCGGGCAGCACCGGCCGGCCCAAGGGCGTGGCCATCTCCCACCGGGCCGTGCTGCGCACCCTCTTCGGTGTGGACTTCGCGCACCTGGGGCCCGAGGAGACGCTGCTGCAGCTCGCGCCGGTCTCCTTCGACGCGTCCACGCTGGAGCTCTGGGGCGCGCTGCTGCATGGAGGGCGGCTGGTGCTCTTCCCGCCGCGTCCTCCCTCGCTGGAGGAGCTGGGGCAGGTGCTGCGCGAGGGGCGCGTCACCACGCTGTGGCTGACGGCGGGCCTCTTCACGCAGGTGGTGGAGTCCGGGCTGGACGTCCTGCGCCCGGTGAAGCAGGTGCTCACCGGCGGCGACGTCGTGCCCGCGCCCCATGCGCGCCGGGTGCTGGAGTCGCTGGGCTGCTCCGTCACCAACGGCTACGGCCCCACGGAGAGCACCGTCTTCGCCGTCTGTTACCGGATGACGGACGCGGGGCAGCCGGGCATGTCGGTGCCCATTGGCCGGCCCATCGCCAATACGCGGGTGTACGTGCTGGATGCGCACGGCCAGCCGGTGCCGGTGGGCACGCCCGGTGAGCTGTTCATCGGGGGCGACGGCCTCGCGCGGGGGTACGTGGAGCAGCCGGGCCTCACCGCCGAGCGCTTCGTGCCGGATGCGCTGAGCGGCCTTCCCGGCGCCCGCCTGTACCGCACCGGAGACGTGGTGCGCTGGCGCCAGGACGGGCTGCTGGAGTTCCTCGGCCGTGTGGACGCGCAGGTGAAGGTGCGCGGCTTCCGCATCGAGCTGGGCGAGGTGGAGACGGCCCTGCGGGCACACCCCGAGGTCCGCGAGGCCGTGGTGCTGGCGCGGGAGGACAGCCCCGGGAACAAGCGGCTCGTGGCCTACGTCGTCCCGTCCAGGCCCGAGGCCCGGAGGGATACCGCGGCCTTCCAGGAGTGGCTGCGGCAGCGGCTGCCCGACTACATGGTGCCCGCGGCCTTCGTCACGCTGGAGTCCCTGCCGCTCACGGCGCAGGGCAAGGTGGACCGGCGGGCCCTGCCCGCG
>JBKGHK010001146.1:0-2276 GCA_046520375.1 Pyxidicoccus sp. 3LFB2
GTGCGCGGTGACGTGCGGTGACGGCGTCCAGGCGGGCTCCGAGGCGTGCGACGACGGCAACACCACCCCGGGTGACGGCTGCTCCGCCACCTGCACCGTCGAGCTGCCCGACTCCACGCCCCCCGCCGCGCCGGTCATCACCGGTCCGACGCAGGGCGCCGTGCTCTCCAACCCGTCGCCGCCGCTGACGGGAACGGCGGAGCCGGGCAGCACGGTGACGGTGCGCGAGGGCAACACGGTGCTGTGCACCGCCGTCGCCAGCGACACCGGTACGTGGAGCTGCGTGCCCACGACGCCGCTCGCCGACGGGCCCCACACGGTGGTGGCCACGGCCACCGACGCGTCGGGCAACACGGGCCCGGCGTCCAACCAGGTCACCTTCACCATCGACACCCAGGCCCCGGACACCAGCATCCCGCGCGGCCCGGAAACCCGCTCCGACGAGGACAACGCCTCGTTCGAGTACGCCTCCACGGAGACTGGCGTGACGTACCAGTGCAGCCTGGACGGTCGTGAGTTCGGCCCCTGCCAGAACGCCTACGACGTCGGGGCGGGAGAGCACACCCTGCACGTGCGCTCCGTGGACTCGGCCGGCAACGTGGACCCCTCGCCCGCGGTGTACACGTGGACGGTGGAGTTCACCCGCGCCTTCGCGGGCGGCGGCTGCAGCACGGCGCCGGCCTCGTCCGGGCTGGCGCTCCTCGGCCTGCTCGGTCTGCGTCGCCGGAGCCGCAAGGCCCGGGCCCAGCAGTAATTGAAGCCGCCGGGAGGTCCACCTCCCCTCACCGGGCCCTACCCCCCTGGGGCCCGTGACTTCCCGGCGGCCTCCCGCGCCACCGGGGCAGCCCGTATGCTGCCCCGGTGCACGCGGTAGGCCGGAAGACCGAGGTTTACGAGGAGGAGCTCCTCCTGGCCCTCGATGAAGGGCTGCTCTCCCACGAGGAGGCGGCGGCCCTGCGTGAAGACGCCCTCCGACTGGAGCGAGGCCCCTTGCAGTTGCTGAAAGAGCGCGGCCGCCTCACCGAGGACACCTTCACATCCTTGCGGCAGGAGCTGTCCGGGGAGTCCACGGCCCCCCGAGGCGCCCAGCCGCAGGAGGCCGACACGCTGACGCCGCCCACGCCGGGACGCGAGGGCGAGGTGCCTCCGTCCGGGGTGCCCGACTTCCCCGTGCCCGACTGGGACCGCTACCAGCCCGTGCGCTTCCTCGGGCAGGGCGGCATGGGGCAGGTGTTCCTGGCGTATGACCCGCTCTTGCGCCGCAACGTGGCGCTGAAGTTCGTGCGCGGCGGAGACCTGGACCAGGCCCGCCGCTTCCTCTCCGAGGCCCGCGCCCAGGCCCGGGTGCGGCACGAGCGGGTGTGCGAGGTGTACGAGGTCGGCGAGGTGCGCGGCCGCGGCTACATCGCCATGCGGTACGTGGACGGGCAGACGCTGGGCCACCTCGCGGACACGCTGACGCTGGAGCAGAAGGTGCTCGCGCTGCGCCAGGCCGCCGAGGGCGTCCACGCGGCCCACCGCGCCGGGCTCATCCACCGCGACATCAAGCCCGGCAACATCCTGGTGGAGCGCACCGAGGACGGCACGCTGCTGCCCTTCGTCATGGACTTCGGCCTGGCGCGCGAGGGACGCGACGACGGCACGGCGTCACACGCGGTGCTGGGCACGCCCCACTACATGTCGCCGGAGCAGGCCCGTGGCGACGTGTCCCGGTTGGACCGGCGCCTGGACGTCTACGGGCTGGGCGCCACGCTCTACCTGCTGCTCACCGGCCGGCCGCCCTTCACCGGCGCCACGGAGGGGGAAATCCTCACCCGGCTGCAGACGGAAGAAGCCCGCCCGCCGCGCGCGCTGGACGCGAACATCCCCGAGGACCTGGAGGCCATCGTCCTCAAGTGCCTGGAGAAGGAGCGCCCGGCCCGCTACGACTCGGCGCGCGCGCTGGCGGAGGACCTGGGCCGCTTCCTGGAGGGCGAGCCGGTGCTGGCGCGCCGGGGCTTTGGCTACCGGCTGCGCAAGAAGGCCCGCAAGCACCGCGTCATGCTGTCGCTGGGCGCCGCCGCGCTGACGGTGGTGACGCTGGCGCTGGGGCAGGCCGTGCTGACTCGCGCGGAGGTGGCCGAGCGCGAGCAGCTCGTGCGCCGCTTCACGGAGCGGGTGGAGCGCATCGAAGCCTCGGCGCGCTACTCCGCGCTGTCGCCGCTGCACGACACACGCGAGGACCGGCAGGCGCTGCGGGCGAGCATGGAGGCGCTGGAGGCCGAGGTGCGGCAGGC
>JBKGHK010001147.1:0-2269 GCA_046520375.1 Pyxidicoccus sp. 3LFB2
GCACCGTCAGCCGCTCCACCCGGGCCCGCCGCGCGCGGTGACGAAGGCGAACACGGCCGCCGGCACCGCCACGCCCACCATCCCCAGCGCACGCCCCCGCGCCAGGGCCAGCGGGTCCGCCACCACGCCCGTCCACCGCAGCACCCACCCCACCAGGTCCGCGGCCACCACCGTGCTGACGAGGATGCCGAAGGTGCCCAGCCACACGAAGGACGTCCACTGGAGCGCCCGCGTCCACACCGTGGGCTCGCGCCGCGTCATGGCCATGCCCACGGGCAGCGACGCGAAGAGCAGCGCTACCAGCACGGGCCCCAGCACGTGCCACGGCCCCGGCCACCCCGGGCTCACGAACAGCCGAATGGCGATGTACGCGTGCAGGCCGCCGAACACCGTGAGGATGCCTCCCAGTGACATCAGCCACCGCAGCACCAGCCCCAGGGGCAGCTTCGTCCTCGTCTCACGCTCCGCGCCTTGGGACAGCTCCGCCACGGACAGGGACCTCCGGTAGGGGTGGGCTCACAGCACGTACAGGCGCCGGAACATAACGGACGCCCCCGTCGCCTGCCGGGCAACCCGCCCGCCTGCCCGTCAACGTGACGCTGGGGGGCTGCTCGCCGCGCCCACGGTGGCCCTGCCCGGAGCGGAGCGCCCCGCGTGCGGCCGCATGCCCGCACGCCCTCCGGACTGCGCGCCGCCCTCTGGGCAAGGGCCCGAAGTACACGGTTGCCCCGGCTGTCTGCTGGCTACGTTGAAGGGATGAAGACCTCTTCGCTCCTGATGTTCGGCCTGCTCGCCGGGGCTCCGGCCCTGGCTCAGCAGCCCACGCAGTACCTCGATTTGCGCACCCCCGCCGCCGCCCTCACCGCCCGCGTCACCGAGAATGGGCTCAGCAGTCCCCAGCTCCAGCTTGGCCTGGGCGAGGATGCCCTCCGGGGCCGGGCCTTCGGGCTCCCCGTCAACATCACCCTCGATGACCACCGCATCGGCGGCATCTACGGGCGCGGCCCCGTCAGCCTGAAGGTGACGGAGCAGGGGGACACCCTGGAGGCCCGGGGCACGTTCGGCGGCCAGCTCACGAACTTCAAGGTCAGCCCCAAGGCCCTCACGGGCACGGTGGGCCGGTGCAGCTACCAGCTCGCGGCCTCGCAGGAGGACCGCTACCAGGGCTGGCGCTCCTGCGGCTACGGCCTGGAGACGCCGGTGACGCTGTCCATTCCGCCCGCCATCGCCGGTGATGACGAGCAGCTGGTGGCGACGCTCTCCATCGTCCTGGCGCAGTAGCCTGGGGATGCGCCTTCGCGACATGTCCGGGCGCTCTCGCGGGTTGAGCCTCGCGACGGGGCGGTTATGGTGCGCCGTCCCTTAACGACGGAGTGTGTCCATGGCGCAGATGCACGAGGTGGACTTCCACATCTACGGCGAAGACCTGCAGTTCGTCGAGGTGGAGCTGGACCCCGGGGAGGCGGCGGTGGCCGAGGCCGGCACCCTCATGTACATGGAAGACGGCATCGAGATGGAGACCATCTTCGGTGACGGCTCGGAGAAGAAGAGCGGCTTTCTCGGCTCGCTGATGGGCGCGGGCAAGCGGCTGCTGACGGGCGAGTCCCTCTTCACCACCGTGTTCCTCAACCGCGGTGGCGGCAAGCGCAAGGTGGCCTTCGCCGCGCCCTACCCCGGCAAAATCATCCCCGTGAATCTGTCCAAGCTCGGCGGCGAGCTAATTGCGCAGAAGGACAGCTTCCTCGCGGCGGCCAAGGGCGTGTCGCTGGGCATCGCCTTCCAGAAGAAGCTGGGCACCGGCCTGTTCGGCGGCGAGGGCTTCATCATGCAGCGGCTCCAGGGTGATGGCCTCGCCTTCATCCACGCGGGCGGCACGCTGCACGAGCGCACCCTGGCCCCGGGCGAGACGCTGCGCGTGGACACCGGCTGCATCGTCGCGTTCCAGCCCACCGTGGACTACGACATCCAGATGGTGAGCGGCATCAAGACGGCCTTCTTCGGCGGCGAGGGCCTCTTCTTCGCCACGCTGCGAGGCCCGGGCAAGGTGTGGCTCCAGTCGCTGCCCTTCAGCCGGCTCGCGGGCCGCATCCTCTCGGCGGCGCGGCCCGGCGGCGCGCGCGACGAGGGCAGCATCCTGGGCGGCGTTGGCCTGGGCTCGCTCCTGGGCGGCGACGAGTAGCGCGCTTCACCTACCGCCGCCGCCGTCTCATCGCGGCGGCCATTCCCACCAGCAGCGCCCACAGCCCCGCCGCGCCTGCGGGAGACGCGC
>JBKGHK010001148.1:0-2268 GCA_046520375.1 Pyxidicoccus sp. 3LFB2
CGCTCCCCCGTGGACAGCCCCGCTGATGACGCTGCCCAACGTGCTGCTGGCGCCGCACATCGCCAGCGCGTCGCACGCCACCCGGGGCCGCATGGCCTCCATGGCGGTGGACAACCTGCTGGCGGCGCTGGAGGGACGGCGGCCGCCCCACTGCGTCAACCCGGAGCTCTTCCCATGACCCCGCCCCTCCCCAGCCTCACGGACCCCACGCTCATCGCCGACGTGAGCGCCCGGCTGCGCGACGTGCCGAACTTCCCCAAGCCGGGCATCGTCTTCAAGGACATCACCCCCGTGCTGGCCGACCCGCGCCTGTTCGGCCGCGTCATCAACGCCATGTCCGCGCCCTTCCGGGGGCAGCACATCACCAAGGTGGTGGGGGTGGAGGCCCGGGGTTTCCTGCTGGCCGCGCCCATCGCCCTGGCGCTCCAGGCGGGCTTCGTCCCGGCGCGCAAGCCCGGCAAGCTGCCCTACCGCTCCATCGTGGAGCGCTACTCGCTGGAGTACGGCGCGGACAGCCTGGAGATGCACGAGGACGCCATCCACAAGGGCGAGCGCGTGCTGGTGGTGGACGACGTGCTCGCCACCGGGGGCACGGCGGCGGCCACCGCGAGGCTCGTGCAGCAACTGGGTGGGGAGCTGGTGGGCTACAGCTTCCTCATCCACCTGGCGTTCCTGGACGGGCTGAAGAAGCTGGGCCCCGACAAAGTGACGTCGCTGCTGTCCTTCTGAGCATCCCGGGCGTGCGCGCCCTCCCCTGCCCGCCTGCTGCCGCTCGCGCCCGGCCTCCCCACCTCTGGAGCAGCCATTGTTTCCTGAGGGGGAAGACCATGCCCGAGGTGCACTCCAGCGGCGGCGCCCGCATTCGCTACGACGACGTGGGCCGCGGCGAGCCCGCGCTGCTCTTCATCCCCACCTGGTGCACCACCCGGGGCGCCTTCCAGACGCTGGTGCCCCGCTGCGCCGCCCGCCGCCGGGTGCTCTCGGTGGACCTGCGAGGCCATGGCGACTCCGAGAGCGGCGGCGCCGACTTCGACAGCGCCACCATCCTCGAGGACCTCCTCGCCGTGGTGGAGGCCAGCGGCGCGAAGCAGGTGGTGCCCGTGGCCATGTCCCACGCGGGCTGGTGGGCGCTGGAGCTGCGCCGCGAGCTGGGCGCCGAGCGGGTGCCCCGGCTGGTGGTGATGGATTGGATCATCTCCGAGCCCCCGCTCGCCTTCACCGAGGCGCTGCGAGGGCTGATGTCCGAGCGTTGGACGGAGGCCCGCGACGGGCTGTTCCGCATGTGGCTGGAAGGGGTGCATGACGACAGCGTCCTGCGCTTCGTCCGCGACGACATGGCCGCGTTCGGCGAGGACATGTGGGCGCGGGCCGCGCGGGAGATTGCCTCCGCGTACGCGCGTGAGGGCTCCCCCCTACGAGCCCTCTTCGGGCTGAGGCCCGCCACCCCGACGCTGCACCTGTACGCGCAGCCGGAGTCCCATGACTACCTCGCGGGCCAGGTGGCCTTCAGCGTCAACAACCCCTGGTTCCATGTGATGAAGCTGCCCGCCGTCAGTCACTTCCCCATGCTGGAGGTGCCCGACCTCGTCACCGCCGGCATCGAGGCGTTCGTCTCCGCAAGGGAGACGTACATGAACACCGCCCTCGACATGCCGGGCGCCGCGCCCGGCTGACGCGCATTCCCGGCGGCCGACCTCGCCGCCCACCTGACCACCCGACGGCCCTTCCCGGCGCCGTCGGGTTGACGTTTCCGGGAGCCCTGTTTATAAGTTGGTCACACAACCAACAAACAAGGCCTCATGCCCCGCCCGTCCAACACCGAGGAGCGCCGCCAGCAGATTGTCGACGGGCTGCTGAGGGTCATGGCCGAGCGCGGCTACGAGCGCGCGTCCGTGGGGGAAATCGCGAAGGCGGCGGGGCTGAGCCCGGGCCTCGTGCACTACCACTTCAGCGAGAAGCAGGAGATTCTGCTCACGCTGGTGGAGCAGCTCGCGTCCCGGGTGCGCGCGCGGGTGGCGACGCGGCTCGCGAAGGTGAAGGGCGACGACGCGCGGGCCCGGGTGGACGCGTTCATCGACGCCTTCCTCGCCACGGGCGCGGACGCGGCCCCGGCCTCCGTGGCGAGCTGGGTCACCATCAGCGCCGAAGCCATCCGCCAGCCCGAGGTGCGCGCCGCCTATGAAAACGTGGTGCGCGCGGACCTGGAGCAGTTGGAGTCCCTCGTCGCCGCGGTGGTGGGCCGGCGCCGCGCCCGCGCGATTGCCGCGG
>JBKGHK010001149.1:0-2266 GCA_046520375.1 Pyxidicoccus sp. 3LFB2
CCAGACGGGCCGCCCCGAGTGCAGCTCCAGCGCCTCGCGCCAGGCGCAGCGCACGGTGACGCTCCACAGGCGCGGGTCGACGAGCGCTCCCGCGGACCCGAGGGCCTCCGCGCTCCACAGGACACCCAGCCGGCCGTCCAGCTCCGCCTGGGAGCCCCAGACCAGCCGCTCCGGCAGCACCGTCTCCGCGGCCCACAGCTCGGCTGTCTCGAGCAGCGCGCCCCAGGAGGCATCGGCGTACGTCAGGCCCTTGCCGTTGCACACCTGCAGGACGTGGCCCCCGGGGCGCACCGCGCAGGCCACCTCCACTCCGGTCCGGTCCAGGCCGGTGACACGCGCCACCCGCGTCACCCCCATGGCCCGGGCCAGCCGACGGGGGAACTCCTGAGAGGAAAAGACGTCCCTGGTAGGCCGCACGGGGGCGAAACCTAGCCTGAATCAGGCGGCGGGTCTTCAGCGGTCCTTTGGGCGCGCCAGCAGCGGTGCGGGCGCTTTCACACCACGGCTTTGCGCCATGCGCGGGACAGGTGGGGAGCGTCGCTCTCCCGGGCGAAGCGGCGTGCCAGCTCGCCCGGACCGGCGCGGCCCTGCGCGAGGAGGAAGGCGAGCTCGGCGGGCATCAGGGCCTTGATGGTGACGAGCAGGACGTCTCCCGCTGGCGTGGGGAAGCGCCTGGGCAGCGTGCTCGACTCCAATCCCAGCAGCACGGCCACTCGCCCTTCCTTCGTGACGAGCGTCTCGGGCATGGCCTCGCCGGAGACCTCCATCGTCATGAGGCCCCGGTGCAGCCAGGTGCGCACGTTCTCGTGCTCCACCACCTCGTCGGTCACCTCGCGCAGCAGGCGGAGCTGCCAGCTGCGGCGTACCTCGGACATGGGCTCGTTCGTCTCGATGGCGAGCTCGAGGCCGAGGCCCGGGGAGAGCTCGTCACGGTCGATGAACGGGTCCGAGAGGCCGTCGGTGACCAGTAGCGTGGTTCCCGCCTCTCGGTGGATGACCCGCCACGCCTGACGATGGCCCGGCCAGTAGGGGCCGCTCGGGATGATGGGAATGATGGCGGCTTCCTCCAGCCGTCCCTGGGCGCTCCAGGCCGCGTCACGCGCCGTGTCCATCTGCCTCAGCCGGGCGAGGTGCCGCGAGTCGGCTTCGCTCTCGTCACTCTCGGTTGGCGCGGGGCCAGTGACGTCCTCGAACTTCAGGCCCGTGACGCCCGCACGCTCCAGCGCCTCCTTGATGTCCTCGGAGACGATGAGGGCGACGGGCCATCCCCAGGGACGGAACACCTTCGCATCGCCGACCTTCTCCGGGTCGATGCGCATGCCGACCACGGACCGGTACTCTCCAACCAACTCGGGCTCTTCATCCTCCTGAGTCCAGAGCTGGACTTCCTTGCATGCCGCATCGTCGATGCACTTCACGACGCGAAGCACGTTGAGGATGAAGTACTTCTCGGTCCGGGACTCGACGGCGACCGGGATGAGCTGGACCTGCTCCGGAGCCAACTCGGTAAATACGCTGGCGGCCGTCTCATCGATGATGGGGACCGCCGCGCCAGCCACCGAGAACCCCAGCGCCTGCCCCTGAACGGTGACAGGAATCCTGAGGGCCCCGGCCAACGCCGCGTGCTCTCCACTCCTGAAGAGCCAGGTCCGGAGCTTCTGGCCACGCTCGTCGAGTGGCACCCCCAGCTCCCATCGCCCAGGGAAGTAGACATCGTCCGACAGTTCGAAAAACCGCTTCGACATCCGTCAACTCCTGTGCCTTCACTACCGAGTGACACGCTCACCCTCGCGTCACTCGCTCCGGGTGACAAGCTCGTTGAGTCTGGAGCCCTGCGTGGAGATTTCTTTCGCCAGCCTCATCAACTCAGCCGTGAGTGCCTTCCGGCAATGATCAAGGGTACGGCATCGCGCCGTCACACGGTCCAACCGGTTGAAGACCTCTTGATGGTACGCCCGGGGATGAGGCCCCTTGTGCCCGGGAACGTGGACCCGATTCGCGGCGTCATCCAGTGACATGCCGGCACGGTCGAAGATGTCCTGAAACTTCGGCGTCCACGGCCCACCCCGCACATCCGACTCGGAGTTCTTGTTGGTGGCGATGTGGTGCTCCGGCCCTCCCGCCGCCACCACCGCTGCCCCGCTCGCGCCCTGCACCGACATGGCCACCGCGCCCGGCGCCAGCGCGATGCTCACCTCGCCCGCCGCGGAGACCGCCACCGCTTCCACCTGCGCCGCCGCGCCCAGCCGGACACCGGCCCTGCGCG
>JBKGHK010000114.1:0-19621 GCA_046520375.1 Pyxidicoccus sp. 3LFB2
GGCGCGGCAGGTGGCGCGGGTGCTGCTGCAGGTGTCCGCGGGAGGCACGCTGCTGGTGGCGGCGCCCGAGGCTCCGGTGGACCTTCCCCTGCCCCGCTGGCTGTACCTGCGCGGCGGGAAGCTGGTGCACGACGGTCCTCCCGCGCCGGAGCTGGAGCACGCACCGGACGAGGCCCTGGCATGAGGCTGCTCGCGGTGTTGGTACGCAGAAGCCTGCGAGCAGCAGTACGCACTGGACGATGTGCAGGCAGGACACCGTCTGCGGGGTCGACGCGCGGAAGCCCGCGAGTGGAGCACGCGCGGAACGAGGTGCGGGTATGAGCCCGCTCGCGTGGCTGGGGCGCCAGGGCATCGACGTGGTGCGCGGCGCGGGCGCACTGGGGCTGGTAGCCGGCCGCACCGTGCTGGCGGCTGCCGAGGCTGGAGCGGCGCGAGCTCACGCGGGCGCTGGTGCAGTTCGGCCATGACTCGCTGCCGCTGGCGCTGGCCACGGCGGCGCTGGCGGGCGTCATCGTGGTGCTGCAGGCAGGGCTCTACATCCAGCGCTTCGGGGCACGCGCCTTCCTGGGGTGGGCGTCGGGGTACGGCGTGCTGTGGGAGTTCGGCCCGCTGCTCCTGGGCCTCATCATGTCGGCACGCATCGGCGCGAGGAACGCGGCCGAGCTGGCCACCATGCAGGTGGGCGGACAGATTGAGGGGCTGCGCGGAATCGGGCTGGACCCGTTCGCCATCCTCGTCGCGCCGAGGGTGGTGGCCATGGAGCTGAGCATGCTCGCGCTGAGCACCTTCACGTTCCTGGTAGCCATCCTCTTCGAGTCCGTGGCCGCGCTCTTCACGCTGGGGCTGCCGCTGCGGGTGTTCTACGCGACGTTCGCGGACATGCTGACCCCGCTGGACATCCTGGCGGGCGTGGTGAAGACAGGCGCCTTCGGGCTGGCCATCTCGCTGGTGTCCACGTCGGTGGGCCTGGCCGCGCGAGGCGGCGCGAGGGCGGTGGGACAGGCGGCGGCGAGCGCGGTGGTGCGCGGGTGCGCGGCCATCTTCGTGCTGGACTTCCTGCTCACCGCGCTCCTCGCGGGGTGGATGGCATGAGCGCGGTGCTGTCCTTCTTCGGGGCGCCCGCGGTGATGCTGGCGCGCACGGTGCGGGCCTCGCTGCGGGACGGAGTCCCCTTGCGCGAGTCGCTCCTGCAACTGCACGAGCTGGGCGGGCGCAGCGTGTGGCTGGTGATGTCCGGCATGGCCTTCTTCGGGGCGGTGCTGGTGACGATTGCGAACAGCCAGGCCACGCGCTTCGTGGGCAACGTGGCGGTGCTGGGGCCGGCGTACTTCGAGCTGCTCATCCGCGAGCTGGGCCCGGTGATGTCCGCCATGTTGACCGCGTCCCGCGCGGGAGCGAGCCACGCCGCGGAGCTGTCCACCATGAGCGTCAACGAACAGGTGGAAGCCCTGGAGATGTCCGCCGGAGACCCCTACGCCGACCTGGTGGCACCCAGGGTGGTGGCCGGAGTGCTGGGCGTGCCGTTGCTGAGTGCGCTGGGCACGGTGGCGGCGACGCTGTCCGCGGTGGCGGTGGCGGGGCTCGCCTTCGGTGTGGACGGGCGGGCCTTCATGGACCCGCGCTACGTGGATGCCTGGGACTTGCTCGCGGCGGGGCTGAAGGCCGTGGGCTGCGGGCTGTACATTCCCCTCGCGGCGGCGGTGGCGGGTCTGAGGGCCCGGGGCGGAGCCGAGGCGGTAGGCGAAGCCACCACGGCCGGAGTGGTGGCCGCGAGCCTGGGGTGCCTGTTGATCGACTTCGCCGTGTCCCTCGCCTTCCACCTGCTGCGCCTGTGAGCCCGAGCATGCCGGTGAGCCCCGCTGACACCCTGCGCTTCACGGACGTGCGCGTCGCGTTCGAGCCGGGGCGTCAGGTGCTGCAAGGGCTGACGGCGGAGGTGTCCACACGGGAGCTGACCTTCATCGCGGGGGCGAGCGGCTCGGGGAAGAGCGTGCTGTGTCGGATGGCGGTGGGGCTGCTGCGGCCGGACGCGGGCCAGGTGGAGCTGTGGGGCGAGCGCGTGGACACGCAGCCCGAGCGGGAGCTGGTACGCCTGCGGCGGAGCGCTCCGTACCTGGTGCAGGGCCCGGCGCTGCTGGACTGGAGGACGCTGCGGGAGAACGTCCAGCTGGCGGACCCGAAGGCGCCCGCCGAGGCGGTGGAAGCCGCCCTGGCCCAGGTAGGCTTGCAGGAGTGGGCGGACCGGCTGCGCCGGAGCTGGGGCCCGGGGCGAAGAAGCGCGCGGCGATTGCGCGGGCACTGGTGCTGAGTCCACGCTACCTGTTGCTGGACGAGCCGACGACGGGGCTGGATCGGCGGGCGGCGTCGCAGGTGGAGGAAGTGCTGGCGTCGCTGAAGGCGCGAGGGCTGGGCGGGTTGGTGGTGACGCACGACTACCGGCAGTTGAAGGGGCTGGCGGACCGGGTGCTGGTGGTGGCGGGAGGACGGTGTGCCTACCTGGGCCCGCCGGCCGGATTCCTGGAATCCTCCGCGCCCGAGCTTCGGGTGCTGACGGCGCCATTCATGGAGGGCGCGACGGATGGATGAGCGAAGGTTGGAGCTGAAGGTGGGCGCCCTGGTGCTGGCGACGGTGGTGGGCGTGTTCGCGCTGCTGTGGCTGATGGGCGAGCTGACGCTGGGCTCGGATGCAGGGCTGGCGGTGGACTTCGGCCACACAGGCAACGTGGTGGAGGGGGCCCCGGTGAAGCTCGGCGGCGTGCAGGTCGGGCGCGTGCAGGCGATTCGGCTGCTGCCGGAGCGACGGGATGCGCAGGGCCGGCCGATGCCGGTGCGCATGGAGCTGGCGGTGTCTCCGGAGTCTCTGGGCGCGCTGCGCACGGACGCGCGGGTGACGGTGGCGACGGTGGGCCTGCTGGGCGAGCCGTACCTGGAGCTGAACCCGGGGGCGGCGGACAAGCCGCTGGGCGCGGGCGAGGCCTTGCGCGGGACGGATGCGCCCAGGTTGGACCTGCTCGCGGAGCAGTTGTCGCGCTTCGTGGAGATTCTGTCCGCGATGCTGGAGAAGGACCCGGAGGCGGTGACGGAGCTGGCGTCGAACGTGTCACGGCTGACGAAGACGCTGGACCGGATGCTGACGGAGAACGAGGGCGACGTGAAGGTGCTGGCCTCGGAGCTGTCGGCAGCGTCGAGGGACCTGCGTCAGCTGGCGGCCTTCGCGCGCGAGTCGTTCCAGCCCGGAGGCAAGGGGGCACGGCTGTTGGATGACGCGGCAGCCACGGCGGCGGTGATGCGAAGCGAGCTGCCCGGACTGACGAAGTCCGCGGGGACGACGCTGGATGGACTGGCGGCGGTGACGGGAGCGCTGACGCCTGAGGACGGGCAGCGCGTGAAGGTGGCGCTGGAGCGCTTCACGAACGCGGCGGGGCAACTGGAAGGAATTGCCGCGCGGGCCGACCGGGTGCTGGCGAAGATTGAGGGTGGAGAGGGCACGGCCGGCGCTGTGCTCCAGGACCCCACGCTGTACAACGAGCTGCGCACGCTGGTGACGGACCTGCGCAAGCACCCGTGGAAGATTCTCTGGAAGGATTGAGCCAGGGAGGTTGTACGCACGATGCGCCCACCTCATTCACGGGAGATCGTATCCGCAACTACCCTCCTTGCCTCATCAACGTCTACAACTGCGGCTCCGAAACTTGTCAATACCGCCAACAGCGAGACAACTAGCACTCATGCGCATAGCGCATGCTTGAACACAGAGGCCTAAATGGCGAATGTCTTCATCAGTTATCGCAGAAGCGATTTCCATCAGGTTGAAAAGATTGCCAATGAGGTCCGCCAAGCGGGACACAAAGTGTGGCTCGACGAATGGGAGATCCAGTTGGGCGACTCCATCACAGGGCGAATGAATGCCGGCCTAAGTGAATCAGCATATGTCATTGTCTGCTGCTCGTCTGCGGGCATAACCTCCCCTTGGATGGGACGAGAGTGGATGTCGAGCCTTGCGCGCCAACTCAACGATCAGCAGATAAAACTCTTGCCCGTCTTGCTGGATGGCGGGGCACCTCCGGCAATTCTTGCCGACATAAAGTATGCAAACCTGGGGCGCAATTGGTCGGCCGGCATCGCGGAACTACTTCGCGCAATCAAGTAATGCGCATTCTAGAGACTAAGGATTTGACGTACGGGCCCGCAAAAGTAATGAGTGGCCCACTTGCGGGCCACATCGTCTATTTCGATGACGAGGAATACCCCCTCTGCGAAAATGAGGAGTGCGAAGGCTGCGCCAATTGCACAAATCCGCACCCGATCGTGTATTTGGGCGACATGTTTATGTGCCTGAGGCTAAATCTGGGATTCTACATTTTACCACCAGGCACTCTAGGGTCAGTTTACATAGACGACTTGATTTCGAGGAGGGAGGCGATCTCTAGGGCACTCACAAGTAGGCCCGATAGAAAAGTACGCGCAAGCAAGCAGGTAGAACTCCTCGTCGAATTGCAGTACATTGAATCGCTAATCGTCGAAAGGTCAATCGAGGCGCAATTCTTCAGAACTGGTCGAGGCAAAAAGGTATTCATATCGCACTCATCAAAAGACATCGACTTTGCGCTCCGGCTTGCGACGGACTTACGCGCCGTCGGCCACGTGCCATGGATAAGTGACTGGAGAATCAGGGTCGGCGATTCGATACCAGAGAGAGTGTCAATGGCTATCGAAGAGTCCGACCACTTCATTGTCATTCTCTCCAAGAGTTCAGTTACATCGAAATGGGTCGAGCGGGAGTGGCATGCCAAATACTGGAGTGAAAATAAAAACAAAAATTGCTCGGTCATTCCCATCCTCTACGAGGATTGCAGGATTCCGGCGCTGCTGAGGAACATAAAATATGCAGATTTCAGCAGAGACACTCGCGATGGATTGGCGGAACTACTTCTCTTGCTTGCCTCTGGCGATGCTGGTCAATCCCGGCCTCGCAAGAGTGTCAGTCGATCACGAAAAAAACCGGAGCGTTGAATCGAATGGACAGCGTCCCAATCATGAATAAAGTCTGATGCCCGGGTAGATTGCCTGCTTGCTAAGCATTGGTGAGGCAACCTTCAGCCAGCCATCCGGTCAGCCCCGGCGCCCACGCCGCTCGCTCTAGCCCGTCAGAATCATCTGAGGCAACCACGAGCCCTATCTGAGCAAAGCTCAAAGGCACTCACGGTATATACCGGGCTGCGCACGCGGGTGACGGACCTGCGCAAGCATCCGTGGAAGATTCTCTGGAAGGACTGAGTCACCAAGCCCGCGCCTCAATGCCTGTCGGTTGCCCAAGAACCAATCAGGCCGTCTGCCCACTCAGTACGTCACATAATCCATCTACCCAACCCCTGCCCATTAGCATCTCAATCTTGGCCAGCGCCCCGGGACTCACCGCGCCGGGGCCCACCACCCGTTTCACCATCTGCGCCTTGAATGCATCCGCGTACGGCACTGCGCCCTGCCAGCTCTCGCCCCCAGGGCGTCGTCAGCTCGGCACGTCAGCCGAGGCGACAACTTCCCTAACACAGGGGGAACTCGGGCAATTCTGGACCGAACCGGCTCTCTGGGCGCTTCGACTGGTCCAGAAGACCGACCACGAACTGGGCGCCCGTCGGCTGCGGGCGCCCAGCATGACATCAGTTACTCAAGCCGAACACCTGCTCGGGGCTCGTGGAGTTTTCCAAACCAATTCCTCCGTTGCTTCCCCAGACCCAGACAGTGCCGTCCGCCCTCATAGCCCCGGTGCGTGAAATGCTAGCGGAAATGGCCGCAACCCCTGTCAGATTATGAACCTGTACGGGCGTCGACCGATCATAGGTCGTCCTGCCAATCCCAAGCTGGTTGTAGAGGTTGTAACCCCAAGCCCAGACGGTGCCATCCCTCCTCAACGCCACGGTGTGCCACCATCCAGCGGCAATGGCCGCAACATTCGTCAGGCCAACAACCTGGACGGGGACACTGCTAACACCACTTGTCCCACTCCCGAGTTGGCCGTGGAGGTTTCGCCCCCAGGTCCAGACGGTGCCGTCCGTCTTCAATGCCACGGTGTGATAGCCGCCTGCGGAAATGGCCGCAACCCCCGTCAGGCCCTGCACCTGCACAGGCGTCAGTCGCTCTGGGCGTATGCCATTCGGGCAGTCTTCGGGGGTGGGGATTTCATCCACATACTGCTGGTGGTAGTTGCAGCCCCAGGCCCAAACAGTGCCGTCCGTTCTCAATGCCACGGTGCGCGAGCCGCCAGCGGCAATGGCCGCAACCCCCGTTAGGCCCTGCACCTGCACAGGCGTCACCCGGTAGAGGGTCGTGCCATCGCCGAGTTGGCCGTAGGTGTTTTTTCCCCAGGCCCAGACAGTGCCATCCTGCCTCAATGCCACGGTGTGCGACTCGCCTGCGGCGATGGCCGCAACCCCCGTCAAGCCCTGCACCTGCACGGGCGCCGACCGTTCACTTTGCGGGCCGTCATCGGTATATCCCCAGTAATGGGAGACCCAAGCCCAGACAGTGCCATCCGTCTTCAAAGCCACGGTGTGCCCGCTGCCAGCGGCAACGGCCGCAACCTCCGTCAGGCTCTGCACCTGCGTTACACCTCCGTCAATCCACCAGGCCCAGACGGTACCGTCCCGCCTCAAGGCCACGGTATCGGAGTCGCCAACACCAAGAGGCGGCCGAGTGTGAGTCAAATCATCCGTCAACCCATTGCAGTTGTTGTCCTTACCGTCAAAGACCTCCAGGGCACCCGGCCGGATGCCCGCGTTGGAGTCATTGCAGTCGCTGGCATTCGACACGTAGCCGGAGGGCTGACTGCACTTTTGTTGGGTGACTGTGGAGGTGCCGAACCCGTCGCCGTCAGCGTCGATATACCAGGTCGTGATGGCGAGGCCCTCGTCTGAGGAGCCGTTGCAGTTGTTGTCCGCTCCGTCGCAGACCTCCAGGGCACCCGGCCGGATACCCGCGCTGGAGTCATTGCAGTCGCTGGCATTCGACACGTAACCGGAGGGCTGACTGCACTTCTGGAGGGTATTGGCCGAGGCGCCGTAGGTGTCGCCGTCCGCGTCCCGGTACCAGGTCAGCGTGGCAATTCCTTCGTCCACCGCGCCGCTGCAGTTGTTGTCCACGCCATCGCACACCTCCGTCGCGCCGGGCTTGATGGCCGCATTGGTGTCGTTGCAATCGCCGGTGCTCGCCACGTAGCCCGTGGGCATCCCGCAGGCCTGCGTGGACTGGGCCTCGCTCCCAAAGCCGTCGCCGTCCGCGTCGCGGTACCAGGCACTCAGCACCCCCTCGTCCACCTGAGCGTCACAGTCGTTGTCCAGCGCGTCGCAGACCTCGGTGGCGCCGGGCTTGATGGCAGCGCTGGTGTCATCGCAGTCGCTCGCGTCAGAGACGACGCCCGCCAACTGACGGCAGTTCTGCACGGTGTCGCTCACGTTGCCGGCGCCGTCCCCATCCGCGTCGCGATACCAGGCCTGGGTTGGCAGGCCTTCGTCGACCTGTGCGTCACAGTCATTGTCCACGCCGTCGCAAGCCTCTACGGCACCAGGATGGACCGCGGCGCTGGTGTCATTGCAGTCCCCAGGATTCGGCACATGGCCGGAGGGGCGCGAGCAGGCCTGCACCGACTGCGCCGTCAGGCCGTAATTGTCGACGTCCTGGTCGCGGTACCAGGACTGGAAGACCAGCTCATCATCCACCTGTCCGTCGCAGTCATTGTCCGCGCCGTCGCACACCTCGGACGTGGCCCCCCGCGTCGGCACGCATTCCAGGCCGCCGTGGGTGCAGTACGTCACGCCCTCACCGCACACGCCCGGTTCCCCCGTGGCACACGCCAGCAGGCCTCCCGGGTTGCCCTCGTCCGACGCACCGTCACAGTCGTTGTCCAGCCCATCGCACTGCTCGGCGGATGCGGCCTGGCGCTGTTGGCACACCACACTGCCGTTGGTGCACGCCGTCATTCCCGCCGTGCACACGCCATGCTGCCCCGTCGAGCAGCTCGCGCCGCCGCTGGGATTGCCGTCATCCACCGCGCCGTTACAGTTGTCGTCCACCCCGTTGCATAGCTCTGGCGCCCCCGGGTAGGTGCTCGCTGTGTAGTCGTCGCAGTCGAGGCCCTCCACGAAGCCCGGCGACGGCTCGCAGGCCTCCTCAGTGAGGTACTCGTCTCCAAACCCGTCCAAATCCCCGTCGAAATAGAAGGTATTGGAGAGAAGGGCCTGCCCGGGCGCCGACACCGGCGTGGACGATGTGCTGCCCGTGCCGAGCTGCCCCTGGCCGTTATGGCCCCAGGCCCACACGGGACAGCCGGGCCGCAGCGCCACCGCATGCTGCGCACCTGCCGCCAGGGCCTTCGCAACCGAGAGCCCCGTCACGTTCACTGGCGAGGCGCTGTTCGTCGTGGAGCTGTTGCCCAGCTGCCCCGAGGCGTTATGGCCCCACGCCATCGCCGCGCCATTGCCGATGATGGCCAGGGAGCTGTTGTGCCCCGAGACGAGGGCCGTCACCGCGAACACGCCGCTCACCGGCGAGGGGGACAGCACAGGCGTGGAAGAGACAGTGCCGATGCCCACCTGCCCGAAGGTGTTCTGGCCCCAGGCCCACACGTTGCCGAACTGCTCATCCGCGATGAGCGAGTGGCCCGCGCCCGCGGCGACGGCCTTCGCTCGCGGCAGCCCCGCCACCTGCATCGGCACTAGCACCGTGGCGCTGGTAGCGCCCGTGCCCACCTGGGCCGACGAATTCTGACCCCAACCCCACACCCTGCCATCCGCGTCCAGGCGCCAGCACACTGGTTGGACGCCTGCTCGCCCATGGAGCGAATGGTGGGCAGTCCCGGCACCACGCCCGGCGTGGTGACGCCTGCTGCCATGGAGCGAATGGTGGGCAGTCCCGGCACCACGCCCGGCGTGGCCACCGCAGTACTGGTGGCGCCCGTGCCCGCCTGCCCGGACGCATTCTGCCCCCACGCCCACAGCCGGCCATCGGCCCCCAGCGCGAGCGAGAAGTTTCCATTGGCAGCAATGGCCTGGATGCCGGACAGCGCCGTCACCCGCGTTGGCACCAGCACCGTGCCGCCGGCACTGCCCAGGCCCGCCTGGCCAGAGGCGTTCTGCCCCCACGCCCACACGTTGCCGTCCACATCCAGCGCCAGCGAGTGGGCAATCCCCGCGGCAAGTGCCTTGACTGCGGGCAGTGCATTCAACTGGGTGGGCTGGGGCACAGGCGTGCTGCTGGTGCTGCCCGTGCCCAGCTGTCCGGCCACATTTTGTCCCCAGGCCCAGACGGTGCCATCCTTTCTCAGGAACAGCGAATGATAGGCGCCCGCCGCCACGGCTTGCGGCACCTTCACCGCCGTGAGCTCCTGACTCGCCGTTGCGGCCGCAACGTCACTGTCAGCCGCTGGCTGCTGCTCACCACAGCCCATGGCCGCGAAAATGCTTACGGCCAGAATCACCAGCCAGCTTCTTCTCTCTTGTCTCATTGAAGCCCCCTCGTCGTGCACCCGCATTGCCCTTTCCTGACGCCACAGCGCTCAGTCGTGCGCAGGCGTGGCGGGAAAGGAGGATGGCACCTGTACCCGAAGTGCGAGTGCGGATGCTTCTGAGTCAGACCCGCACCGTGGCGGTCGGTGCGGACCTCCCCTTGCAGACGTCTGCGAAGGCCCCTCCGGACGTTCACCGCGAGGCGGTGGTGCACAACACAGGAGGGAGCGCAGGCGCCTGAGGAATGGACCGGAGTCACAGGGCCTGCGCATCAACCCTTGCCCCCCACCCGCTACATTATCCGTCCAACGCCTTACTCCGGGCATCACATAACGAGGCTGCCGGGGCCTTCGCGCAGCAGGAGGAGCGCGAAAGACCTCGGCGGGTAGCTCACGGGACTGTGCCGGTGCGTCCGTGGGGCCGCCTCCAAGATGTTCCCCAAGGCATCGCGAGCAGTTGCTCTCCCTACACGATCGGGCGTGGTTGACCGGCGCGCCGACAAGGAGAACCATGCCTGCGCGTGGAGACCGAACGGACCTTGCCCACCCCTCTCAAATGGAACTGGCGCCTGTGGGCGCTCATCTTCGGGGGCTGGAGCGTCGTGGGCGCGCTGACCCTGCTACAGGGCTGGATGGCGGCGTGGGCCGCGGGCGGGCCGACTCCGGACACGCGCTCGGTACAGGGCCTCGTCGTCGATGTGTGGCTGTGGGCGCTGATGACGCCCTTCATCTTCGCCTGCATCCGGCGCTTCCCTCTGGTCCGGCCCCAGGTGTTGCGAAACCTGGGCATCAACCTGGTGCTCTCCGTCTTCTTCTGGGTCCTGGACGTCGTGGTGATGGACGCGGTTTCCCCATGGGTGGGGGCAACGCCCACGCCTCTCGGGGTCCTTCTGGCCAGGCGCTTCTTCATCTGCATCTTCAGCTACTTCGCCCTGGCGGGAATCGGCCACGCACTCCGCTTCCACGGGCTGTATGTGGAGCGCCGCGTGCGCGCCTCGGAGCTGGAGTCTCAGCTGCTGCACGCCCAGTTCCTGGCGCTGCAGATGCAGCTGCGCCCGCACTTCCTCTTCAATAGCCTCAACACCATCTCCGGCCTCATCCGCACCGGGGACCCGCGCGGAGCCATCCAGATGACAGCGGGGCTGGCGGACCTGCTGCGCGCGGTGCTGCGCAGCGATGGCACCCAGGAGGTGCCCCTGCGCGAGGAACTGGACTTCGTGGAGCGCTACCTGCGCGTCGAGAAGCTGCGCTTCCATGAGCGGCTGCGCACCCGCATCGAAGTGGCGCCGGACGCACAGGAGGCGCTGGTGCCCCAACTGCTCCTGCAGCCGCTGGTGGAGAACGCCGTGCGCCACGGAGTGCGTACCGGTGAGGGAGAGAGCCGGGTGGACGTCCAGGTGACCCGCGAGGAGGGCATGCTGTGGCTGCGGGTGCGGGACACCGGCGAGGGGCTGGCGGCTCGCGAGAACGCCAGCCCCGAGCCGGGCGTGCCCACGGAGGGAGGCATCGGCCTGGCGAACACCCGCGCCCGGCTGCGCAATCTCTACGGTGATGCGTACCGACTGGAGCTGATGCCCGCCGAGGGAGGCGGGGCCCTGGTCCAGGTCGCCATTCCCTTCCGGCGCGTGGAGCCGCGGCTGTGAGCCTGGAGGCCGCCTCTGCCCCCATCCGGGTGCTGGTCGTCGATGACGAGCGCGTGGCCCGCCAGGGATTGATCGCCCTGCTGGCGGGGGACCCGGAGGTGCAGCTGGTGGGCGAGTGCGCCACCGGCTCTCAGGCGGTGGAGGCCCTGCGCCGCCAGTCCGTTGACGTGCTCTTCCTGGACATCGAGATGGCGGGAATGGATGGCTTCCATGTGCTCCAGGCGTCGGGCCGCCAGCGCCCCCCAGCCGTCGTCTTCGTCACCGCGCACGAGACCTATGCCCTCAAGGCCTACGAGGTGCATGCGCTGGACTACCTGCTGAAGCCCTTCGACGATGAGCGCTTCGCTCGGGTGCTGTCGCGCGCCAAGGAGCATGTGCGGGGTGGGCGCATCCAGCTGCTGGCGCGACAGATGGCGGGGCTGCTGGGCACGGCCCCGGTGCCCGCGCCGGCCCTCGCGGTGAACGCCTCCGCCCAGCCTGCGTCCCCTGGAGGCTACCTGGAGCGGCTGGTGCTCAAGGAAGTGGGCCGGGTGGTCTTCCTTGCCGTGGAGGCGGTCGACTGGCTGGAGGCCGACGACTACTACGTCCAGGTCCACGCGGGCCGACAGACGCACTTGGTGCGCATGCCCCTCCGCGAGCTGGAGGGGCAGCTGGACCCTCGCCGCTTCGTGCGCATCCACCGCTCCACCATGGTCAATGTCCAGCGCGTGAAGGAGCTGCGCCCGCTCCACCACGGCGAGTACCAGGTCCTCCTCCAGGATGGAACCTGCCTGAAGCTCAGCCGCAGCTACCGCGAGCGGCTGGACACGTTGCTCGGCACGTCCTGACGTCTCCCTCGCCTGGCTCCGGGCCCTGCCGCAAGCCGCTTCACCGGCGCGGGGAGCCGGTCTCCTGCACCGATGTACCGCTTCACGGACTCCTACCTCCGCGGGGGGCGGAGATTCCCGTATGTCAGGCGGCACGAGGCGAGCTCATTAGGGATTTCGAATGGCTTCGCGAAGGCATGGAGAAAAAGATGAAGCGCCTGATTCTGTTTCTGACCACCCTGGGACTGTCCTTCGGGAACGGGGTGGCTCATGCACAGCACACCGAGTGCCCAAACATAGATGCGACTGGCCGGATTGAATATTTCGCACCAGAAGCAACGGTGAGCTATTCATGGTATGACTCATGCTCCCCCCGCCCGCCTTCGGTGGCGCTGTTCATAGACGGCAATGGGTTCTTCTCGATTGGAGGCGTGTTTCAAAGCAGTGGCACTGTCCCCATTCCTTCGCGGTATATTGATAACCACCCCCACACCGTCACTGGCAAGGTGACGGATGCCGATACCGGGCATTCGCTCTCAATGGGGAGCAGGACGTTCTGCCTCCGCGCTCCGGGCGTTCCCTGTGATGGTACGCTCAAGTTCAAGTATCGGCTGGTGGTGCCGCCAGAAGGCTTTCCGTACGTCGCGAAGGACTACTACATCATCGTCGGAGGGGCGGCCATGATGTTTGCCGACGAGGCGGAAGTCACCGCATCGGGCTACGCCCTGTCCTCCTTTTCAAACGATCCAGGCGATATCGTTGGGCAAATGTCTTCCGTGCCTGCTGACGGCGTGGCGCTCCACAGCATCAGTGGAGACGTCTATCTGAGCGTGGGCGGGGCCCGGATGTATGTCAACAACGTGTCCGAGTTCGGACCGCTGGGCATTACGTACAGCAATCTCTGGAATGTGCCCGTACAGGCGCTGAATGCCCTGCCACTGGTGCCCCGGGATGGGACTTTGCTGCGGCCCTTCACCTCCCCCGAAATCTATGTCGTGTACGGCGGGGTGGCCTTCTACATTCCAGATCCCTCCTGGTTCCAGGCGCTTGGGCTTGACCCGACCCTGGTGAGAGTGGCGCCCGCGGTTGCACTTTCGCAGCTGCGGACCATTCCTGAGGATGGCACCTTGCTCAAGGGTTTCAATCAGCCCAAGGCCGTTGTGTTCTATGGTGGGGTGGCCTTCAAGATTCCCGATGCCACCTGGTATCCGCAGTTGGGGCTTGACCCGAGCAAGGTGCGGGTGGTGCCGATGCTCACGTCATTGCACACACTGGATGGGCCTCGGGATGGGACCCTGCTCAGGACACACGACTCGCCTGCTACCTACGTCTACTACGGTGGGCTGGGCTTCTACCTCCCCGATGAGTCCTGGTATCAGAAGTTGGGCCTCTCCCCCGCCAACGTACGGATGGTGCCGGGCCCCGGGGCGCCGCAGTTCCTGGCGGCCCCTCGGGACTACACGCTGCTGAGGGCCTTCGACTCACCGCACGTCTACGTTGTCTACGGTGGCGCGGTCTTCTATCTGCCGGATGAGACCTGGTATCAGGCGCTCAACCTCAATCCCGCCAACCTGCGTGTAGTGCCCACCGGGGCTCTCGCCTCGATTCCCATCACGACCACTCCACCTCCACCTGCGCCCTGAGCGCGCGCTCCGGTAGCGCAAGAGGCTCAGGCCTGGGCAGCGGCGGAGGTGTGGCCCGCCGCTGTCCGGAGACGCGCCATACCCGGCGTGCTCCACGGAGCACGCCTGATGCGCTCCGGAGAGGTCACCCAACACCGACGCCAAACCTACACGGCGCCACACGAGCGATTCAATGAAGAAACACAACAACCTATTCACAGTCATCGCGTGGCTCTTTGCTTCAGCCTGCGCTGAAAGCGGCGCACCTGAACCTTCACCCCGCGTGCAGGTGGCTCGAGCATTGAGCAACTTCGACCCGCTTCCGAACGGCTTCGATTACACGGCCCGTCCCCGGTTCAGGCCCAGCTCGGAGGGCGACGACATCAGCTACGTACGCCCGGAGAGCTTTCTGCTAGGACTTCTGCTCGACAGGGACTTCTACAAGCTGGATGTGAATGGCTGCCCGCCAGGCGTGGACCCCAACACGCAAGGCTACGGATTTTCATGGACACTGGATGGAAGCTCGATTGGCAATGGAGATTGCATGCTCGAGCTTCGGTTCAATAATCGCGGCACCCATCTGGTCGGGTTGACCGTCTCGAAGGGAGAGTTCAGTCGCACCTACACACAGACTGTCGAGGTGAAGGACATCCTTGTCGTGGCGCTTGGAGACTCGTACGCTTCGGGTGAAGGTGCGCCAGATGTCCCAGGCCATGAGTCCAATGGCGATTGGATTCGGCCTGAGTGGAACTATAGACCATGCCACCGTTCGTCGAAGGCGCCCTCCGCCGTCTTCGCCCGTCAGCTTGAAGATGCTGATCCGAAATCGACCGTCACCTACCTGTCCCTGGCCTGCTCGGGCGCCACCATCAGCAGAGAGACCTATGATGGCTCCAAGCCCTTTGTTGAGTACTATCTCAATGAAGTGGACCCGAACAAGGCCCGCGGAAAGGGCTTGCTTTCAGGTTACGTGGGGCCAGAGGGGACCCGATATGAGAAGGCGCAGGTTGCGCAGCTCAAGGAGATCGTGGCTAGCAGACCCGTTGATGCACTCATCATCGGGGCTGGCGGAAACGACATGGGCTTCAGCGACATGCTTTCCTACTGTGTCAAGGGAGACAAACTCTGGACCACCTACTCTGCGAATGGGCATTGGCTGGGGGTGAGTGGTCCACCCAACCCTTGCAACTTCAATCCCGATCCAAATAGCTACCCGCACCGCGAGCGCATACACAAGCGCGGCCAACTCCCCGGCCGGTTTGATGACTTGAGGCAGGCATTGGCAGGAGTCAATGCCGTCAATGTCTTCCTGACGGAGTACCCCGATCCCGGCTATAGTGGCATTGGCACCACGTGCAACAAAGTGCTGTGGGATGCCCCACTGGGACTCGGCGTCATCGGCGGCGACGTGGGGCTCCTCATCGAAAAGCAGGAGATTGAATGGCTCCGAACCGAGTTCCTCGAGCCCCTGAATCAGATCGTGCGCGACGCCGCAGAGCGCCATCAGTGGCACTACGTGCTCGGCATCTCATATGACTTTGCTCAAGGGCATGGCTACTGCACAGGCGATGACAAACGCTGGTTTGTCAAGTTCGACCAGTCCATCCGCCAGCAGGGGCCTCAAGACGACAAGCTCAATACCAAGGGGGTCATGCACCCCAACGAAGCCGGTTACGCAGCAATCGCCAGTCGAATGTATGAGGCCTACGCGACGACACGTCCGGATCTCATCCTAGATGGGACGATGCTCCGCGCCACGGGCACACCTGAAGTCTACGTCATTCGCGGCCGCGCGAAGTTCCGCATCCCGAATCCTGACTGGTTCGCGGACAATGGAGTGGATCCCGCCTTTGTGCGGGTGGTTCCGCATGATGTGCTGTCGCGTATCTCTGACATTCCGCAGAGTGGCACCATCCTCCGTGAATCCGGCAACCCGGCCATCTATGTCATCGCAGGCGGTGCACGGTTCTGGGTGCCCGACGCCGCGTCGTGGAGCAATTACCGTAATGCGCTGGGGCTCACCGATGCCGCCATCCGCCAGGTACCGCCGGGGGGACTGCAGCACATCCCAGCCACCCCGGCGGACGGCACGGTGGTGCGGGAGGTCGGCAAGTCAGGCGTCTGGGTGTACCAGGGTGGCGGTCGCTTCTGGGTGCCGAGCCCGTCCGCCTGGACTGACTACAAGGCGGCCACGGGCATTACGGATGCAAGCATCCGCCCCATTCCCACAGGCTCACTCTCGTACACGGTCGCCGTCAACGGCCACGAGGAAGTCCGTGCGCGTGAGGACGTGCCTCGCGACAGCACGGTGGTGCGGGAGGTCGGCAAGTCGGGCATCTGGGTGTACCAGGGTGGCGGTCGCTTCTGGGTGCCGAGCCCGTCCGCCTGGACTGACTACAAGGCGGCCACGGGCACGGCGGATGCGAGCATCCGCCCCATTCCCACAGGCTCACTCTCGTACACGGTGGTCGCCGTCAACGGTCAGGAGGAAGTTCGTGCGCGTGAGGACGCACCTCGCGACGGCACGGTGGTGAAGGAACTCGGCGCTCCGCAGGTGTACATCTACCAGGGCGGCGGCAACTTCTTGTTCTCCTCCCAGGCGGAACTGGATGCCTGGGGAGTCCCCGCCCAGCAGATTCGGCTGCTCCCGCAGGGGAGCCTGCAACGTACGCTCAGCTTGGCGAATGGTGCGGAAGCGGAGACTTCACGCGACGACATGCCCCGTGATGGCACGCTCATCCGGGAACGGACTGACACCCAGGTCTACCAAGTGCAAAACCGGAAGAAGTACCCGGTCAGCAGCCATGACGTCACCCAGGTGAAGCAGGTCCCCAATGGCTCCAGCGGGCGCGTGCCCAACGGGTAACAGCTGCGCCGAACGAAGCTGAGTCGTCTCCAGGCGCAGCGGGGTGACTGCCCGCTGGCCTGGATTTCTGAAGGGCTTCACGGTGCCGAACCTTCAGGAACTGGAGCAGCGCAACCCCTGAAGCTGCTCCTCATCGACACGGAGCCGGCCTTCAGCAGGCACGGTGAATGCAATCCCTCGACCCGGTGCCACGCACCAGTGGCGCCCGCCTTCGAGGTGCGCACATGGGACAGAACGCTCAAAGCCGCCGGCGCCGCATGAGCTGCGGAGCGAATATCGTCGAGCTCGGAATCCTCCTCTTCCTTCTCGCGCTCATCGCGGGAGTGGTGGGATTCACGGTCTTCCCCAAGCTGAACGCGGCCCGCAGGGAGCGCGCGGCCCTGGACCTCCAGAGCCTGGAGCGCGCGCTCTGGATATTCGGCTCCAGGAAGGGTTGCTACCCGGACGAAGCCACTGGCATCCGAGCCCTGGTCGAGGCCGGCGTCCTGGAGGCCATGCCCCTGGACCCCTGGCGCAATGACTATGTGTACCGCGTCCGGGAGGGCGCGCCTGTCATCCTGTCCTACGGAGGCGACGGCGAACCCGGAGGAGAAGACCTCGACGCGGACATCCTCGTCCCGCTCCACCCCCTGCCCCCCAACGCCCCGTTCGGCCTGGGGCCCCCGAGTATCTGCCCTCCGGTCAGTCGGGAGTCCGCCCCTCCGTCCCTGCCCGCGCCCAACCCCTGACTCCGGAAACCGTCCCATGTCCGCCGCCGCCGCCTACGACATCGTCTTCGCCGCCGTGGGGGACGTGCACGGCCACATAAACCGGATGGTGAACGAGCTGCGGCACCAGGCGGCAGTCCGCCACCGGCAGTTCGACTTCGTCCTCCAGGTCGGTGACTTCGAGCCGCACCGCGACGAGGCCGACCTCGCCACCATGGCCGCGCCCGCGAAGTACCGGCAGCTCGGCGACTTCGGGACCTATTACAAGGTCCGGCGCGGTTTCCCCTGGCCGCTCTACTTCATCGGCGGAAACCACGAGCCCTACGGCTACCTCGATACCCACCCCGAGGGCTTCGAGCTGACGCGCAACTGCAACTACCTCGGCCGCGTCGGCGTCGTGGACCTGCATGGCCTGCGCGTGGTGGGCGTCTCCGGCATCCACAGCCCGGAGCACTTCCGCTCCGCCCGCCCGCCCCTCTCCGCGCTGGGCTCCGTCTCCAACAAGGACTTCACGTACTTCAACGAGCGGGACCTCGAGCAGGCCCTGGAGCTCGGGCCCGCGGACGTGCTGCTGGTCCACGACTGGCCCTCCGGAATCATCGACCCGGCGGACGCCGCCGGCTTCGAGGGCCAGCGCCGGAGCCCGAGCCACGACACCGTGGGCAACGAGTACGCCCGGCTGCTTGTGGACGCGCTCCAGCCACGGCTCGTGCTCTGTGGCCACCTGCACAAGGCCTATCGCGCCACCGTCCAGCACCCCTCGGGGAAGACCACCCTGGTGCGTTGCCTCGCCAGCGTGGGCCAGGGGGACGCCGCCTACGGCGTCTTCCACTTCCAGGGCGAGTCCTTCTACGAAACGCACCTGACCGGGCGGGACTGAGCCGCGTCCTCCAGGGAAGCCGTGGACGGGACGCCACGCCCGGGGCCCCCTGGGACGGGTTGTTTTCAGGTGTGGGACAGAACGGACATTCTTCACGGCCATTCGGGGAGTGCCAGTGGTACAAGCCCCTTCCGTGAAAGCCTCTCCGCCTCCCCCCGAAGCCCCCGTCAATCCCACTTTCGATTCCCTGGGCCTCAAGCCCGAGCTCGTCGCGGCGCTCAGCGCGCTCGGCTACGAGGAGCCCACGCCCATCCAGGCCGCGTCTCTTCCGCCGCTCCTCGCCGGCAAGGACCTGCTCGGCCTCGCCGCCACCGGCACCGGCAAGACGGCCGCCTTTGCCCTGCCCCTCCTCCAGCACCTGACGGCGGGCAAGAGCCGCCCCAACACCACCGCCGCGCTGGTGCTCGTCCCCACGCGCGAGCTGGCCATGCAGGTGTCCGAGGCCATCCACCGCTACGGTCAGAAGCTCGGCGTCAGCGTGCTGCCCCTCTACGGCGGGCAGGTCATCGGCCAGCAGCTGCGCGTGCTCAAGCGCGGCGTGGACGTCGTCGTCGCCACCCCGGGCCGCGCGCTGGACCACCTGCGCCGCGGCACGCTCCAGCTCGATGACGTGCGCACCGTCGTGCTGGACGAGGCCGACGAGATGCTCGACATGGGCTTCGCCGACGACCTGGAGGCCATCCTCTCCGGGACGCCCGAGAATCGGCAGACCGCCCTCTTCTCCGCCACCCTGCCCCCGCGCATCGCCGCCATCGCCGAGCGCCACCTGCGCGAGCCGGTGCGCGTGAAGATTGCCCGCGAGAAGGTGGAACAGGGCGAGATGCCCCGCGTCCGCCAGACGGCCTACGTCGTCCCGCGCGCCTTCAAGATTGCCACCCTGGGCCGGCTGCTCGACGTGGAGTCGCCCACCGCCGCCATCATCTTCTGCCGCACCCGCACCGAGGTGGACGACCTCACCGTGTCCCTCAACGGCCGCGGCTGGCGCGCCCACGCCCTGCACGGCGGCATGACGCAGGAGCAGCGAGATCGCGTCATCAAGCAGCTCAAGTCCCAGGGCACGGACCTGCTGGTGGCCACGGACGTCGCCGCGCGCGGCCTGGACATCCCCCGGCTGTCGCACGTGGTGAACTTCGACGTGCCCAACGCCCCCGAGGCGTACGTGCACCGCATCGGCCGCACGGGCCGCGCTGGCCGCGAGGGCGTGGCGATTACGCTGGTGGAGCCTCGCGAGCACCGGCTCCTGCGCAACATCGAGCGCGTCACCGGTCAGCGCATCGAAGTGGCCACCGTCCCCACCGTGGCGGACCTGCGCGAGAAGCGGAAGGAGATGCTCCGCTCCTCCCTGCGCGAGGCGCTGGTGGCCGGAGAGCTGGACCCGTTGCGCAGCGTGGTGGAGGACCTGGCGTCCGAGTTCGACGCCATGGACATCGCCGCTGCCGCGCTGAAGCTCCTCCAGGACTCGCAGGACGACGGCAAGGAGGGCAAGGAGGAGGAGATCCCCACCGTCGCTCCGCCGCAGGACCGCCCTGGCAGGCCCGCGGGGCCCGGCGGACGGCCCGGCCCCGGAGGCCCGGACCGTGGCCCGCGCAAGCCGCGCG
>JBKGHK010001150.1:0-2261 GCA_046520375.1 Pyxidicoccus sp. 3LFB2
GGGCCTGGGCCGGGCATGGGCGCGATGAACGGGCTCATGGAGGCCGTGCGCGCCGGGCTGGGCACGGGCGGCGGAGGGAACATCGACGAGTACGGCAAGGACCCGTCGCTCGTGGAGCGGTTGGACCCGGTGCTGGAGTTCCTCTATTCGCAGTACTGGCGCGTGTCCGTGCAGGGCGCGGACCTGGTGCCCCATGGCGCGGCCATCCTGGTGGCCAACCACTCGGGCGCCCTGCCCTACGACGGACTGGTGATGTCGCTGGTCATCTCGCGCGAGCGCCCGGACCTGCGCGAGCCGCGGTGGCTGGTGGAGGACCAGGTCTTCCACGCACCGGTGCTGGGCACGCTCATCAACCGCCTGGGCGCGGTGCGGGCCAGCCCGGAGAACGCGCTGCGGCTGCTGGACGAGCAGCGCCCGCTGGTGGTCTTCCCCGAGGGCTACCAGGCCCTGAGCAAGCCCTTCGCGGAGCGCTACAAGCTGAAGCGCTTCGGGCGCGGCGGCTTCGTGAAGCTGGCCCTGCGCACCGGCGCGCCCATCGTCCCGGTGGCCATCGTCGGCGCCGAGGAGACGTCCCCCCTGCTGGGCCGGCTCCCCGCGTCCTTCCTCGGCCTGCCCTACATGCCCGTCACGCCGCTGGGGCCCCTGCCCCTGCCGGCCAAGTGGAGCATCCGCTTCGGCGACCCCATTGGCATGGAAGGCCTCCACCCCGAGGCCGCCGACGACCTGGGCGAGGTGCAGCGCCTCACGGAGAAGACCCGCGAGTCCATCCAGGGCATGGTGCAGTCGCTGCTGCGCGAGCGCCGCTCCGTCTTCGCGGGCTGAAAAGCCGGTGAAGCCGCAGGGGGCCGGCGGAGCGCGCGCCGGCCGCCTTTCAGCCCACCACGCGGTTGCGGCCGGCCGTCTTCGCCTCGTAGAGGCGCTCGTCGGCAGTGCGGACCAGGTCCCCGGCCTCGCGGTGCTGGGGCTCCAGCGTGGCCACGCCCACGGACACGGTGACGGGGATGGGCTGCTTGTCGAACTCGAAGCGCTGCTTCTCCACCATCCGCCGCACCTTCTCCGCCAATTGCCGCGTGCCGCCCAGCGACACCTCCGGCAGGAGGATGGCGAACTCCTCGCCGCCGTAGCGGGCGAAGACGTCCTCGCGGCGAATCTTGGTGCGCACGGTGGACGCGAGCTGCTTCAGCACCGAGTCCCCCGCGAGGTGGCCGAACTGGTCGTTCACCTTCTTGAAGTGGTCGATGTCCAGCAGCACCAGCGACAGCACGCGCTCGTAGCGCCGGCTGCGCGACAGCTCGCGGTCCAGCTGCTCGTCGAAGTAGCGGCGGTTGTAGATCTGCGTCAGGCCGTCCATGGTGGTCAGCCGGTAGATCTCATCGTGGTACGCCGCCTCGATGTTGCCGCCGGCGATGTACTTGAAGATGGTGCGGCCAATCTTCACCAGGTCGCCGTTGCGCAAGTCCCGGGTGCCCTCCACCAGCTCGTCGTTGATGAACGTGCCGTTGGTGGAGCCGAGGTCCCGGATGCGCACGCCCTCGCGCGTGTTGGCGATGCCCGCGTGGTTGCGGCTCACCGACTCCTGGTCGATCTGGATGTCCGCCTTCGAGGAGCGCCCGATGAGCGTCTCCTCCCGCGTGAGGTCGAACTTCCGGCCCAGGTCCAGGCCATAGATGACCACCAGCGCCGCGTCGAGGTTGACCGGCCGCTCGGAGATCTTCGAGATGACCGTGACGACCGTCTCCTTCTGCACCCCTGCCTCCCGATAGTGCCAACGCTACCACCCGGTAAATCCTGAAAGCGAGTCACACACGGGAGTCCGGGTGGAGACACCGGTGTGCGGACGGCGACCTACCACGACCTACCCCGTCATGGGATATCCACGCCACGGGAGGCCTGGACATAGGGGCGCACGGGGACGCCGTTGGCGTCCGCCAGCAGGGCCTGGAGCAGGTACCTGCCCGAGCACCGGGCCGGCAGCTGGAACTCCACCTCGCCCCGGCCCTGGGACACGTCCTCGTCCCCCACCAGCACGGTGCCGTGGCAGTTGTCGCCCGGCCCCACCATGTTCAGGCGCACATGCCCGTCCGCGTCGCCTCCGGAGCCCACGCGGAAGCCGGTGACGCGCACGCGCACGGCGCTGCCGCGTACGAGGGGCTGCCCCTCCAGCTCCGGGAAGAGCCACCGCAGCTCCGGGCGGCCCCTGTCCAGGACGGCCACCGCGCGCGTCAGCTCGCCCACGCGCTCCAGCCCCGGGCCGTCCGCCG
>JBKGHK010001151.1:0-2258 GCA_046520375.1 Pyxidicoccus sp. 3LFB2
AGGGGGAGGGCGAGGCGGTGGTGGAGGTGGCCCTGGATGCCGGCTTCACGCGCCCGGTGGTGGCGGGCACGGTGTTCCGGCCCTTCGTGAATGTCTCGGCGCCCTCGCGCGGCACGCTCCACTGGCGGGTGCGCCGCAGGGACGGGACGGAGGTGGCGAAGGGCAGCGCGGCCTTCGCTCCGGAGCGCCCGTCGCGCGACCTGGCGCGGGTGCGCAACGTGGTGCCGGAGGGGCCGGAGAAGACGACCATCTTCTACCAGGACAAGCCGCCCGCGGTGACCTTCACCTACGGCGAGGAGGCCTCGGCGGCGAAGTACCACGTGGCGGTGTACCGCGTGGGCGCGCTGGGCACGCCGGTGGCCGAGCGCACCGTCCCGGACACGCGCGCCGCGCTGGACGCGGGGGCGCTGGGCGAGGGCAGCTACCTGTGGTCCGTCACCCCGTTGTCGGCGTCGGGCACACAGCTGAAGGGCGGGCGGATGAACAAGCTGGAGCTGGTCTACGACAACTCGGTGCCGGTGCTGGTGGTGACGTCGCCGCGCAACGGGACGCGGGCCGGAGAGAAGGTGCGGGCCACCGGGGTGGCACCGGTGGACGCCCGCCTGTCCATCAATGGACGTCCGGTGCCGCTGGATGGCAAACACCGCTTCAGCACCTGGGTGGAGCCATTGGGCACACCCCCGCTCCTGGTGTTTAAGATGAGCCGACCCGGTGCCCCGGAGATGTACACGGTGCGCACCCTGAGACAGCGAGGGCCGTGAGGATGGCACCCACCCAGACGACCCGACCCGTTCCCGAGGTCGCCGCCCCACCCCTGCTCCGTCCCTATGGCCAGTACGTGCTGGTGCGGAAGCTGGCCGAGGGCGGCATGGCGGAAATCTTCCTGGCCAAGCTGCTGGGCGCGGACCAGTTCGAGCGCAACGTCGTCATCAAGCGCATGCTGCCGCACCTGTCGAACATCCCCGACTTCGTGGAGATGTTCCGGGACGAGGCGCGGCTGGCGGCGAAGCTGTCCCACCCCAACATCGTGCAGATTCAGGAGCTCGGCTTCACCGAGGGCTGCTACTACATCTGCATGGAGTACCTCGCGGGCGAGGACTTCTCCACGACGCTGCGGCTTGCGGGCCGGCGGCGGCAGTACCTGCCCTTCCCGGTGGTGCTGCGGGTGCTCATCGACGCGGCGCAGGGGCTGCACTTCGCCCACGAGTTCTGCAACGAGTCCGGGCAGCCGCTGAACATCGTCCACCGCGACATCTCTCCCTCCAACCTGTACCTGACGTACCAGGGGCAGGTGAAGGTGCTGGACTTCGGCATCGCCAAGGCCGAGTCCCGGCTTGCCAACACGCGCACCGGCGTCGTGAAGGGCAAGTACATGTACATGGCGCCGGAGCAGGCGCAGGGGAAGGAGGTGGACCGGCGCGCGGACGTCTTCGCGCTGGGCGTGAGCCTGTATGAGGCGCTCACCCACGTGCGCCCCTTCTCGCGGGAGAACGACCTGGCGGTGCTCAACGCGCTCTTGCAGGGCGACTTCAAGCGCCCGCGCGAGCTGCGGCCCGACCTGCCCGAGGAACTGGAGGCCATCATCCTCAAGGCGATGGCCTACAAGCCCGAGGAGCGCTACCCCACGGCGGAGGCGTTCGCGGAGGACCTGGAGGCCTTCCTCGGAGAGAACCTGAGCGCATCCGGCACCGGGCACCTGGGCGCCTTCCTGCGCGGCCACTTCGGCGAGGAGCGCTTCACCGAGCGCACCCGCATCCCCACGCTGGCCACCCTCACCGCCACGCACGGCACGGAGGGCATGCCCGTGCAGGTGCCGGCGCAGGAGAAGCTGGCGACGGACATGTACGGCCATCGTCCCAACGGGGCCGAGGCCGCGGTGGCACAGGGGCCGATGTTGCCGACCCGGGCTTCCGCCATGCCGCCCCTGGGCGCGGTGGCCTCGGGGCCGCAAATGTCCGCCAGTGCCGTGCCCCCGGGAGCCCGGAGCTGGCGCAATGTCGCCATCGGGCTCGCGGGAGGCCTGTTCCTCGCCGGTGCGGCCGTCGTCGGCTACACCACCGTGCAGAAGGTCCAGGCGTCACCGTCCATCGTCCACATGTCCGAGGAAGAGGCGAGGGCGCTGGGCGCTCCGGCTCCCATGGGGAACAGCGGTACGGGGACGGCCCCGTCGGCCGGGAGCGTCCCGGGGCGCGGTGGCCCCCGTCCGTGGGCCCGGGCGGCACGTCGGCGAGCGTCGCGACGGCCGTGGAGCCCGGGAC
>JBKGHK010001152.1:0-2248 GCA_046520375.1 Pyxidicoccus sp. 3LFB2
CCTCGCGGGCGGGGCGGCGCGGGGCAGCGTCTCCGGCGAGTACACCGACGGGGTGCGCCGGGTGCAGGCCGCCGAGGTCTGGGACCAGAACGGGGACGGCCTGCCGGAGCCGGAGCAGGCCACCGGCCGTGGCGTGAAGGTGTGCATCATCGACAGCGGCCTGGACCTGCAGCACCCGGAGCTGCGGGACGCGGTGGTGGCCCAGCGCGACTTCCTGGATGTCGACGATGATGCCAGCGACGGCGTCCCCGGCGTGTGGGGCACCGGCCATGGCACGCACGTGGCGGGCATCATCGCCGCGCGGCCTGGCGGGGGCGGCAAGGGCGGCAGCGTGCTGGTGTCGGGGCGCGGCGTGGTGGGCGTGGCGCCCGAAGCCGAGCTCATCATCGCCCGCGTGCTGGACGTGTACGGCACCACGCAGATGAGCATGGTGCTGGAAGCGCTGGAGTACTGCGCGGACCAGGGCGCGAAGGTGGCCACGCTGTCGCTGGGCGGCGGCTACGCGTCGCGCACCTCGCTGGATGCCTTCGAGGCGGCCCGCGAGCGCGGAATGCTGGTGGTGGCCGCGTCGGGCAATGACGGTGGCAGGCAGGTGTCCTATCCGGCGTCGGACCCGTCGGTGCTGGCGGTGGGCGCGGTGGACGCGAATGACCGGCGGGCGGACTTCTCCACCGGCGGCGAGGAGCTGGCGCTGATGGCCCCGGGCGTGGACGTGCTGTCCACCTTCCCCACCGGCCTGGGCACCTTCTCCACGCTGGACGTGCGCGACACGCAGCCGATGTCGCGCGCGCTGCTGTACACGCCGACGGGCTCGCAGGTGCGCCCGCTGGTGGACTGTGGTGACGCCGAGACGATGGACTCGTGCGTGGGCAGCACGTGCAGCGGCTTCATCGCCTACGTGCGCCCCGGCCGTGTCTCCATCAAGCAGGCCATGGTCAACGTGATGATGCAGGGGGCCCGGGCCGTCATCTTCGGCAACGAGGTGACGAAGGGCAGCGTGGACATCCTCTCGCTGCCGCAGGAGGGCAACTGGGTGCCCGCCGTCGCCGTCAACCAGGCCGGCGGCACCGTGCTGAGCCGGATGCTCGGGTACAACGTGCGCGTCAAGGTGGAGCCGGCGGACTACGCGTACATGTCCGGCACGTCCATGGCCACGCCGCACGTGAGCGCGGTGGCGGCGCTGCTGTTCAGCGCCCGCCCGTCCGCCACGCCGGACCAGGTGAGGACCGCCATGACCAGCACCGCGCTGGACCTGGGCCCGGAGGGCTTCGACACCGGCCATGGCCACGGGCTGGTGCAGGCGAAGAAGGCGCTGGAGGCCCTGTCGCGCCTGCCGTGAGCCAGCGGTGACTCCGCCTCCCGCCCCGCCTTCCGGGGCGGGAAGGCCGGGCACATGGAGTGCCCGAGGGGCCGCCGCCAGGAGGAAGGAGCGCGAGGGGCCCCGGCGGCGGGACGTTGCCGGCACTCCCCGTACGGGCCCACGTTGCGACTCGGACGAAGAAAAGGAGTCCGAGCGATGAAGGCATTCGTGTTCAGCGGCATGTGCGTGGCGGCCCTCTGGGGAGGCGCGGCGGGGGCGCAGGAGGACTACTACAGCCCCCAGTCGGAGCGGGTGGAGACGGTGGAGTTCGACAGCGCGGAGGACCGGGCGGACACCGGCATCTACGCCCTGGTGGGCGGCGGCGCGGAGGCCTACACCGGGCAGCTCGCTCCGTCGGTCAACCCGAGCTTCTCCTACGGCGCCACCCTGGGCCTGAAGCCCTCGGCCTTCCTCGGCCTGGAGGTGGGCTACAACGGCGGGCTGAGCGACATCGACCGTGGCGGTGACGGCGGCGTCTCCGACGGCCCGGACGTCATCCGCAACGGCGGCCAGGCCGTCGTCGTGGGCAGCTTCACCGACACGAAGCTGCAGCCCTACGCGCTCACCGGCATCGGCATCGACAACTTCAACGTCCGGGATGACATCCGGGGCGGCATCCTCGGCTTCGAGGACGACACCAGCGGGTACGTCCCGGCCGGCATCGGCGTGCGCTACCAGGTGGGCAAGCTCATCACCGCCGACGCGCGGGCGAACTACAACATCATGTTCGACCAGGACTTCGCCCCCACCACGCTGGACCCGGGCGTGGGCGACGGCCGCGCCTCGTTCATGCTGTCGCTGGGCGGCACCTACTGATGAGGCGTGAAGCGGGGCGTCCGGGCCAGCGGGCGCCGGGCGCCCCGCGCGCGCTCGCGGACGGAGGGGGCG
>JBKGHK010001153.1:0-2246 GCA_046520375.1 Pyxidicoccus sp. 3LFB2
CGGGCCTCGCGGCCCCTGCCCTCTTCGTGGCGGCCGTCCGGGCGCCGGCCTTCTTCACCGCCGCCTTCTTCGCCGCGCCCCGCTTCGTCGCGGCCTTCGCGCCAGCCTTGCGGGCCGTGGGCTTCTTCGAGACCGCCTTCTTCGCGGTAGGGGTTCGCCGGGATGACTTCTTCGCAGCAGCCGTCTTGCGTGACTTCGTTGCCATGATGAGCGCCTCCGTGGGCGCGGCCATCGTAGCGCCGACACGGTGCGGGACAGCAACAGTCCCCGGCTGACGCGTTTCATGCACTCCGCCCGGGCAATCCCGTGACGCCCCTGGCACCTGGCCCGGCGCGCGCCAAATCAGTCGGGCAGGGGAGGACGCGTGCGACAGGGGAACTTCAGGTGGACCGGAGCCGGACTGGCGCTGCTGCTCGGCATCGCCCCGGCCTTCGCGGCGTCGGCGGGACAGGCGGCCCCGGCGGTGAAGGCCTCACCGGCCCGCGACGCGGGCTCCGCCTTCTTCATTGCCCGGAGCACCAACCGCAACCAGGTCCATTACGGCATCCGGGTGGACGGAGACTGCCGGCCCCAGGGGGACAAGCCGGTGCACGCCTACTGGCGGATGCTGGAGAAGGGGGACAAGGCCACCGAGCCGCTCCTCGGCCGTGAGGGGCCCGCCTATGGCCTGGGCGACGTGCAGCAGGTGGAGGCCACCCCGTCCGGCTGGCGGGTGCACGTCCGGCTGAGGGCCTGGCCGGAGCGCACCATCGACCTGGACGTCTTCCGGGAGAACGGCCGCTGTGTCGCCCGGGCGTTCACCCTGCTCGACGGCAAGGTGGCCCAGATTGACCGCATCTTCGTGAAGACGTCCTGGCCCGCGGGGGTGGACTACGTGCTGCTGAGCGGCACCGGGCAGGATGGCCGCTCGCTCCGGGAGGTCATCAAGAAGTAGGCGGGCCCCCTGGCGGGCGGAGGGCCTGGCGGACGCCTCCTTGCCTACCGTGGTTCCGAATGACCCACCTTCTCAGGTATGAATCCCGGGCTAGCCTGGAACCCTGGCGTACAAACTGCTAGCAGGCCGAGTGCCGGTCCTCACGGCTGCTTGTCGTCGTATGGCGGTAGCAAGAGGGACTCGGGAGATGTTCACATGCCGCCACGCGCAGCGAACAGGGCCGCCCGCGCGCTCATATGCAGTCAGCACCCCTGCCCGGACCCCACCAGGACTTCCGCGTCTGAATGAATGACTCACTAGAGACTCTCCTCGCCGACGGCATCATCGAGGCCGTCATCGGCCAGCTGAAGACGGGCAAGGAGGCGGAAGTGTGGTTGGTGCAGCACGCCGGCCAGGTGGTGGCGGCCAAGCTGTACAAGGAGCGCCACGAGCGCAACTTCCGGAACAACGTGGGGTACCGCGAGGGGCGCGAGGTTCGCAACTCGCGCACGCGCCGGGCCATGGAAAGCGGCAGCCGCTTCGGGCAGGCCGCGGCAGAGGACGCGTGGAAGAGCGCCGAGTCGGACTCGCTCTACAAGCTGCACGCCCAGGGCGTGCGCGTGCCCACGCCGGTGCTGTTCTACGAGGGCATCCTGCTGATGGAGCTGGTGCTGGACGCGGAGGGCCACCCTGCCCCGCGGCTGGTGGAAGCCCCTCCGGCGACGCCGGACGAAGCGCATGCGCTCTACCTGGACCTGCGTTCCCAGGTGGTGAACATGCTCTGCGCCGACCTCATCCACGGCGACCTGTCGCCGTACAACATCCTGATGAGCTGGCAGGGCGCCATCATCATCGACTTCCCGCAGACGGTGGCGGCGGCGCGCAACAACCGCGCGGAGTTCTACTTCCGGCGGGATTTGGACAACGTCCGCAACTTCCTCGCGGGCATCGCTCCGTGGCTGTACGACGCCGAGGGGGACACGAGCGAAATCTGGAATGCCTATGTGCGCCGCGAGCTGACGCCGGACTACACGCCCCGGGGCAACTTCCGCGACGCGCCGCGCCGGGGTGGCGCCAAGGGGCCGCGTGACGGCCGGCAGGGCTTCGTGCCGCAGCCGGCTCCGGTGGAGCTGGTGCCGGTGGCGAAGTCCAACCTGACGCCCGAGGAAGCAGCCGAGGCGGAGCTGCGCGAGTTGGAGGCCCTGGTGTTGAAGCAGGGCGGCGGCGAGCGGGGCAAGCCGGCGGCGGCGCCTCCTCCGAGAGGGGGACGCAATCGCTCGGGTGGAGGCAGGCCGCCTCCGCGCGCGGGTGGCAACCGTCCGTCCGGAGCAGG
>JBKGHK010001154.1:0-2229 GCA_046520375.1 Pyxidicoccus sp. 3LFB2
GAAGCGAGGGCCCCGCCGCCGACGCAGATGCCGCTCCCCGGCATCGTGCGTCCGGTGACGGGCTCGCCGTTCCTGGAGCAGGTGGAGACCTCGTCCGCCGGCATCCAGCCGCTGGCCCCCGAGCACGCGGCGGTGGACGAGCTGACCAGCTCCGGCAACGAGCTGCTCGACATCTTCCAGCGCTATGACCGCAACCGCACCGGCTCCATCGAGCGCTCCGAGTTCGCGCGCCTCTTGGAAGCGCTCGGGCAGAACGTCACCGACGAGGAGCTGGAAATCGCCGTCGACACCGTGGACACCGAGCGCACCGGGAAGATTTCCTGGAAGGCCTTCAAGGCCTGGTGGACCAGCCGCTAGAAACGCATGTACAGCCCGGCTGAGGAAATCCTCCCGGTGGCGGGGTGGGCCATACTCGCGGTGACGCGGGGCGACGTGGGGGCGGGAGGACTGCCGCACCGGGACGCCCCGGGCATCTGCCCCGCTGCCGCCCCGCGCGGTGTCTGGCATGATGCAGGGACGAGGCTCGACGCGCGTCGCGCGTGGTGGAGGAACGTCGAGCTCGCCTACACTGGCTGGTAGGGGGAAGGGTGTCCGACCTGGCGTCCAGCGCACATTCAGCCGTGTTCGAGCATGCGCGTGACGCCGTGCTCGTGCTCGATTCCGCGCAGCGCATCGTGGAGGTCAACCGCGCCGCGGAGCGGTTCTTCGGTCCTCGCACCGGGCTGGTGGGCAGCGCCGTCTCGCTGCTGCTGCCCGGGTGGCGCCCGCCCGAGTCGCGCGCGTCCATGGAGACGCCGCACGAGACGGAGCTCGCGGGCCAGCGGCCCGGGGGCGGCGGTCAGGCGTACTACCTGCGCGTGCTGACGCTGACCCTGACGGGGCCGGACGGCGGCAACACGGGGTGGATGCTCCAGCTCAACGACATGACGGGCCGCCTGGAGGTGGAAGCCTCCATCCGCCAGCAGAAGGAGTTCTTCGAGGCGGTGGTGCGCAACAGCCCGGTGGCCATCGTCACCATCACCCGCCAGTTCCGCGTGCTGTCGTGGAACCCCGAGGCGGAGCGGCTGTTCGGGTACACGCCCCAGGAGGCGCTCGGGCGGCACATCTTCGAGCTGGTGGCCACCGAGCAGACCGTGCTCCCCGAGGCGGAGCGGGCCAGCCGCGAGGTGGTGGCCCGGGGCCGCGTCCACTCCGTCACCCGGCGCGTGCGCAAGGACGGCACCGTGGTGGACGTGGAGCTGCTCGCGCTGCCGGTGTCCGTGGGCGGGCGGCAGCTGGGCTACATCGCCATCTACCACGACATCACCGACCTCCAGAAGGCGCGCCAGGCGTCCGAGGCCGCCAACCAGGCCAAGAGCCTCTTCCTGGCGACGATGAGTCACGAAATCCGCACGCCGATGAACGCCATCATCGGCATGACGGGGCTGCTGCTGGACACCGCGCTCAACGAGGAGCAGCGCGACTTCGTCTCCACCATCCGCCAGAGCAGCGAGGCGCTGCTCACCCTGCTCAACGACGTGTTGGACTTCTCCAAGATTGAAGCCGGGCGCTTCGAAGCCGAGCTGCACCCCTTCGACTTGCGCCAGTGCGTGGAGTCGGTGCTGGACCTGCTGGCGGTGCGCGCCAGCGAGAAGGGGCTGGACCTGGGCTGCGAAATCGCCCCCCACGTGCCGCAGATGCTGGTGGGAGACGCCTCGCGCCTGCGCCAGGTGCTGCTCAACCTGGTGGGCAACGCGCTCAAGTTCACCGAGCAGGGCGGCGCCGTGGTGCTGGTGGACGGCGTGCGGGGCGGCCCGGCGGCGGACGCGCCCTGGGAGCTGACCTTCTCCGTGCAGGACACCGGGCCGGGCATCCCCGAGGAGATGCGCGCGGGCCTGTTCCAGCCCTTCAACCAGCTGGACGCATCGGTGTCCCGCCGCTTCGGCGGCACCGGGCTGGGGCTGGCCATCTCCAAGCGGCTGGTGGAGGCCATGGGCGGCCGCATCTGGGTGGACAGCGAGAAGGGCACCGGCACCATCTTCCGCTTCTCCCTCAACACGCAGGCCGCGGCGCAGCAGCCCGCCATCACCCTGCTCCCGGAGCAGCCGCTCCTGCAGGGCCGGCGCGTGCTCATCGTGGACGACAACGCCATCAACCGGCGGCTGCTGGGACGGCAGCTGCAGGCGTGGGGGCTGGACTTCGTGGAGACGGCCTCGGGCGCGGAGGCGCTGGCGCGGCTGCAGGCCGGCG
>JBKGHK010001155.1:0-2226 GCA_046520375.1 Pyxidicoccus sp. 3LFB2
GGCGTGGGGGCCGGAGGGTCTTCACCCTGGGACGTGCCCCGAACCCGGATGATGGGCGTGGGCGCGGGCGGCTCCTCCGCGCGACCGGGTGAAGCAGCCCCCGCGTCCACGATGACGGAGGCGGGCGAGTCGCTCTCACGCAGGGGCAGGCCCATCACCACGGGCGGCTCGGAGGGCTGCACCTCCAGCTCCGTCTTGATGAGGCGCGTGTCGAGCCCCTCGTCCAACACCTGGCCCATCACCAGCGGCAGGTCCTCGCGCTGGGGCTCGCCGGACTGCGCGCGAGCCCCCGTCCCGGCCGGGCCCTCGTTGGAGGAGCTCGGAGGCCCTTCCGGCGGCAGCAGCGCCGCGAGCCGGTTGGTGGGCGTGCCCGTCACCGTGGTGGGGGAGGGAAGGTCGTCCTCGCTCCGGGGCGCCACCGCCATCGACCGCTTGTCCAGCAGCGAGTCATAGAGGTCCAGGAGCCTGCCGCGGATGACTCCCGCGTCGAGCACCTCCTCCGCGTAGGCGCGCGCCCGGCGCCCCAGCTCCACCCGGCGGGGAATGTCGCGGGCCAGCTCGATGACGTGCTGGGCCAGCGCCTGGATGTCGCCCGGTGGGAAGAAGACGGCGGCGTTCTGCGGAATGAGCTCGCGGGTGATGGGCAGGTCCGCCGCGATGACGGGCCGGCCGGCGGCGAAGTACTCGGAGACCTTGGCCAGCGGACCGCCCTGCACGCGGTTTCGCTCCACATCGTCCAGGGGGAGCACGCCCACGTCCGCCAGCGCGAGCACCTTGGCCACGTCGTCATGCTGGACGGGCGGCTGGAACTCCACCCGGTCCTTGAGCCCCAGCTCCTTCACCAGGTCATCCAGGTGCGGCTGCCAGTCCGCGTGCTTCGCGCCGACCAGCGTGAGCCGCACCTCCACCTGCTTGGAGGCCACCGCCACCGCGCGCAGCAGGGTGGACAGGCCCTGCCACCCCACCTGGCTGCCCAGGTACATCAGCCGCAGCGGCTGTCCGTCCGGAGCCCCCAGCGCGTCCAGGGCATACGGCTTGAGGTCCACCGGCGCGCGGACGGCGTGGATGAGCTCCTCACTGGCCCCGAGCGACTGGATGTACGAGCGCGTCGTCTGGGAGCCGGTGATGATGAGGTCCGCGTTCATCAGGCAGAACAGCTCCTGCCTGCGGATCTTCGAGAGGAAGCGGCGGTCCCCTTCCGTCTGAGGGTGCGTGTAGCGCAGCTCCTGTGACGGGAAGGTCTGCGCCTCATAGATGAGGCGGTGGCCGTAGTCCGCCTTCAGCTCGCACAGCGCATAGCCGCCGAAGGGGTCGGTGAAGTGGGCGAGCGCGTACTCCTCGCTCTCCAACTGACGGCGCACGGCGCGCTCGAAGGCCTGGATGCGGGAGGCCAGGTCGCCCGAGCCTACCGGCACCCGGAGCAGGCGGGCGCCCTGGTACTTCTCGATATGGGAGTGGTCAGGCGTCTTCGCCGACAGCACCACCACGGAGAAGCGGTCCGGCAGCGCCTTGAGGTACTCCGTGACACGGCGCGACGAGCCCGACGGACCGGGGATCACGTCGAAACTGCACAGGAGCAGTCTGGGCAGGTCGCTCAAGCGTGGGCAGGATACCGGTCCTCATCCTGGGTGTCATCGGGCGATGCGAGGGAGGGGGGGTCGGGCGACGAACACATGAAATGCTGGCACGTTGACCCTCCACTGCCAGCGACCTAAAGGCGACCTTGCCTATGGACGACCTCAAGAGCGTAACCGTCAGCCATCTGAGAGAGCTGGCCCAGAAGCACCTGGGGAGCGGTTACAGCAAGCTGAAGAAGGAGGATTTGATAGCCGCCCTGGCCGCGTACGTCCCCGCCCTGGCCAAGCTGGCCAGGCTGGCGGGCATCACCGTGACGCGCAAAAGTTCCAGTGAGAAGCAGCCCGCGGCCAAGGCGCCCAAGGCGGAGCGCCCGAAGCCGGCGGCTTCGAAGAGCCCGGGCCGGGGCGCCGCCTCCAAGGTGGCGGAGGAAAAGCCCCGCGAGTCCAAGGCCGCGAAGCCCGCCGCCCGCGAGCCGAAGAAGGAGTCGAAGAAGGAGTCGAAAGGCTCCTGCCCGGCAGGTGAAGGCGGCGCCGGGACGAAGAGCGCCGCGGCGAAGGTCGCCACGAAGGCGAAGCCCGCGCCCGAGGAGAAGCAGGGGCGGGTCTCCGCGCCCAAGCGGGTCGCGGCCAAGCGAGCTTCCGAGAAGCC
>JBKGHK010001156.1:0-2223 GCA_046520375.1 Pyxidicoccus sp. 3LFB2
CGTCTCCGAGGAGGAGGAGCATGAGCTCGCCGCCGCCCACCTGGGCGAAGGCGACGAGCACTATGCCGTCCTGGGCCTCACCCCGGACGCCACGGACGCCGAGGTGAAGCGGGCCTTCCGCCAGCTCGCCGCCGAGTACCATCCCGACAAGGCCGCCCATGCCGGGAGACAGGCGGCCGAGCAGGCCTCCCGCCGCTTCCAGGAGGTCCGCGACGCCTACGAAGAGATTCGACGCCTGCGCGGACTGTAGGGAAGGGTTACATCCAGGAATCGCCCACGACGAGGAAGCACCCCGCCATGAGCCAGCAGCGCAACGGCCCCCCGAAGAAGAAGGAAGAAGCGTTTCACAACAACCCCTTCAAGTCGGCCATCAAGTCGCTGAAGGAGCAGGAGAAGAAGGAGGCCCAGGAGAAGGCCGCCGCCGCCGAGGCCGCGAAGCGCAGCAAGACTCCACCGCCTCCGCCCAAGGCGAAGAAGGCCCCCAAGGTGAGCGAGGCCGACGAGGCCGCCCTCTTCTACTCCGCCATGGACGGCGTGCAGCAGATGACCCACCGCGGCGAGGCCCCCGTGCCCAACCCGCGCCTGCCGGAACTCATCGACGAGAATGCCGAGGCGCTCGCCCAGCTCTCCGAGCTCGTCGCGGGCCAGGGTGACTTCACCGTCTCCGACACGGAGGAGTACCTCGAGGGCGCGGGGCCGGGCATTGACCGCAACCTGCTGCGCTCGCTGCGCCGGGGCGACTTCTCCGTCCAGGGCCGCCTGGACCTGCATGGCATGTCGCAGGTCGAGGCCAAGGACGCCGTGGAGCGTTTCCTGTCGGACAGCCGCCGCGCCAACCGTCGGTGTGTCCTCATCGTCCATGGACGTGGGTTGAACTCAAAGGACCAGATTCCCGTGCTCAAGGCCGGCATCAAGACGTGGCTGTCCTCGAAGCGTATCGGCAGTCTGGTGCTGGCGTTCGCCACCGCACGTCCGCAGGACGGTGGAGCCGGCGCGGTGTACGTGCTGCTCCGGCGGTAGTCTTTACGCGCGCCCGGCACTGTGCATACATGCCGCCATGGCACGCGAACTCATCGACCTGCACATCCATGTGGGCGGCGCCGTAGCGCCCCACATCCTCTGGTCCATCGCCCATCAGCAGGGCTTCAAGCTCCCCGTCAAAAACTACTTCGACTTCGTGGAGCTGATTACCTCCCGGCCCGGCAAGGTCGGGAGCCTCGACGACTACCTGAAGATCCTCCACACGTGGACGGAGAAGATTCAGTCCTCGCCCAGCGCCATCGAGCGCTCCGTCTACGAGGTCATCGGCAAGGAGTACCGCGGCAGCCGCGTGACGCAGATGGAGCTGCGCTTCAACCCGATGAAGCGCAACCTCAACTCGGAGCTGGACCTGGACCACATCATCCACGCCGCCCTGCGCGGCATGGACCGGGCGGTGCTGGAGTACGGCGTGAAGATGGGGCTCATCTTCTGCCTCGCCCGCGAGTTCGACCACAAGCTCAACAACATCATCGTCGACAAGGCCATCAAGTACCGCTCGCGCGGCGTGTACGGCATCGACCTGGCCGGCACCGAGACCAACGCCATGGAGCTCAAGGCCGAGCGCGTGGCCGAGTACGAGGACCTCTTCGCGCGAGCGCGCCGCGCGGGCCTCAAGTGCACCGTGCACACCGGTGAGACGAAGGGCACGGGCGCCGAGGGCGTCATGTCCGTGGTGGAGAAGCTCAAGCCGCACCGCATCGGCCATGGCATCCGCGCCGCGTACGACGAGAGCGCCATGAAGGTGCTCCGGGACAACGACATCGTCCTGGAGCTGTGCCCCACCTCCAACCTGCACACCAAGGCGGTGGAGGGCGTGGAGGAGCTGCGCCACATCTGCCGCACCTTCTGGGACCGCAAGGTGAAGTTCACCATCAACACCGACGGCCCCTACCTGCTCGAGACGGACATGCGCCGGGAAATCGAAATCATCGAGCAGAACGGCATCCTCACGCCGGAGCAGGTGGACCAGACGCTCGCCTGGGCCCGGCAGGCCTCGTTCATCCCCGCCTGAGGCCCGCGAGAGCGCATATGTACGGACTCACCCGCTCGCTCCTCTTCCAGCTCTCCGCGGAGCGCGCGCACCGGCTCGGCATGGCGGGCCTGCACCAGCTGGGGCGCTCGCGCGGGTCTCCGCCCTCTTCTGTGTCCTCTGTCCAGGGCGTTTCCCCCTTCACGTCCGGC
>JBKGHK010001157.1:0-2219 GCA_046520375.1 Pyxidicoccus sp. 3LFB2
CTGCGCCGCACCGGACAGGTCTTCGGCCGCGCGGAGGCGCTCGCCGAGCTGGCGGGCCTGCGCTACGCCGCGCTGCGCGTGCAGGCCGGCGAGTCCCCCGAGGACGCCATGGAGGACAGACTCCTTCCGGAGGACGACCCGGCCTCCTGACACTCGGCCACCCGAGCGTCCTGTGGCCGACACCTGGGCCGTCCAGGCCCGGACGCATGCACGGAGCGAGACTGGCCACCATTGGCCGTAGGTACAAGGCTGGAGCCATGTCCACGCCCAGCCTCGTTCTCCTGGTGGAAGACCACGCCGACAGCCGGGAGCTCCTCGAGGAGTTCCTCACGCTGGAGGGCTTCGTGGTGGAGACGGCGGGCAACGGCCAGTCCGCGTGGGAGCGCCTGCGCCGCCCGCCCATGCCGGACGCGGTGCTGTTGGACTTGATGATGCCGGTGATGAGCGGCTGGGAGCTGATGCGCCATGTCCGCGGGGACGACCGGCTGCGCTCGCTGCCGGTGGTGGTGGTGTCCGGCGCGGGCAGCACGCAGGCCTTGCCCGAGGGCGTGCTGGCCACCGTGCCCAAGCCGGTGGACCTGGGCGAGCTGCGCGACACCTTGACTCGCGTGGTGGGCCTGCACTGAAAGCGCGGGCGCGGAGCCCTCAGCCCTGCGCCACGCGGGGCAGCGTCACCCGGAAGGTGGTGCCCGCGCTGGCGGTGGACGTCACGTCGATGCGGCCCCCGTGGCCCTTCACCACCTGCTCGACGATGTAGAGCCCCAGCCCCAGGCCGCCACTGGCGCCCCCGAAGTTGGCGGTGGCGCCCCGGCGGAACGGGTCGAACAGGTGCGGCTGCACCTCCGGGGCAATGGGCTCGCCCGTGTTGTGGACCTCCAGCACCACCGCGTCCGCGGTGTCCGACAGGCGGAAGGTGATGGGCGTCTCCGGCGGGCTGTACTGGAGCGCGTTGCCGCCCAGGTTGCTCACCACCTGCAGGAGCCGGTCGGCGTCCCACTGCCCGTCATAGCGGCCCGGCCCCACGCTCAGCGTGAGGGCCCGCTCCGGCCACGCCGCCTCCAGCTCCTCCACGCCCTGGCGCACCACCGCGCGCAAGTCCCCCGGCACGCGCTGGATGGGGATGCCGCCGCCCAGCCGGCCCCGGGTGAAGTCGAGCAGCTCCGAAATCATGCGCTTCATCCGGTCACTGGAGCGCGCCAGCCGGGTGACGAGCCGCCGCTCCCGCTCGGGCAGCGCCTCGCTGTGCAAGAGCTGCGTGGCGGACAGCTGGATGGCGTTGAGCGGGTTGCGCAAGTCGTGGCTGACGATGGCGATGAGCCGCTCGCCGAACTGGGCCGCCTGCAGCGCCACCTCCTGCGCGCGGCGCCCCTCGGTGACGTCCACCATGGTGGCCACGGCGGCGACGATGGTGCCCTCCCTGTCGCGGATGGGGGCGCTGGAGACGAGCACCGACACCCGCTGGCCGTCCGCGCGCTGCAGGAGCAGCTCCTCGCTGCGCACCACCTCGCCCTGGCGGAGGCTGCGCGACAGCGGCACCTCCTCGGGCCCGTACTGCCGCCCGTCCGGGTGCACCAGGGGCGGGGCGTTGCGAACGACGTCCTCCACCGTGGAGGAGGCCGGGTAGGCGCGCCCGGTGAGCGCCTGCGCCAGCCGGCTGGTCATCACCAGCCGCCCGCTGGGGGCCTCGGCGATGAAGACGCCGGCGGGCATCTGGTCCAGCACCGAGGCCAGCCGCGCCCGCTCCGCTTCGATGGCGGACAACAGCCGCTGCCGGTCCGTCTCCACCGCGCGGCGCTGGGTGATGTCCAGCACGGTGGCCACCCGCTGCACCACCCGGCCGGCCGCGTCGCGGAAGGCCGTCACGTGCGAGAAGGCGGGGAAGCGGCTGCCGTCCTTGCGGATGTGGAGCGACTCGTACTCGTGCGACAGCTTGGAGTGCGCGGCGGCCACATGCCGGGACAACACCCCCCGCGACTCCGGCGCGAGGGTGTCCTCCAGCGGCCGTCCCTTCAATTCCTCCGGCGCGTACCCGTGCATGCGCGCGAAGGCGGGGTTCACGTCGCGCAGGACATTGTCATCCGCGCTGACAATCGCCACGCCCACGCCCAGCCGGGTGAAGACCTCCTCCCAGCGCCGCAGGCCGGCCTCCGTCTCCCGCAGGCGGGCCAGTGACGCCTCCGCCTCGGCGCGCGCCGCGCGCTCGCGGGCATGGGCCTGCG
>JBKGHK010001158.1:0-2214 GCA_046520375.1 Pyxidicoccus sp. 3LFB2
GTCAGCCACAGCGTGCTGACACGGTGCCGCGTCAGCAGCGACGCGAGGTCCTCCAAGGAGAGGGCGCGAGGAGGCGCCAGCACCAGGCGAGCGCCATGCAGCAGCGCGCCCCAGACTTCCAGCGTGGAGGCATCGAAGGAGATGGGCGCCAGCTGGAGGAAGACCTCCTCGGGCCCGAAGTGGATGAAGGAGGAGCCGAGCACCAGACGGGTGACGCCACGGTGGGCAATGGCCACGGCCTTGGGCCGGCCGGTGGAGCCCGAGGTGAAGTCGATATACGCGAGGTTGCGGGATGAGACTCCACTGGTCAGGGCAGAGGTGGGCGCCTGTGCCAGGGCGTCAGCGGCTTCCTCGATGAGGAGGGTCGGGAGGTTCTCGGCGGGAAGGCGCGAGAGCTGCTCGCGGGTGGTGACGAGCAGGGCGGGACGCGCATCCTCCAGCATGAAGGCCAGGCGCTCTCGGGGGTAGGCCGTGTCCAGGGGGACGTAGGCGCCACCGGCCTTGAGGATGCCCAGCAGGGTGATGATGAGCTCCAGTGAGCGGTCCAGCGCCAGCGCGACGCGAGAGTCCGGACCGACGCCGCGAGCACGCAGCAGCCAGGCGAGGCGGTTGGAGGCCTCGTCGAGTTGACGATAGGTGAGGCACTGAGCGGCATGCTCGACGGCAATGGCTTCGGGAGAGGCGGCGGCCTGGCGAGCGAAGACGTCGTTGATGCTGGAGTCGCGAGGGTCGCTGGAGGGTGAAGGGTTCCACTCCACCAGCACTGTCTGGCGCTCCTCAGGGGAGAGCAGGGGCAGGTGGCGGAAGGGCCGCTCGGGCTGGGAGAGGAGCCCCTCCAGCAGGATGGCGAAGTGGCGGCAGAAGCGCTGGGCAAAGCCGGAGGAGAACAGATCACGGCAATAGGTCAGCTCGCCCGCGAAGCCGTCCGGAGTCTCCGAAAGACTCAGCTCCAACTCGAAGCGCGCGGTGGCGTTGTCGAGGGGGAGCGGCTGCATGGAGAAGTCCGGAAGCTGGAGCTCTCCGACCGGGGCGTTCTGCAGCGCGAATATCACCTGGAACAGGGGCGAGTGCCCCAGGGTGCGCGAGGGAGCAAGCTCCTCGACGAGCTTCTCGAAGGGGATGTCCTGATGGGCAAAGGCTCCGAGCGTGGTCTCCTTCACGCGCGCCAGCACCTGCCGGAAGGAGGGGTTGCCCTCCAGGCGCGTGCGCAGCGCGAGCGTGTTGACGAAGAAGCCGACGAGCCCCTCCAGCTCCCCGCGACGACGGCCGGCGATGGGCGAGCCGACGGTGATGTCCTCCTGGCCCGAGTAGCGCGACAGCAGCAACTGGTAGGTGGCCAGCAGGGCCATGAAGGGGGTGACGCCCTCCTCCTGGCACCGGGCCTTGAGCGCCTCGGACAGCTTCTGCGGCAGGTGCACCGGGCACGAATCGCCGCGGTAGGACTGGACGGCGGGGCGCTGGAAGTCGGTGGGCAACTCCAGCACGGGCGGAGCACCACTCAGGTGCTGCTTCCACCAATCAATCTGCGCCTCCAGCACTTCGCCCTGGAGCCACGAGCGCTGCCAGACCGCGTAGTCGGCGTACTGCACCGGCAGCTCCGGCAGGGACACGGGCTGGCCCTGACGGAAGCCCTCGTAGAGGGCGCTCATCTCGCGCACCAGCACGCCCATGGTCCAGCCGTCGGAGACGATGTGGTGCAGCACCAGCACCAGCAAGTACTCCTTGGGGGCCAGCTTCAGCAGCGTCGTCCGCAGCAGCGGCCCCGTCTCCAGGTCGAAGGGACGCATGGCCTCGTGCTCGGCCCTGCGTCGCGCCTCGGCCTCGCGTTCGGCCTCGGGCAGGCCGCTCAGGTCGACCTGCTCCAGCTGCGACGTGCCCACCGGCAGGATGACCTGCACGGGAGCGCCGTCCTGGGTGCGGAAGACGGTACGCAGCGATTCATGGCGGCGGACCAGCTCCTGGAAGCTGCGCTCCAGCACGTCCTCGACCAGGGCCCCGCGCAGCGTCAGCAGGATGGGGACGTTGTAGGAGGCGCTGCCGGGCTCGAGCTGGTCGAGGAACCACAGGCGCTGCTGGGCGAAGGACAGCGGCAGCACGCCGTCGCGGGAGGCACGCGTCAGCGCGGGCACCCGGGCATCCTCGTCACTGGAGGCCTGGAGGGCCTCGATGCGCAGGGCGAGCTGCTCCACGCTGGGCGCCTCGAAGAGCGTCCGC
>JBKGHK010001159.1:0-2213 GCA_046520375.1 Pyxidicoccus sp. 3LFB2
GGGGGCCGGCGCCGGCGCGTCGGTGGCGGCGGGCGCCGTGCCGGCATCCGGGGATTCCGTCACGGCCGTGCCAGGGGACTGCGCACCGGCCGCGAGGGAGAGGAGGCAGAGGAAGAGTGCGATGCGGTTCATGGCCGGACGGGAGAGCACGTGCCGTTCCAACGGGAGGCGTGGGGCAAGTGCTTGAAAGGACGCGGGGCAGGCGCGGCTGTCGATGTCACGGGCACATCCTGATGTCGAGCCGCGATGTGATACCGACATCCACCGCGACGATTGCACGGGACGCGCGGATTCGGGCCTTCCGCCACCGGGGGCGACTCGGGGACGCACCCACCTGGCCCCGCGGGGGAAGGGGGGCGCCGGCCACGGCATCGCGTCACCTGCCCTCTGGAAGGGGCAGAGGCCGCGGTGGCTGTGGATGGGCAGGCCCTGGCGCTCGACCCGTTGCCGGGGAGTCATGGCCGAGGGGGCCTTGAAGTGGCGCCCGGTCCCGGGGAGACCGGGCGCACCACTGACCGTCATGGGGCGGGCGCCGCTCGGCTGGAGGGGCCGAGGCCCGTCCCGCAACACGGGCCGGGTCAGAGGCCCGCCCCGGGAGGAATCAGGTGCCGCGGCCGGAGAAGCTGGCCTTGTTCTCGTCCCACCACTGGAGCCAGCCCCGCCGGGTGGTGTCGAGGTTGCCCACGACGCCATCGCCGAAGGTGGTGACTCCGGTGATGCGGCGCAGGGCCGCGCCCCAGAAGACGCTCCCCTCGCGGTAGCGCTCGACAATCAGGGGCACGGCGGGCCGGCCCAGCGCGACGAGTGCCTCGAAGGAGGGGTGGTTGAGGAAGACGTAGGGGTTGGACGCCTCGCGGTGTGCCGCGCAGTGCGCCTCCCATTCCTTGGCCAGCCCTTCGAAGCGGGCTCCGACATCACTCATGAGTTGTTCACCGCGGGCTGACGGGGACGCACGTAGACACGCACGGGCTCACCATACGAAGGACCGGTCAGGTCGTCAGCGCTGTTGTGACGGATGAGCGGCTGGGTGCCAATCTTGCTCGTCAGGCGGCCCTGCTCGTCCATCAGCGCGCCGTGCGTCACTTCAACCGGGCCCGTCCCGGACTTCGGCTTGAGCCCGTAGACGACAATCTTCTCCAGATTGGGGTCGTTGCTCAGGTCCACCGAGTCCATGGGCTTGTAGCCCTGCGTCGCGTACAGCTTGTCGAAGTCCTCGACGCGCGTGCCCGGCCACACCCACTCGTCCTGCTTGCCCATCGTCCAGGCGATGCAGTTGTACTTCTGCGACGACGGGCCGATGCCGACGAAGTCGGCCTCCTGGAGGTTGGGGAAGCTCTTGCTGCGCAGCATCTCCGCCTTCCACGAGGGGTCGGCGTCGTCGCGCGCGGGGTTGATCTTGAACTCGAAGTTCTTCCCGAAGGACGAGTCGTAGCCGGTGTTGCCTTCGCCCTGGCCCTTGAACCACAGGGTCATCTTCGTGGCGTCGAGGGGCACCTGGAGCGTGGGCATGAACATCTTCCCCGGCTCGCCACCCTCGCCCGGCTGGATGTTGAGCGGCACCTCGCGGGGGGGCTCGCCGTTGAAGGACACGCAGGCGACGACGTCGGAGGGCGTCTTGCCGCCGAGCAGCGAGGTCAGCCGGTCCCGGTCATACGCAATCTCGACCTTGTCGCCCGCGCGCAGCTTGCCCTCGAGCTGCGTCTTCCAGTCGTCGGAGAAGACGACGGTGGCGCCCTCCTTGGGGGCAATCGCGGCGTCGGAGCTGGGGTCCCACTGGTTCGACGTCCTGCCGTCCGCGCTCGTGGTGCGGATGGACAGGCGCAGCGTGCCGAAGGCGTCGGCGGGCAGGTCAATCTTCGCGGGCACCGTGTTCAGCCGGCCGCTCGCGTCGCGGGTGCCGTCGGTGAGGGGGATGGCCACCTCGGTGCCGCTGGGGGCGACGCGCCAGACGAGCTCGGCCTTCTCGGCCGTCTTCGAGAGGCGGGAGGGGTCCACCGTCACCGTCAGCGGCTTGCCGGCCTCGGCGTGGAACGAGGGGCCCCGGCCGTTGCCGGTGGGCAGCGCGACCTGGCCCTGGCCGTCCACGGTGGCGCGGGCGGTGCGGCCCCCCGGGCCGGTGCCGAAGTGGGCCTCATAGCCGCTGGCGCCTTGCACCTGGGGCTGGAGCTCGGGGCAGCCGCGACGGGATGACGGCCTCGGTGGCGCTCGTGCCC
>JBKGHK010000115.1:0-19582 GCA_046520375.1 Pyxidicoccus sp. 3LFB2
GCGAGCGCGCCGAGCGGCGCAGGCCTTCACGCGCCAGGGCGTCGGTGAGTGGATTGGCCCGGGCGGAGAGGAAGGGCTCGAGCAATTGCGACAGCGCGTCCAGCCCGCTGGAGGCCAGCACGGCGGCCGGTGCCCCGGCCAGCACGTCCGGGTCCACCAGGGCCACGCGCGGCAGCATGTGCGGGCTGCGGAGGCTGGCCTTCACCTTCGCCTCCTTCGAGCCCAGCACCGCGTTGCGCGTCACCTCCGAGCCCGTGCCCGCCGTCGTCGGGATGGCCACGAAGGGCAGGGACGGGCGTGACAGCGGCTGGCCCCGGCCGATGACCTCCAGGTAGTCCAGCGGGTCTCCACCATTGGCGGCGAGCGCGGCCATCGCCTTTCCCGCGTCCAGCGCGCTGCCGCCACCGAAGGCCACCACCGCGTCACAGCGGGCCTCCAGCGCCGCGGCCGTCCCTTCCCGTGCCAGCTCCACCGTGGGCTCGCCGTCAACCGGGAAGACGCGCACGGGCAGGCCCAGGCGCTCCAGAGCCTCATGCAACGGCCTGGCCCGCGCCGGGTCCTTCCCCGTGACGAGCAGCACCCGGCTGCCCCCCAGGCCCCGCACCGCCTCGGGGGCTTCGGAGAGTCGGCCCGGGCCGAAGACGATGCGGGTGGCGGTGGCGAACTCGAAGGAGGGGACGCTCACGTCACCACCCGGCGTCTTCGGGGAAGCGGTTGACGTACTTCCGGCTGGTGCGCGGCTCCGCCATCATCGGCGCCACCGTGTCGCGCCAGGTGAGGTAGTGGGCCGTCTCCTTGTGCGCCGCCGGGGCCTGCGCCGTCCGGTACACCTCCACGAGCACGAAGCGTGTCGGGTCCTCGGTGTCCTGGATGACGTCGAAGCGGGCGATGCCAGGCTCCTTCACGCTCTGGCGCGCATTGGCCAGGGTGGCCTCGCGAAACGCGTCCACGTGCTCCGGCTTCACATGGACGTGGACATGGACGACCAGCAGGGTCTGGGACATGCGCAAAAACTACTCCGGGCCGGGGCCGCGCGGGGGCACGACCTCCGGCCCGGAGGGGGCTGCTGTTCGCTGTGTGGCAGCCGCGTTACGGCGCGGTGAGGACGGCCGTCGGGCTGAGGACGTCCTGGAGGCTGCGGGCCATGGTCCACCCGTCGTGGTAGACGATGCCCGTCTGCGCCACCGTGTCGCTGCGGTACAGGCCCACCTTCAGGTAGTTGAGCTGCCCGGCGAACTGCGTGGCGATGTAGCGCTTGGGCAGCACGAGCTTGCCGTTGAGGTACAGCTCCACGAAGCCCACGCTGGAGTTGGGCGACCACTTCACGTGGAAGATGAAGTCCTGCCACTGGCCGCGCACCAGCGGCGTGCGCCACACCACCACACCCGGGTTGCCGCCGATGTTGAGGCGAATCTCCTCGCCGTAGACGAGGAACTCCACCGGGGGCGAGCCGGAGCTGCCCTCATGGTGCCACTGCGTGAAGAGCTGCCACGTCCTCGCGCTGGGGAAGGTGGAGTCGAACATCGTGCTCCAGCGGTAGTAGTACTCGGAGCCCGCCGGCTCGCGCGTCATCCTCACCAGCTCGTTGCGGTTGCCGCTGGAGTTGATGGGGTCATCGCCCTGCTTCACGGTGGCCTTGATGGCGTAGCGGCCCTGGCGCATCGGCGAGGGCACCACCGCCAGCCGGTCCGCGCTCACCATCTGCGTATGGCTCCACTGGGAGCGGTCGCCCGACTCGAAGTCACCCACCCAGACCACGCTGGAGCCCGTGGGCGGCGGCGGGGGAGGGGGCGCCGTCACGGTGCCGGCGCAGGCGCGCGCCTCGGCGATGCTGGCCCAGTCGTTGAGGGAGTTGCCGTTGAAGTAGATGCGCACGCGGCGCGCGGAGACGGCCGTGAAGGTGGAGGTCTCCGCCGCCGACGTCGTGCCGGTGCTCGCGCCGGAGAAGACGGGCGTATACGTGTAGCCATCCAGGGAGACGGACACGGAGAAGGTGTTGGCGCGCGTGTTGCCGTTGTGCCAGGCGATGGTGACGCCGCTCACCGTCTTCGTGGAGCCCAGGTCGTAGTCAATCCACGAGCCCTTGCCGAGGTTGCTCCACCGGGTGTCGAGCCGGTCGTCCATCGTGTTCGCCGGCACATTGCCGTCGTTGCCGCTGGCGATGACCGAGGTCGCCGTGAGCTGCGTGCAGTTCGAAGCAGTGAGCTCCGCGCTCGAAGTGCCGGTCGTTTCGGGGGCCTCGCCCGCTTCGGTGCCAGGCTCATACGCGCCACAGCCGGCAAGCAGGGTTCCAACCAGCAGGAGGGTCTTCTTCATGTAGGCTCTCGGGGGTTGAAGACAGACGGGGAGTGAGACCGCGCCGCGGAGAGCGGGCGGGCGGTTGTCTGTCTTTGCGATGGGGGGCTTCTCCAAGGACACGGCGGTGTTTCCGCCGCGATGTGACGTGAAACGAGTATCGGTCAAAAGTATTTCGTACTCAACACATGTTCCACACGCCTGCCTGCTCTGTAAAGAGGGGGGCGAGACATGCAAGTCCGTGTATCGCGCAAGGCAGTTGTAATTGTCTGTCGTGCTGCAACGGAAAGCGCGTCTTCATCACGCACTGTCGGGTGAGACCTCACTGCTGGCATGGACGCGCAGGAAGTGGGTGCAACTTCCGGCCAGCATCCGCGACGTGAAGCCGACAGTCGCACAGCCCCGAGGCGCGACGCGCGACGGACCCGCAGCGCGTTAAAACACCCGGGTCGCACCGAGACGTGAGGGGCTCGGCGCTCCAACCACACCGCATCATTCTTCGATTGGGAGGTGGCCATGGCCTCGTCCTCGGGCATCTGTGTGGCCTGTGGGGCTCGGAATCCGGCGGGTGCACCGGTGCGCAGATGGGCGACGCACACCTGTCATCCCCCACTTGTGGGACGCGCCGCGCAGCTCGAGCGGCTGCGCGTCATCGCGGCGGAGGCGCGGCGCGGGTTGGGGCGTGCCGTCTGGCTGGAGGGGGAGGCTGGCCTGGGCAAGTCGCGGCTGAAGGATGCGCTCGTCGAGGAGCTGCTCGGTGAGGGCTACGAGGTGTGGGAGGGCAGTGGCGTGGCCCTGCCCGGCACGCCGGGTGGCCCCTTCCGCGAGCTGCTGGAGGGCACTCGCGCCATGCAGCCGCCGCCCGGGGTGGGGCGCGTGTCCAGCGAGGAGGAGGCGCTGCTCGCGCGGTTCGTGGAGGGCCGCGAGCGGCAGGGCGTCCCCGCGAGCCTCTCCTCCGAGCGCACCGCGCTGCTGGACGCCCTCTGCCATGCGCTCATGCCGCACCGCCGCCCGCGCCTGCTCATCCTGGAGGACTGGCAGTACGCGGACCCGTTCAGCCATGCGCTCATCGAAGCCCTCGTCTCGCGGCTGACGCACACGCCGCTGTTGCTGCTCGCCCTGCAGCGGCCCGCGGGCACGGCGCCCGTGCCGCTGTCGGCCGAGGTGCTCACGGTGGGGCCGCTCTCCGATGATGAGGCCCGAGCGCTGGTGGAGCAGCGCCTGCGCTCTCGCGGCGCCGTGGCACCGCAAGTCCATGAGGCCCTGCTGCACGCGGGCGGGGGCCATCCGCTGCACCTGCTGCACGCACTCATGCTCCACGAGGAGCATTCCGAGGTGCCGATGCCGGCCACGGGCGAAGCGGTGCTCACCGCCCGGTTGGAGGGGCTGTCGCCCTCGCAGCGCGAGGCGCTCCATGCGGCCTTCGTCCTCGGGCCTTCGTTTCCGCGCCCCGTGCTGGGGGCGCTGGTCGGTGGCTATTCGCCGCTCGCGGCGCTGGAGGCGGGAGGGTGGCTGCGGGCCGTCGCGGGAGGGCGGTACACGTGGACGCTCGACCTTCCCGAGAGCGCCGAGGGGGACACGGCCGTGGACACGCAGGTGCTGCATCGCCGCGCCGCGGAGGCCTACGAGTCGCTGCCCGTGGAGCTGCGGCGCCGGGCGTGCGCGGAGCTGTCCCGGCACTGGCTCGCGGCGGGTGTCACGGAGCGGGCGCTGCCGCACCTGTTGGAGCTCGCGGGGTGGCACCGCGCGGCGCTGGAGACGGGCTCCGCGCTCGCGGTGTACCGCTTCTCGTTGGACGTCTCCCTGGACCTGGCGCCCGCCGTCTCCCGGGAGTGGCAGCGCCTCCTGTGGGAGCGCAGTGGGGACGCGCACCGGCTGGCCGGCGCCCGGGAGGAGGCGGAAGCCGCCTGGCGCACCGCCCTCGCGCTCGATGTGGAGGCACCGGCCCCCCCGCTGGTGGACCGGGCGCGGCGCCTGCGGAAGCTGACGTCCGTGCTGCTCGCGCTCGGCCGCTTCGATGAGGTGGTGGCGCTGGCGGAAGAGGGCTCGCGCGAGGGCGTGGAGGCCGTGCCCCTGGTGGACTCGGCGCTGGATGCGCTCGCCTCGCTCGCGCTGTGTGCGCTGGGGCGCTTCGAGCAGGCCCTGATGCGGCTGGGCCTCGCGCGGGAGCGGCTGCGGCTGGGGCCTCCGGAGCAGGGGCCGGAGCGGGCCGGCGTGGAGGCCTCCCTGCACCGGGCCATGGGCAACGTGCTGATGGGGCAGGGGCGCCCGGAGCAGGCCACCCGGGAGTACCTCGCGGTGCTGCGCTGGAGCGAGCTTGCGGGGGACACCTGGGAGCACTCCATTGCCCTCTTCAGCCTGGGCAATGCCCACGCGCGCGCGGGAGACCGGGAGCGCGCAACGCACTTCTTCCAGCTCGCGTTGGACCTGAAGTCGCGCACCGGGGACCGCTGGGGCATGGCGTACACGCACCACGGGCTGGCGCTGCTGCACACGCAGGCGGATGCCCCGGAGCTGGCGAAGGAGGACGCCGTGCGCGGGCTCCAGCTTGCCGCCATGCTGGGGGACCGCAAGCTGGAGTCGCTGCTCCGCTGTGCCCTGGGCCGCGCGCAGCTCCGGCTGGGGGAGCTGGAGGAGGCCGGGCGTCAGCTCCAGCGCGCCGCCCAGGACGCCGCCGCCGTGGGTGCCCGCTCGGAGCAGCTCCAGGCGGAAGCGGCGCTGCGGGTGCTCGTCTCGCGGCGTTGACGGAACCCCGGGGCAGGCCCGAGTGTCCACCCCTCGTGCCACCCCTGTCCCGCTCCCTGCTCCGTCTCGGCGTGCTGCTGGCCTTCGCGCTGGGGCTTCCCTCCGTTGCCATGGCGGCGCCCGCTGACGACGCCTTCGAGGCGTACCTGCGGCCGCCACACCCGCCCGCCGAGGGCTTCGCCTCCCTGCCCGACAGCCAGGCGGCTCGGGCCGGCAGCGAGGTGCGCGCGCTGGCACGGGGACGGGTGGCGGAAGTGGGTTCCGACGGGCGCTCGGTGGTGCTGGAGCACCTCTACTACGAGAACCATGCCCTGCTGCGCGCCCGGTCCGAGTACTCGGGGCTGGAGGCGGTGGCGCTGCGGACAGGGGCGCTCGTGACGCGGGGGCAGGCGCTGGGGCGGGTGGCGGCGAAGGCCCGGCTCGCGGTGACGCTGCATGCGGAGCGGCGCCTGTCGGATGCCGAGGCCCGGCGCTTCCTTGCCAATCGGGAGCGGCTGCCCATTCCGGCGGAGGAGCCGGCCCTGTTGCTCATCTCCCATGACGCCTTCCAGCTCCGGCTGTACGCGCGGGGCCGCGAGGTGGCGCGCAAGGAGGTGGGCTTCGGCCAGGCGGCGGGAGCCAAGGAGGTGCGTGGCGACAACCGCACGCCCAAGGGCATGTACTTCGTCACCCAGAAGCTGCGGGGCGACATCCCCGGGCCGTACTCGGCCTTCTATGGCGGGCACTGGATTCGGGTGAACTATCCGAACCCCTGGGATGCGGACCGGGGCGTGGCCGCGGGCTTCGTCGATGCGAAGACGCGCGAGAAGATTGCCAGCGATTGGGCGGCGCGGCGGAACACGAATGCCTCCACGCGCCTGGGCAGCGGCATCGGCCTGCATGGGTGGGCAGGGGCGTGGACGCTGGCGGAGAGCGGCGGGCGGCTGTCCTGGGGCTGCGTGGTGATGCACACGCCGGACATCGCCGCGCTGTATGAGCAGATTCCCGAGGGCGCCATGGTTGTCCTCTTCTAGGCAGGCGTGGAATCCTCCGCGTGTGATCGAGATAGAGACCATCGAAGCCTTCGAGCGGCACCTGCGCTTGGGGGCGCACCTGGACAACGTCGTCATCCAGGGGTTGGACCTGAGGCGCTACACCCGCGAGCTGGCCTCCGCCGAGCTGGCCGGCGCCATCTTCCTGGGCTGTGAGCTGGAGAAGGACGCGCTGAGCACCGCCCTCGAACATGGGGCCATGGTGTTCCCGCCGTTCTCCGGACTGCCGTACCTGCCCTATCGCGGCGGCCTCTACTCGCCCGAGGAGCTGTATGCCGGCTTCGACCCGGCGCGGCCAGAGACGTACGCCGAGACGCCGGACGCCCGCATCTACGCGCACTGGGCCACCCATGGCCGGGGCAGCCCGCCAACGCTGCTGGAGACACTGTCGCAGCGACTCCATGACCATGCCGTCACCGATGCGATGGAGGACCTGCTCCAGTCGGAAGGCGGGACGCGCAAGGTGGTGGCCATCATGGGCGGCCACTCCATGAAGCGGGGCCAGCCGGACTACCGCGCCGTGGCGGCGCTGGCGCGCGAGCTGACGCAGCGGGGCTTCTTCATGGTCAGCGGTGGCGGCCCGGGCGCCATGGAGGCCACCCACGTCGGCGCCTGGTTCGCCCGGCGCACCGAGGCGGAATTGGACGCGGGGCTCGCCATGCTCGCGCAGGCGCCCAGCTATACGGACCGTGAGTGGCTCGCCCGCGCCTTCGAGGTCCGCGGCGCGTTCCCCCTGCGGGACGGTGACCGGCCCTACTGCGACAGCCTGGGCATCCCCACGTGGCACTACGGGCATGAGCCGCCCAACCCCTTCGCCACGTACATCGCCAAGTACTTCGCCAACAGCGTGCGCGAGGACGGCCTGCTCACCATCGCGCGCGGCGGAATCGTGTACGCGCCGGGCAGCGCGGGCACCATCCAGGAGATCTTCCAGGACGCCTGCCAGAACCACTACAACTCCGTGGGCGTCATCAGCCCGATGATCTTCCTGGGCACCGAGTTCTGGACGCGCACGCGCCCCGTGTACCCCCTGCTGGCGCAGCTCGCGCAGGGACAGGAATACGCGCGCTACCTGATGCTGACGGATTCCCAGGAGGAAGTCGTCCGGGCGCTGGTGGAGTACGACCGCGCGCGGCAGGGAATGGGGTGAGGTGACACCTTCCGGCCCGGCCGGTGTTCAGGGACATGCACGCGCGCCGGGCGTGCCGATATGCGCCGCCGCCAGGACCGTTCCGCGAGGGTCGGCCCTGGTCGTACCGGCCGAGGAGGAATCGCATGTCCCACACCAATCCATTCCTGCTGGGCGGTGTGTGTGTCGTGCTGGGTGCGTTGCTCTGGATGGTGCCCGCGTGCTGGGTCCCGGAGCGGCCACAGACTCCGCGTGAGCCCAAGGCGACCCAGCCCACCCGGCCTTACGCGAATATCGGGTGGAGTCCGCTGTGGGCCGCTCCCTGGGTGAGGTAGGCCCCAGTGCGCTCTCCTGCTGAGCAACTAGAATGGGCCTCCCTGCTGGGAGGCGGAGCCTGAGTCAGCCAGAAGCGTCGTCGAACCTCGTCGTCCTGAAGAACTGTGGTGACCCGTCCGAAGCGGCCACCGTGCGCTCGCTGCTCGAGGCCCACGGCATCTCCTGCGTCGTCCAGGGCGAGCAACACCGCTCCATGCTGGGCGTCATGGGTGGGTACATCGAGGTCAATGTGCTCGTCGCCTCGGCGGACCTCGACGAGGCCCGGGCGCTGCTGCAGGCCTCCGAGGTGCACACGCCCCTGGAGGACTCCGCCGGGCGCGCTGCCGCTGCGGGCGCCACGGACACGGAGGAGGCGCTCTGCCCCGTCCATGGTCAGCGCTCCACCGCCACGTGCAGCCGCTGTGGCACCTTCCTCTGCGGCGACTGCGACGTGCGCGGCGCCCAGGGCACGCCCGTCTGCGAGGACTGCGCCGAGCGGAAGGCCGCGAGCGGTGAGGCGGGGCGCGGCACCCGTCGGAAGCTGGCCGCCTGGCTGGTGCTGTTCTTCCTGTTCGGCCCCGTGCTCCTCATGATGCTCTCCGTGCTGCTGAACCGGCTTCTGGGCTGAGGGTTCAGGGGCCGCCGCCGGGGCGCTGTTCCACCGGGGCAAGGCCGCATATCCTCAGGGCCCCTCTGGAGGAGCCCCCGGATGCGGCCCCGGGCCGTCTTCTTCGACCTGGATGACACGCTGATCGACCGTGCCGGCGCCTTCGCCAGCTACGTCGACGACCTCATCGGCCGCCACCCGGCCGCGTTCCCCGCGTCCCGCAGGGCCGAGGACGTGGCCGAATTCCACGCGCTCGACCAGCGCGGCGCCAGCGACCGGACCGGGTTCTGCCGCCGCGTGACGGAGACCTTCCCGGACCTGGGCCTGTCGCCCGAGGAGCTCTGGGACGACATGTCCTCGCTGCTGCCCTTCTTCATCGTCCCCAGCGTCAGCACCCTGGCGCTCGTGGAGGAGCTGAGGAAGCGCGCGCCCGTGGCCCTGGTGTCCAACGGCTCGGGCCGTGTGCAGCGTGCGAAGCTGGAGCGCGCCTTCCTCACGGCGCACCTGCCGGACGTCTTCCTCTCCGGTGAAGTTGGCGCGGAGAAGCCCGACGCCCGCATCTTCCGCGCGGCGCTCGCGCGGGTGGACCGGGAGCCCGAGGACGTGCTCCACGTCGGAGACGACCCGGAGAAGGACATCGTCGGCGCCGCCTCCCTGGGGCTGGCCACCTGCTGGGTGTCCCATGGGCGCGCGTGGCCTCGGGGGCTGCCGCCTCCCACCTTCACCGTGGCGCGTGTCGTGGGACAGCCCCAGGCGCTTCGCGAGGTGCTGGCGCAATGGACATGAACGCGGTGGTCGGCTCGCACGACCTGCTGTTCCTCACCCTGGACACCCTCCGCTACGACGTGGCCGAGGAGCTGGCCGCCCAGGGGCGCACGCCCCACCTCACGGCGTTGATGCCTGGAGGCCGGTGGGAGCAGCGCCACTCGCCCGCCAGCTTCACCTACGCCGCGCACCACGCCTTCTTCGCCGGCTTCCTGCCCACCCCCGCCACGCCCGGCCTGCACCCGCGCCTGTTCTCCATGCGCTTCGAGGGCAGCGAGACGACGGCCCCGGGAACCTGCGTGCTCGACGCGCCGGACCTCGTCACCGGCCTCGCCGGGCGCGGCTACCACACCGTCTGCATTGGCGGCGTCGGCTTCTTCAACAAGCGCAACCCGCTGGGCAGCGTGCTCCCAGGCCTGTTCGCGGAGAGCCACTGGAGCCGGGAACTGGGCGTGACGGACCCGCGCTCCACGGAGCATCAGGTGGCGCTCGCCGTGAGCCGCCTGGAGGCGCTGCCCCGCGAGCAGCGCGTCTTCCTCTTCATCAACATCTCCGCGTTGCACCAGCCCAACCGGCACTACCTGCCCGGGGCCACGCAGGACTCGCGCGCCTCGCACGCCGCGGCGCTGGAGTACGTGGACCGCCAGCTTCCGCCCCTCTTCGCCGCCCTGCGCCGCCGGGGGCCCGCCTTCTGCATCGTCTGCTCGGACCATGGGACGGCCTACGGCGAGGACGGCTATACCGGCCACCGCCTGGGCCACCCCGTCGTGTGGACGGTGCCCTACGCACAGTTCCCGCTGAATCGAGACTCCGCACCATGACGCGCCTGGAGCAGATGCTGGAAGAGACGCCCTACGTGGCGTACCTCTACGGCTACCCCCACAAGACGGCCTATCGGCCCTTCACCCCCGCGCTCCCCCTGGAGTCCGTCTGGGCAGAGGAGCGCCGCGACGCGCTGTTCCTCTACCTCCACGTGCCCTTCTGCGAGATGCGCTGCGGCTTCTGCAACCTCTTCACCGCCGCCGGGCCGAAGCAGGACGTGGTGGACGGGTACCTCGGCGCGCTCGTGCGTGAGACGCGCCGGGTGAAGCAGGCGCTGGGCCCCGCCACCTTCGCCCGCGCGGCGATTGGCGGCGGCACGCCCACGCTGCTCGATGTGGCCGGCCTGGAGACGGTGTTCGACCTCATGGAAGGCGTCATGGGCGCGGACATGAAGGGCATCCCCGTGTCCGTGGAGGTGTCTCCGGAGACGGTGGACGCACAGAAGCTCCGCGTGCTGCGCTCGCGAGGCGCGGACCGGGTGAGCATCGGCGTGCAGAGCTTCATCGAGGCGGAGGTGGCCGCGGTGAAGCGGCCCCAGCAGACCGCGCAGGTGGAGGCCGCGCTGGACCTCATCCGCTCCACCGGCTTCCCCACGCTGAACATCGACCTCATCTACGGGATGGAAGGGCAGACGCCGGAGAGCTTCCTCTTCTCCCTGCGCGCCGCGCTCCGCTTCAAGCCCGAGGAGCTGTACCTCTATCCGCTCTACGTGCGGCCGCTGACGTTCCTCGGCAAGAAGGCCCGCGCGTGGGATGACCTGCGGCTGTCGCTGTACCGCGCCGGCCGCGAGTTCCTCCTGTCCCAGGGCTACACCCAGGTCTCCATGCGCATGTTCCGCGCGAAGCACGCGCCGGACGCGGGCGGCCCGGTGTACCGCTGCCAGGAGGACGGCATGGTGGGGTTGGGCTGCGGGGCGCGCTCGTATACGGGCGGCGTGCACTACTCGTCGGAGTACGCGGTGGGCTCGCGCGAGGTGCGCTCCATCATCGCGTCCTACAGCGAGCGCACCGAGGCGTCCTTCGGCGAGGTGGGCTACGGCTTCCGGCTGGACGCGGCGGAGCGCAAGCGCCGGTACATGCTCCTGTCGCTGCTGGCGGACGGCGTGGACCTGGCGGCGTACCGCGAGCGCTTCCAGTCCGACGCGCTGGGGGACTTCCCCGAGCTGGCGGAGCTGGAGGCGCATGGACTGGGGCGCCGCGTGGACGGCGCGTTCCGGCTTACCGAGGCGGGCGTGGAGCGCTCGGATTTGATTGGCCCCTGGCTGCACTCCGAAGGGGTGCGCGAGATGATGCGGGAGTACGCCTGGCGATGAAGCTCACCGTGCTCTACCGGGGCCCGCTGTCCGGCTGCAACTTCGGCTGCGAGTACTGCCCCTTCGGCAAGTGGAAGCAGAGCGAGGAGGAGCTGGCCAAGGACCGCGAGGACCTGGCGCGCTTCATGGCGTGGGCGGAGTCTCGCACGGACTTGCGCCTCTCCGTGTTCTTCACGCCGTGGGGCGAGGCCCTCATCTGGCCCTGGTACCAGGAGGCGCTCGCCCGGCTGACGCACCTGGAGCACGTGGAGCGCGCCGCCGTGCAGACCAACCTGTCCTGCAAGCTGGACTGGGTGTCGAGCTGCCGCGTGGAGAAGCTGGGCATCTGGGCCACCTACCACCCCGAGTGGATGAAGCGCCGCCGCTTCGTGGCTCAGTGCGAGACGCTGTCGTCGCTCGGCGTGAGGCACAGCGCCGGCATGGTGGGCTTCACGCGCTTCGCCGAAGAGGCCGAGGCCCTGCGCGCCGAGCTGCCCTCGGACACGTACCTGTGGATCAACGCGGTGAAGGACGGGCAGGAGGAGCCGTACACGCCCGAGGACCTCCAGCGCTTCACCCGCGTGGACCCGCTCTTCCCGGTGAACAACACGCGCCACCCCAGCCTGGGCCGGGCGTGCCGGGGAGGGGAGTCCGTCATCTCCGTGGACGGGGAGGGCACCGCGCGCCGGTGCCACTTCATCGACGAGCCGATTGGCAACATCTACACGCCGGAGTTCGACTCGGCGCTGAAGCCGCGCGCGTGCTCGAAGGCGACGTGTGGATGCCACATCGGCTACGTGCACCTGGAGTACCTGGAGCTGGACCGCGTCTTCGGCTCCGGCATCCTGGAGCGCGTGCCCGTGTCACCGCTGTGGAAGCCCGTGCCCGCCTGAGGGGCGGCTTCAGGGACGGACGACCACGGGCAGCTTCAGCTCCATCGCGGAGCGGGGCCGGTTCGCCTCGTTCTTGCGGGCCTGCTGCGCCGCGAGCTGCCTCACCCGGGCGGGGTCGATGATGCCGGCGCCTTCCTCCTTGCGGGAGGCCCGGGTGTCCTTCGCCGCTTCCTGGAGCACGGAGCGGACCTGCTTGGGGGACAGCCCCTTGCCGCGCAGCTCCGCGACGAGCGCGGCCACCTGCGGCGCGGAGTAGGACGTGCCGCTCTGCGTGGTGCCGTCGGCGTTCACCTTCACGTCCGTGCCGTCCATGGCGGCGAAGACGTACTTGCTGGGCGTGGAGAAGCTGGCGATGCCCTTCGCATCGTCGGAGGCGCCAATCACCAGCACGTTGTCGCGCTTGTTGAAGAGCAGCGAGTGCTCGACTTCGTCGTTGAAGCGAAGCTTCAGGTCCTTCATCGCCTTCAGCGTGTCGCCCTCGTTGCCAGCGGAGAGGACGACGAAGATGCCCTTCTTGTCGAGCTGCTCCGTGGCCTTGTCATACCGGGCCTTGGCGGCCTGGATGGGCTTGGAGTCCTTCATGCGCTGCTCCACCCGGTCCAGCAGTGCCTGGGCGACGACCATCCGCCGCTCCTCCAGGGGCTTCGCGTCCAGCGACTTCACGTCCAGCTTCAGCTCCTCCGCGAGCCCCCGCAGCGCGTTCGCCTGGGACTCCTCCGGGAGGGGCTGCTTCGTGACGGGGTCCTCGCGGGAGGGCAGCAGGCCCTTCACGAGGCTGAGCTTGCTGAGCCCCATGGACATGTTGACGGCCTGGACCTTCCCTGGCGTCTTCGCGAGGGACTCCAGTTCCGTGCTGGCGTTGTCGAGGAAGCTCGTCGTGAGGAGGTCGATGCGTGCGTCGGGGTCCCCGAACACGTCGTCATCGATGTCGATGCCCACGTTCCGGACCTGGGAGGCCGGGATGTTGCCGCTGTTGGCGACGACGTAGGCGACCTCGTCTCCGTGGTCGCCCCGGGCCGTGAGGGGGTTCTTCTTGAAGTCGATGACGACCACGGTGTCATCCGCCGGGTCGTTGTCCTGGGCCTTCGACGTCCCGTCCGTCCGGGCGGCGCGAGTCGTCGCGGGCTCGAAGGTGCTGCGCTCCTGGCTCTTCGTCCGGCTCTCGGTGGACGGGGTGTTTCCCGCCACCGGGCCCGGGGGCGTCCCCGGCGTGGACACGCGAGGGAGCGAGGGCAGGGGGGAACCGGGCCGGTGGATGGAGACCATGGGTGCGACTCCCGAGGCTACCAGAGGGTGAGCGCGTGCTCGTCCCCGGGTCGCTGCACCGGGAATTCTTTTGCATTTCCGAGCGGAGGAAATGGCACGGCGTGCTTCTGGGCCGTGGGGTCGGAGTGACCTCCAACGGGCGTCATCCGGCGTCGCGCAGGGCCTCGCGGATCTCCCACTCGTACACGGTGAGGCCGTCGCGGCGCAGGTTGGGCAGCAGGTCTCCGAAGGCGTTGGCCTCCAGCACGCGATGCCCGGTGAAGAAGTCCTCGTACATGAGGTCGATGCCCACATGCAGGCAGTCGTGCGCGCGCGCCACGGTGCGGCAGCTCTCCAGGGCGTCCGCCAGCTCGTTGGGAGGCACCGCCGCGTGCAGCTCGTCCAGGTCCCCGCGCCAGCCGCCCAGGTGCAGGTTGGTAATCGGATGCCGGCTCTGCCGCACCACCGTGAAGGCGGGCTCGCCGCGCACCATCAGCACCCGGCAGTCGAAGTAGTCACCGCCCAGCCGGGCCTTGGGAATGGAGCGCTCCACCTGCGAGCCCTCGGCGAGGAGGAAGCCCAGCACCTCGTCCACGCGCGCGGGCTCTTCGATGCGGCGCACCTTCAGCGAGTTGTACCAGCCCGTCGCCGCCTGCTCGATGGTGGTGACCAGCGTGTCCCGGGCTCGCCCCAGGCGGTAGATGGCCAGGCACGACGCCGACGAGCCGCAGGACAGCTTCACGAACACCTCGCGGCAGTCCTGCTCGCGCATCCGCTCGCGCAGCGACTCGGGGTCCGAGACACCTTCCAGCGGCTCGGGCACGGGCACGCCCAGCGCCGCGTACCTGCGCGAGGTGATGCGCTTGTCGAAGAGGTCCGCGATGCTCGCGGGGGACTGGAGCACCTTCCAGCGCGGGCGCGCGGCGAAGAGGGCTTGCAGCTCCGCGAGCACCCCGAGGAAGCCCAGGTGGTACTGGCGGGGGCAGAGGATGAGCCCGTGGTCATACGCCCGCGCGTCCACCTCGGCGGGTGTCACGGTGGTGCAGCCGGCCTCCTGTGCGTCCGGGTACCCGCGCTTGAGCAGGGCCCGCTCCACGTCCCAGCTCTCGCCTGCGGAGTCGATGCGGACCAGCGCCTCCGTGTCCGGCAGGTCGGCCAGGCGCGCGGGGTTGGCGAGCAGCTCCACCCAGGGCACGACGTGAGCGGGGGGGAGCCCCTGGCGGGTCAGCGCCTCCTGGAAGAGGGTGACGCGGCGGTTCTCCGCGTTACCGATGAGGAGGAAGGGCGGGGCGGCCGTCATCCAGGCTACTCGCCGACCGCGACGTAGCGGTGGTCGTCGTCCTCGTCGGAGGTGTCGCGGCGCTGGTGGCCGACGACCACGTCCGCGCACAGCTTCGATAGTGACTTCGCCGCCTTCGGGCTGAGCAGGTTCTGGGTGAGGTTCAGCTTCTGGAGGTGCTTGAAGGCCGCCGCGTTCGCCAGCAGCACCTCCGCGCCCTTGTCCGTGAGCGTGCCCCGGGACAAATCCAACGTCTGGAGCTGCTTGAGCACCCGGGACTTCGGCAGCACCGTGACCAGGTCGTTGGTGAACTCGGCGTTGCACAGGCCCAGGTGCTCCAGCTCTGGCAGGCCGTCCGCGTCGAGGATGGACTGGAGGTGCTTCACCTGTCCGCCAGCGCCGTAGCTCGCCGAGCCGAACCAGACCTCCAGCTTCTCCAGCTTCGGCCACTTCGCGGCGGCGATGGACTTCACCGCCGACAGGGGCAGGCCGCCGGTCTCCACCGTGAACTCACGCAGCTCCGGCAGGTTGATTTTCCCCAGGTGGACATCGCCGCCGCACAGACGGAGCGAGCGCAGCTGGGGCAGGGCCTTGTACAGCGGCGAGACATCACCCACATGCGTCCAGGAAATCTCCGTCTCCCTCGGGTACACGAAGGCGCCGATGAACACCTGCCGCAGCGTCTTGGGGGCCTTCTTCGCGATGCGCTTGATGAGGTCGCCGTACTCGTTCTGCCCATCGTCGGCTGCCAGGCCGAGCGTCAGCTCCTGCAGGAAGCGCGCGGACGGGTGGGCGAGCAGCATCGCCAGCGTCTCGTCGAATTGGAACTCCGGGTCATCGCCGTAGCTCGACACCCCCAGGCGGGCGCTCCGGATGAAGCCCAGGTGCCACTGCACCGTGAGCCACAAGCTCCGGCACATCGACGAGAGCGGCGCCCCCAGCAGCGTGTCCCGGTGCTGCTGGAGAAGAGCGACCTCCCTCTCCATGAGGACCTTGGCCCGCGCGCCCTTCGCCTGGGGCAGCGCGTGCTGGACCGCAATCAGCTCGCCGCGAGGGTCCCCCACCGACTGGAGCCAGTCGCCGTAGACGAGGTAGCCCTCCGCCTCGTCCGGGGCTCGGAGGATGGCGGCCTCCAGCTGCTTGTTGGACTTCGGCCTGGCGGCGGTGTCCGCCGGTTTGATGCGCGTGTAGCCCTTCTTCGTCTTCTCCTGGACCTGCTTCTCGTACGCCGACCGCGCTTCGTACTCCTGCTTGAACTCCTGGGTCTTCTCCTGGCCTTCGGTGCCGATGCGGCCCCAGCGGGTGAGGAGGACGTTTTCCTCCCGGGTGATTTCCCAGAACTTGTTCGAGCGGCCCTCTTTGAGTTCGAAGCGCGGCATGGTGTCTCCCCCGGGGCGTGGTGTTACTCGCCGACCGCGACGTAGCGGCGGTCGTCGTCCTCGTCGGAGTCATCGTGACGCTGGTGGCCGAGGGCCACGTCGGCGCACAGCTTCGCCAGCGACTTCGCGACCTTGGCGCTGAGCAGATTCTGCGTGAGGTCCAGGCGCTTGAGGTGCTTGAAGGCCGCCGCGTTCGCCAGGAGCACCTCCGCCCCCGAGTCCGTGAGCGTGCCCCGGGACAAGTCCAGCGTCTGGAGCTGCTTGAGCACCTTCGACTTCGGCAGCGCCGCGACCAGGTCGTTGGTGAACTCGGCGTTGCACAGGCCCAGGTGCTGGAGCTCCGGCAGGCCCGTGGCGTCGAGGATGGGCTGGATGTACTTCACGTCTCCGCCGGCGCCGTAGTCCTCGGAGCCGAACCAGACCTCCATCCGCTCCAGCTTCGGCCAGTTCGCGGCGGCGATGGCCTTCACGGAGCCCCGGTCCAGGCCGCCCGACTCCAGGGTGAAGTCGCGCAGCTCCGGCAGGTCGATCTTCCCCAGGCTCAGCTCGCCGCCACGCAGGTGGAGCGAGCGGAGCTGGGGCAGGGCCTTGTACAGCGGCGCGACGTTGCCCACCTCGGACCAGGAGATCTCCGACTCGTCCGGGAACACGAAGTCGCCGATGAACAGCTTTCGCAGGGCCTTGGGAGCCGCCTTCGTGATGCGCTTGATGAGGTCGCTGTAGTCGTTCTCGCCCTCGTTGTTCGCCAGGCCCAGGGTCAGCTCCTGGAGGAAGCGCGCGGACGGGTGGGCGAGCAGCATCGCCAGCGTCTCGTCGACCTGGAACTCCGGGTCGTCACCGTAGCCGCCTGCCGCCACGCGGGCGCTCCGGATGAAGCCCAGGTGCCACTCCACCGTGAGCGTCTTGCCCCCGAGCATCGACGCGAGGGGCGCACCCAGCAGCACGTCCTGGTGCTTCTTGAGGAGCGCGGCCACCTTCCGCTTGAGCGCCGTGGCCTCCGCGCCCTTCGCCTGGAGCAGCGCGTGCTGGAGGGCAATCAGCTCACCCCGCGGGTCTCCCTCGGACTGGAGCCAGTCGCCGTAGACGAGGTAGCCGTCCGCCACGTCCGGTGCACGGAGGATGGCCGCCTCCAGGTCCTTGTTGGACTTTGGCTTGGGGGCGCCATCCGTCGGCTTGACGCGCGTGTAGCCCTTGCCCTCCTTCTCCTGGACCTGCTTGTCGTAGGCCTGCTGCGACTCCCACCCGCTCTTGAACTTCTGGGTCTTCTCTTGACCCTCGGTGCCGATGCGGCCCCAGCGGGTGGTGAGGACGGCTTCGTCCCGGGTGATTTCCCAGAACTTGTTCGAGCTGCCCTCTTTGAATTCGAAGCGCGGCATGGTGTCCCCCGGAGTTATTCGCCCACTGCGGCGTAGCGGTATTCCTCGTCGTACTCGCGCTGGTTGCCCGCGGCCACGCTGGGGCACAGCTTCGCCACCAGCTTCTCGCCCTCATCCGTGAGCGTGTTCTCCGTGAGGTCCAGGTGCTTGAGGTGCGCGAAGGCCGCCGCGTTCTCCGAGAAGATGCGCGCGCTCGCGTCGGACATCGTGCCCTTGGACAGGTCCAGCCGCTCCAACTGCGGGAGCACCTTCGACTGGGGCAGCACCTTGCAGAGCTCGTCGGTGAACTCCGAGTTGCACAAGCCCAGCGACTTGAGCTTCGGCAGGCCCTTGGCGTCGAGGATGGGCTGGATGTCCTCCACGCCGCCCTCGGCGCCGTAGTTGTCGGCGCCGAACCAGACCTCCAGCTTCTCCAGCTTCGGCCACTTCGCGGCGGCGATGGACTTCACCGCCGAGAGGGGCAGGCCGCCGGTCTCGATGGTGAACTCGCGCAGCTCCGGCAGGTCCACGGTGCCCAGCTCCAGGGAGTGGCCGCGAAGGTGCAGCGAGCGCAGGTTGGGGAGCAGCTTGTAGAGCGCCGAGACGTCATGGAGGTGGGACCACGAGATTTCCGTGTCGTCCGGGAACTCGAAGTCACCGATGAACAGGCTCTGGAGCGTCTTCGAGCCACCCATCTCGGTGAGCGCCTCGGTGAGGGAGGTGATGGTGCCCTCGTAGTCGTTCTCATCATCGAAGTGCGCCATGCCGATGGTGAGCCCCTGGAGGAACTTCGCCGAGGGGTGCGCGAGCAGCTCCTTCACCAGCTCGCCGATGTCCCGGTCGGAGTCGTAGTCCTTCTGGCCCACGCGCGCGGTGCGGATGAAGCCCAGGTGCCACTCCACCTTCAGCTCCTCTTCCGCCGTCGCGTCCGCCAGGTCACCGAGCAGCGCGCCCTTGCGCTTCTTCAGGAGCGCCGAGACCTGCTTCTTCAGCTTCGTGGCCTCCTCACCGCTGGCCTGCATTGCCGCGTGCTGGAGGGCAATCAGCTCGCCGCGCGGGTCGCCCTGGCGCTGCAGCCAGTCACCGTAGACGAGGTACGCGTCCGCGTTGTCCGGGTTGGCGATGATGGCCGCCTCGAGCTCCGGGTTGGACGCGCTCTCGCCGCCCTCGTCGTCGTCGCCCCCGCCCTCGCCGTCGTCACCCTCGCCGACGAGCTCGTAGCCCTTCTTCTCCTTCTCGCGGACGAGCTTGTCGTACTCCTTCTGTGCCGCGGCCGCGGAGTCGAAGGTCTGCGTCTTCTCCTGCCCGTCCGTGCCGATGCGACCCCAGCGCGTGGTGAAGGTGTTGTCGGACAGGGTGATCTGCCAGAACTTGCTGGAGCTGCCTTCCTTGAACTCGTACCGCGGCATGAACGTCCTCCGGGCGCCTCATGGCGCGTCCGGAACAGACGCTAGAGAAGCGCCCGCGCAAGCTCAAGCGCCGCGCCAGTCCACGCCTCCCAGGGGGCCTCGGCGGGCTCGGTGCGTCCTGTCACTCCGGCCTTGCTTCCGAGGACACAAACGCGGGGGGCCGGGCCGCTCAGGTCCAGCAGGTGCAGGCCCAGCCGGGAGTCCGCTTCCAGCGCGTCGTGGGGGCCCTGGCGGGCAGCGTCCACGAGGAGCACGTCCACCCGGGCGCGCTTCGTGCTCGCCGTGGCCTCGGCCAGGAGGGAGTCCAGGTTGGTGGCGGTGAGGACCTCCGCCGTGCCCCGCTCTCGCCACTCGCGCAGCAGCAGTTCACACAGGCCGCGCTCCGCCTCCAGGGGAAGCTCTCCCTTCGCATCCCGGAGGAAGACCACCCGGAAGCGGAGCTCCTCGGCGGTCAGCCACGCGGACAGCCGGCGCACGAGGCACAGCACCAGGCCGAGCGCCACCACGGCACGCTGCCAGCGCACGCCCGCATCCTTGACCCGCGCATCCGCGAGCTCCGGCAGCACGGCGAACGTCACCACCCGCCGCCGCCGCACCGCGACGCTCTCGTCGCGCGTGTAGTAGAGCAATTCGCCCTCGACGTAGCGCACGTCGAAGAGGTCCAGGGTCGGCTCGTCCTCCATGTAGACGAGCTCGGACGTGACGAGGTTCTCCAGGCTGCCCACGTTGGAGACGGAGGCGAAGCCTCCCTGGGGAAACGCTGCCTCGTCCTCGAGCGCCGTGGCCGTGGGGCCCGAGGAGACAGGCCGTGCGCGAAGCTTCGGGGGCAGGGTGCGGGAGAGGGCCTCCGCCGCCTCCACCGCCTGCTCCAGCGCCATGCGCTGCGCCTTGCCCTGGAGGTGCTCCAGGTTCTCCAGGGTGAAGGCCTCCGCGTCACCGAGGAGCGCCTGGGCCCGCCGGGCAGCGCTGGCCAGGGCCTCGTAACCCTCCGCCAGCCGCTCCAGCGCGGCACCGGCGCCGGG
>JBKGHK010001160.1:0-2212 GCA_046520375.1 Pyxidicoccus sp. 3LFB2
GGCGGAGGCATGGGCAGCGCGCCGCCGCCGGACTGCCGGGCGGTGGCGGGGGCCGGGGACACGAGGAGCGCGGCGCTGGCGAGCGCGGCGACGAGAGTGCGGGAAGTCATTATTCCGTGGCGCCGAAGTTGAAGGCGGTGCCCAGCTGGACCGAGAGCACGTTGTTGATGCGCGAGGTGCCGGCGAAGACGATGTTGTTCGTCACGTCCAGCCGGAAGGACACGGTGGGGCCGCTGAACAGCCGCAGGCCCAGGCCCACGTTGGCCGCGGGGCGGAAGCCGTCCGCGCGGTTGATTTTGACCACGGTGCCGCCGCCCAGCAGGAAGGCCTCGAAGTGCAGCACCTTGCTGTTGAGGAAGGCGAACTTGCCGTACAGCGGGCTCCACACGAGGTCCGAGCCCACCATCCACTGGACCTGGTCCTCGTAGGCGGAGGCGGTGGGGGCCACCTCGAAGTCGCGCTCCAGCTGGGTGCGCAGGCCCGTCTGGACGTTGTAGCTGTACGTGCCGCGGCCCACCTGCCAGCCGAAGCTGTCGCTGAAGTGGTACGTGTACGAGACGGTGCCGATGAGGCCCTTGTAGAAGGCGTCATCGGGCAGCACGCCGACGCCGAGCGTCAGCTCGTGGTGCATCCGGTACTGACGCTCCTGGATGGCGGAGACGGAGCCGGGGTTCTCCAGCGCCTCGGCCTGCGCGCGGGCAAGGCCGGGCACCAGGAACAGAAGGATGAGCAGGGCGTATCGCACGGTGGGGGCTTCCTGGACGGATGGTGGGAACGGGCGCGGAGGGGGCCGCGTCAGTAGCCGACCGAGTTGAAGAGGAACGGGTAGGTGATGATGACGACGCCACCCTTGGGGGAGGGGAAGGTCCACGTCTTGAGGCTGGAGAGGATGCAGGCCTCGACGGCGGCGTTGCTGAGCGTGGAGGACTTCGTCTTGGCGGCCACGACGCGGCCGGCGGCGCCGATGGTCCACTCCAGCACCACCTTGCCCGCGAGGCTGGGGTTCTTCAGCAGCGCGCGCTCGTAGCAGCCGTGCACCTCGTTGAGGTGGCTGTTGATGACGCGGGCCACGGCCTCGCGGTCCACGGTGCCCTGGGTGGAGGCGATGCTGCGGGCCGTGGCGCGGGTGACGGTGCCGCCCACCTTGCCCTTGCCCACGCCGCCCACGCCCAGCGCGCCAATGCCGCCGCCGCCCTTGCCGCGCAGGATTTCAGCGCCCAGCGTGGCGCCGCCACCCTTGCCGCCGCCGCCCAGGCCGAAGGTGCCCAGGCCCGCGTTGGCGATGGGCGCCTTCCCGATGAGGCCGGACAGCTTGTAGTTGCTGTTCTTCACGTTCTTGCTGCCCGGGCCGCTGCCCAGCTTGTCCACCGCGGCCAGCAAGTCGTTGGTGGCGGGCCCGGCGGCGGACAGCTTCGCCAGCGCCTTGAGCGCCTTGTTCTCGGGCGGAGCGGCCACGGCCTTGGCGGGCTGCTGCGGAGGCGGCGTCTTCTCCACCGGCTTGGGCGGGGCCTTCTCGGCGACCTTCTCCTTCACCGGCTTGGGGGCCTTCTGCTTCAGGGCCTCCAGCTTCTTCTTCGCCTCTTCCTTCTTCTTCGGCTCGGGGGCGATGAGGCGCAGGGCCACGGGAGGCAGGTTCTTCTGCTGGAAGTCCGCCGTCTCCGGGGTGGCGGGCTTCAGGGCGATGAAGGACGCGAAGGCGCCGCCGAACATGAGGAAGCACGCCAGCGCCAGCCAGGGCATGCCCTGGAAGGGGTTCACCCAGACGCGCGCGGGCTTGGGGGCCGCGTAGGCCACCAGCGACATGTGCCCCTGCGTCAGGCGCGCGGCGGTGCCCTCGCGCAGGGTGATGAAGCGGCGGCTGCCGTCGGACTCCAGCGCGGCGCCGGTGACGGGGGCGAAGCGGCCGTCATTGCCGCTCTTCTCCACCTCGGTGCCGGGGGGCACGAAGACGCGGAAGGCGCCGTTGAGCGACTCGGCGAGGGTGAAGGGCGCGCCCGTCTCCGGCAGCGTGAAGCCCCACAGCGGCATGGCCTCCGGCGCGTCCAGCGAGGCCTGCACCGGCTTCTTCCGGTCGGGCTTGAAGCGGCGCGCGTCGCGGCGGATGGCACCCCAGTACAGCTCCAGGTACAGCTGCGCGGCCCCCTTGCCCGGGGCGATGCGCGGCGCGTGCGTGGGCCGCACGGCCACGCGCGGCTGCTCCTGGAGCAGCGGG
>JBKGHK010001161.1:0-2209 GCA_046520375.1 Pyxidicoccus sp. 3LFB2
TCCAGCCAGAGGCCGGCGCCTTGTCCACGTCCAGCGTGCCGAGCACGTCGCGGCGCGGGTCCACGCGCACCTGCGAGGGCGCGGCGGCGCAGGGCAGGAGGAACGAGTGCTCCGCGTCCGTCACCTCCAGCCGGTGGAGCGTGTCGCGGCCGTCGGCGGTGATGGCCACGTCCAGGGGCAGGCGGAAGATGGGCGTGCCGGCGTCGGTGCGCTGTGTCTGGCGGACCTTGATGCGCAGGCGGGCGTCCTCGACCTCGTAGCGGACCTCCACCTTCAGCTCCGGGTGGCCGGGGGCGAAGACGTACTGGTCGAAGAAGCCGTCCAGGTTATGGCCGGTGGACTCCTCGAAGGCGCGGACCAGGTCCACCGTCTCCACGGCGCCGTGGCGGTGGCGGGCGACGTAGTGGCGCAGGGCGCGCAGGAAGAGCGCGTCACCCAGACGGCGGCGCAGCTCGTGGAGGACGAGGCCGCCCTTTTCATAGAGGTGCCGGTCGAACACGTCCATGGGCGCGTGGAAGCGGCGCGCGACGATGGGGCGGGCGTAGCGCTCGCGCACCTCACCCAGGTAGCCGTCGAGCTGCCCCGAGCGGTGATGGTCCGCCTCGTCCTGCCCGTCGGCGCGCTCCTTCCAGAAGACCTCGCACCAGGTGGCGAAGCCCTCGTTGAGCCAGCCGTGGGGCCAGTCGCGGCAGGTGAGCAAGTCGCCGAACCACTGGTGCGCCAGCTCGTGGGAGATGAGGGGCTCGGCGTTGTAGTCGGGCCGGGCGCGGGCGTCGTGGAGGACGGAGTCGGTGAGGCTGGTGGCGGTGGTGTTCTCCATGCCGCCGAGGATGAACTCGGTGAGGAAGATTTGGGCGTAGCCGCTCCACGGGAAGGGCTCGCCGGTGAGCTCGTGGAAGGCCTGCACCATGGCCGGGGTGCGGCGCACGCAGCGCAGGGCGTCCTCGCGGCGGCCCCTGGGGAAGAGGTAGCGCAGGGGCACGGTGCCGGCCGAGTCGGTGGCCTCCTCGAACTCGCCCACCGCGAGGGTGACGAGGTAGGGCGAGACGGGCTGCTCCATGCGGTAGTGCTGGGTGCGGCGGGCGCCGTGGGTGCTGTCACTCACGAGGACGCCGTTGGACAGGGCGGTCATCTCCGCGGGGAAGGTGGCGATGACCTCCGAGGTGGCCTTCTGGGCGGGGGTGTCCAGGCTGGGGAACCACGCGCGTGCGTCGATGTCCTGGCCCTGGGTCCACGCTTGCCGGGGGCGGTCGGGGTAGCCGGCGTCGGGGCCCCAGAAGTGGAGGCCCCGGCGGGGACGGCCGGAGTAGTGGATGGCGATTTCGCAGGCGTGGCCGGCGTCGAGGGGCGTGGGCAGCTCGACGCGCAGATGGACGCCGGAGTTGGAGAAGCGCGCGGAGCGCCCGTTGACGAGGACCTGCGAGACGTCGAGGTCCACGGCGTCGAAGGTGACGGTGGAGAGGGCGCGGACGGCGGAGACGCGGGTGGTGCAGACGCCGGAGATGCGCCGCTGGTCGAAGTCGAGGTCCAGCTCGATGCGGACATGCTCGGCGCGGACGGGACGCTCGGCGGCGTAGTGCTCGGTGGCGCCGGGGAGGGAGAACGGGTGGACGTCGGACGGCGCGGACTCGGACGCGTGACGGTGGCAGCAGCGCATAAGCAGTGACGACTCTTCCGCAAGGCCGCGCCACCGTCGAGCAGGAGTCAACGAAAGGGGGGGCCAGCGTCGGGTATCGGTCGCGGCCCCCCGGCCAGAAGGTAGGCTGTGCGCCACCGTGCAGTCCGTCCTCTTCTTCTCCGACAGGCAGGTCCGTGAGGCGCTCTTCGCCCGGGTGGACGGGACGCGGGGGCTGCTGCTCGTGACGGGGGTGAGGCACGGGCCCGGCATGCGCTCCCCCGAGACGCGCGAGCCCTTCGCCTCGCTGGAGTACTTCCACGGGGACGTGCTGTCCCAGGTGCTGGTGGCCGACGAGGGCACCACGGCGGGCATGTGGAGGGACCCCTTGGGAGACCTGGGCGACCGGCTCTATCCGGACAGCCGCGACGACGCCTACGCCGCGTCCACGGGCTACCTGCTGCTGGAGGACGGCCGCCCGCGCGCGGTGGTGCGCAAGCACGGCACTCCGGCCGAGGACCTCTGGTTCCTCCGGGAGGCGCTCAGCCGGCTCACCCCCGCGCGTGCCACCGCCGGATCCGGAGCTGCGCCCCG
>JBKGHK010001162.1:0-2208 GCA_046520375.1 Pyxidicoccus sp. 3LFB2
CCGCCACCGTCGCGGAGGGCAGGGGAGAGGGCGGGGCGCCCACCGGGCGGGCCACCGGGGCCCGGGTGCCCAGCGCATGCGCGCGGCCCGTCTGGAGGAAGCGCGGCATCCGGCCACTCGTGAAGTAGGCCATGGCCGTCGTCCGCAGCGTCGCCAGGTCCTGGCCCGCCTGGAGCAGCAGGTCATGCGCCGAGCAGCGCACCCGCGTCACCGCGATGAGCAGGTGCAGGCAGTCCGCCTCGGCCGAGCCCAGGCTGGTGGCAATCTCCCGCGCCTTCTCCCGCAGCTCGCGCACCACGCCGTCCGACTCGGCCGCAGCCCCCGTCAGCAACTGGAGGAGGGCATCCTCGTCCACCCCTCGCTCCTTGAGGAGCAGCTGCGCCCGGTTCTCCACCGTGAAGAGCGCCAGCAGCACGTGGGCCGAGGTGAGCCTCTGCGCCACGCTCTGTGCGATGTCGTTTGCCTCGTGGAGTACCTGCGCGAGATCCGTGCTATCGACCATTCGAGCTCCGGCAAGCGGGCAGGCGAGCGGAATACACCCTCCGCGCGCCGCCGGCAAAATTTCCGCTACAGGTCGCTACAGGTCCCCTGAAACACTGAGGTAGAACCCCCGCACACATCGGAATTCGGTTGGCTGCCTGCCCGTTCTCCGCGTCAATTCGATTGGCCGGGCAATTGCCTGAGGGCGAGTGCCGTACATCGCCTGAGCCATCAACACTATGACCTCTCTCGTCCAACCGGTGCGCGTCTTCGTCGACCCCTTCGAGGGAACCCGCACCGCCGTCGAGGCCCGCCGCTGGGTGTGGCCTCTCCTGATTCTCGCTCTCTGTGTGTCCGCCTCCGGGACGCTCTATTCCCTCCGCTGGGACGCCGCGCCCGACGTCATCCGCGAGCTGCAGGCCACGGGCGGGATGACCGGCCTGTCCGAGGCCGACCTCACGGAGAAGATCCAGGTCGCCTCGCGCAAGGCCCTCGTGGGGGGCATCGCCAAGGGCGTCTTCGTCATGCCGATGCTGGCGCTGGTGCTCGCGTGCGTGCTGTGGGTGGTGGGCTGGCTGTTCGACCGGCCGGCGCCCTTCGAGCGGCTGATGTCCGCGGCGGCGCTCGCGCTGCTGCCCATCGCCCTGTACCACTTCATCTATACCGTCTGCGCCGCGGCGCAGCACTCGCTCACGGCGACGCGCGCGCTGGAGCTGGTGCCCTCCCACCTGGGCCTGCTGTTCGACGGGCTGAGCCCGAAGATGCAGCGGGTGGCGAGCGCGGTGGACTTCTTCAACCTGTGGAGCGTGGGCCTCCTGGGCCTGGGCTTCTCCGCCGCCACGGGCATGAGCCGCGGCCGCGCGCTGCTGCTCGCCCTGGCGCTCTACGCCATGTTCGCGGGCGTGGTGATGATTGGCCTTCCGGGGATGGGAGGTGGCATGTGAACGCGCTCCTCGTCGCCGCGCTGCTGACCGCCACCCCCGAGGCCGCCACCCCCATCTCCCTCCAGGAGGTCCGGGTCCAGGGACGCAACAACACCAACACGCTCCAGGCCCTGCTGGACGTGGACGTCGCCGAGGAGGACGTGCGCCTGTCGCGCTCGGTGCTGCTGCCACAGCTGTCGCTGGGGGCCTCCGCGGGCAAGACCTGGTACGGCCGCCGCCGGAGCATCACCACCGCACAGGACCCGAACAACCCCGGCGGCTTCCTCATCTTCGAGGTGGAGACGCCGTCCACCGACACCGAGGGCTACGACCTGGGGCTGACGCTCAACCAGGTCATCTACGACCGGGCGCGCTTCAAGCAGCTGGAGCAGAGCGGCGTGCTGCGCGACGTGGAGAAGAGCCAGGCGCAGGAGGAGGCCGACACCTCCGAGCTGGAGGCCATTCGCCGCTTCTTCGTGCTGTTCCGCACCCAGGCCACCCTCCAGGTGCTGGAGGCCACCGTCAAGCGCAGCGAGGAGCAGCTCGAGCGCGCCCGCGCCCTCTTCACCGCGGGCCGCGTGGGCAAGAACGAGGAGATCTCCGCGCTCGTCAACCTGGGCAATGACCGCATCACCTTCACGCAGACGCTGGCGCAGCTCGTGACGGACCAGACGCAGCTGGCCATCTGGCTGGCCCGGCCCGGCAGCGAGGCGCTGATGGCGGTGGACCCGGGCGTGCTCACCCAGGAGCCCCCGCCGGCCCCCACCATGGACACCGCGCTCGAGCAGGCCCGCGCGCGCCGGCC
>JBKGHK010001163.1:0-2208 GCA_046520375.1 Pyxidicoccus sp. 3LFB2
GCTCCACGCGCTCCTCGTGCACCACAGCAGCGTCCCAGGGCCTGGGGCAGCGCGCGCACCACGGCGTCCAGCGCCGACACGGGCGTGTCACCCAGTCCCTCCACCAGCACCACCCGCACGTCGGGGCCCCGCTCGCGGCAGGCGAGCTGGTGCGTCAGCCACTCCACCTCGTCGCGCAGGTTCACCACCAACGGGCGGCTGCGGCGCAGGCGCTCCTCGCGGGACACCGGCAGCGGCACGGAGGCATACGCCGGCCGGGCCCTGAGGCCCCCCCGGCCCGTGTGGTGGTTCCAGTCGTACCCGCGGAGAACCTCCTTGGGCACCGAGGCTTCCGTCTCCACGAAGTCGCGCTCCGCCAGCTCGTTCTCCCGGATGTCCACCGCCTCCGCGGACAGCCGCTCCAGGCGCTCCGCCAGCTCGGCGGTGTCCGGGGACGCGTCCTCGACGGAGAGCGCGTCCAGCCGCGCCGACGTCTCGTCCAGCACGCGCGACACATCCGAGAGCGTCCACGTCATCGGGTCCTGCTCGGGCGCCCACGCCGGCTCGCGCACCATCAGCTCGACGGACAGGCCCATGTCGTCGCCCCGGCGGAACAGCTCCACCCGGGCGAGGTCCTCCGCGCCGCGCCGCACCAGGTGGTGGCCAGCGGCACCGTGAGGCGCCGCTCCAGGGCGCGGCTTGAGGGGGCGCGCGCCGTAGCGCGGGTCATAGGCCTGCTCCACCAGCAGGTCGAGCAGCGGGGACTCCACCTCCACCAGCACGTTGCCGCGGCGGATGCCCCGGCGCGACAGCAGCGACTCCAGCGCGTGCTCCACCACCACCCGCAGCGCGGCGGGCGTCAGCGAGCGGAAGGGCACCACCCGGTCCAACCGGTTGAAGAACTCCGGCCGGAAGAAGGCGCGCACCGAGGAGAGGTAGTGCGCCTCCGCGCCCTCGGGCGAGCGGTTGAAGCCGGTGCGGGCCGCGGCCTCGCGCACGCCCAGGTTGGAGGTGAGCACCACCACCGCCTGCCGTGCGTCCACCGTGCGCCCGGCGCCGTCCGTCAGCCGCCCCTCGCCGAGGAACTGGAGCAGGGCGTCGAAGATGCGCGGGTGGGCCTTCTCCACCTCGTCGAAGAGCACCACGCAGAACGGCTGGGTGCGCAGCGCGGTGGTCAGCTCGCCGTCCGGCGCGCCCGGCATGCCCAGCAGCCGGGTGATGCTGGCGGCGGAGACGAACTCCGACATGTCGAAGCGCACCAGTCGCCCCTCGCTGCCGAAGAGGGTGCGCGCGAGCGCTTGGCCGTCTCCGTCTTGCCCACGCCGGTGGGGCCCACGAAGAGGTAGGTGGCCAGCGGCTTGTCCGGCGGCTGGAGCGAGCGCTGCAGCGTGAGGATGGCATCCACCACGGCGGACACCGCCTCCGGCTGGCCCGCCACCTGCGCGGCCATTTCGCGCTCCAGCACCTCGCGTGGCTTCGGCGGAGCGCTGCCCAGCACGAAGTCGGGCAGGCCCGTCTGCTCACGCATGGCGGAGGTGACGTCCTCCTGCGTGAAGCGGCGCAGGCCGGCTTCCTCGGTGCCCGGCCGCGACACCACCCGGCGCAGCAGCCGGACGGCCTTGCCCGGGAAGGCCTCGTGCGCCACGAAGCGCTGCTGCAAGTCGAGCAGCGTCTCCAGCGCCAGCGGTGACAGCCGCACCGCGCCCCTGTCATTCGCGGCCTCCAGCTCGCGCAGCGTGCCCAGCAGCGCGGGCAGGGTGGCGCGCGCGTCCAGCGCGGGCACATGCACCACGCGGAAGAGCGAGGCGAAGGTGGGGGCCTCCTCGCGCACGCGCTCGAAGCGCTCGGGCGTGGACTCGGCCAGCACCGTCAGCTCGCCGCGTGCCAGGTGTGGCTCGATGTACTGCGCCACGTTGGTGCGCTCGTTGTTCGTGCGCCCCGCGTAGACGAGCGAGGCCAGGTCGTCCACGTAGAGGAGGTCTGCCACCTCCATCAGCTCCTGCACCACGCCACGGGCGCGGGCCTCCCACTGGCCCACGTACATCATGCCCGCGATGAACTGGTTGCCGTCCACGCGCCACACGTCGCGCCGGGTGCCCGCGGCGTCCTGCCGGGCGGTGAGGCGGCTGACCACCTCGTGCACCAGCGCCGTCTTGCCGGAGCCCGAAGGCCCCACGAGGACAATCGCCGCGCCCTCGCGGCCCTCCAGCGCGTCCACCACCTCGCGCA
>JBKGHK010001164.1:0-2196 GCA_046520375.1 Pyxidicoccus sp. 3LFB2
CGCCCCGGGCCGTGGGCGTCGGGGCGGGCGCGGGCAGGGGCGTCACCTCGCGCGCGTAGCTGGGCTCACGGGGCGCGCGGCGCTCGGACGGAGTCTGCGTCCACCGGGTCAGCTGCGCCAGGAACTCCCGGGGCAGCAACACGGGGCGGCCGTCCTCCACGAGCTCCGCCTCGAAGAGGTAGCTCATGAAGTGGGCGCGGGCCCTGGGGGTGACGTCCGGCGCGGCCGTGCGCAGGTGGCGGTTGAGGGCCTCGGCGAAGGCCTCGGCGGTGGGGTAGCGCTGCTCGCGCTCCACCGCCAGGGCCGTGAGGAGGATGCGCTCCAGCGCGGGCGGCAGGTCGGGGTTGAGGTCCCTGGGCCGCGGGAAGTCGCCCAGGGCGACCTTGCGCAGCACGTCCGCCATCTTCCCCTCGAAGGGCAGCCGGCCGCAGAGCATCTCGTAGAGGATGACGCCCGCGGCGAAGACGTCCGTGCGCGCGTCCAGCTCCCGGCCCCGCGCCTGCTCCGGCGCGAAGTAGGCCGCCTTGCCCATGACCTCGCCCTCTTCGGCTTCGGCGCGGCCGGCCAGGCGGGCCTTGGCGATGCCGAAGTCCACCAGCTTCACCTGCCCCTCGTAGCCGAGGAGCACGTTCTGCGGGCTGACGTCGCGGTGGACGATGTGGAGCGGCCGCCCCCGGTCATCCAGGCGGGTGTGCGCGTAGGCCAGGCCCTCCAGCACCTCCACGGTGATGAGCAGCGCCAAGGGCTGCGGCAGGGTGTACAGCCCCTTCTCCCGAGCGCGCCGCAGCACGCGCGACAGCGGGTGGCCGTCCACGAACTCCATGGCGATGAAGTACTGGCCGTCCACCTCGCCGAAGTCGAAGACCTGGGCGATGTTGCCGTGGCTCAGCCCCGCGGCGATGCGCGCCTCGTTGACGAACATGGACACGAAGGCGGTGTTGCCCGCGTAGCCGGGGAGGATCTTCTTGATGACCACGGGCTTGGTGACGCCCGCCACGGCGGTCATCCGGGCGCGGTAGATCTCCGCCATCCCGCCCGTCGCGATGCGCTCGAGCAGCTTGTACTTGCCGAAATGGAGCCCTTCGGAAGGCTGCTGCACGTTCGTTCCGGCTCCTTCGGGCTTACCGGGCCGTGGCACCTGCCCTCCCGCTGCCGCCGCAAGGTCGCGGCAGGCTATCATGGGGTATGCACAACGCCATGACAGGAAAATTCCGTTGAAATCGTTCGCACGCCCGCTGGGGCTGGTCCTACTCCTCACCACATCCACCAACGCGCTGGCGGAGCCCGCGGTGCTGCTGGCGCCCGCGTTGGGTCGGCCGGAGGGGGTACTCCTCCAGGGCCGGGTGTTGAAAGAGGCACCTGCGGGGGGCAGCACGGCACTCTCCCGCAACGTCCGGCGGCTGACAGCGGCCAACTGGGAAGGGGCCCGGGTGGAGGTGTCCTTCCAGGGCGTGGTCGCCACGGTGACGAGCGGGCATGACGGCAACTTCGAGGTGAACCTGCTGCCGCCCGAGGGCCAGCGCTTCCCTGCCGGGACGGCGCAGGCGGCGGCGAAGGTGGAGGGCGTGCAGGCGACGGCGCCGGTGGAGGTCATCCCGGCCTCGGCTCCGCTGCTGGTGGTGTCGGACTTCGACGACACCGTGGCGGTGACGAACGTGACGAGCCCGGTGAAGCTGGTGGAGTCGGCGCTGCTGAAGGACTCGGACACGCAGGCGGTGGTGCCGGGCATGGCGGCGTTCTACGGGTGCCTGACGAAGCCGGCGGCGCCGGCGTTCGCCCTGGTGAGTGGCTCGCCCGTCCAGTACCTGCCGCGCATCCGGAAGTTCCTGGACCGGCATGGCTTCCCGGCGGGCTTCGGGCTGTACCTGCGGGACATCGGCCCGACGACGCTGTCCGGCTACAAGCAGCCCGCCATCCGCCGCCTGCTCCAGCAGTTCTCCCAGCCGGTGGTGCTGGTAGGGGACTCGGGAGAGAAGGACCCGGAGGTGTACGCGCAGATTCGCGACGAGTTCCCCGGGCGGGTGAAGGCCATCTACATCCGCGACGCCGGCCGCACCGAGGAGGCGAGCCGCTTCAAGGACATGGTGCTCTTCAAGGACTCGGCTGACGCGGCGGTGCATGCGGCGGGCGCCGGGCTGGCGGATGCCGCCTGTGTGGCCGCGGCCTTCCCGAAGCGCGCGCCCGTGTCCGCGTGCG
>JBKGHK010001165.1:0-2193 GCA_046520375.1 Pyxidicoccus sp. 3LFB2
TGCCCGGGCCGGACCCGCTGGCGCGCCGACGCGATTGAGGAGTCCGTCAACCGCGTGCTGAGCGAGGCGGTGGTCACCACCGCGTCCAAGCGCAACCAGCGCATCTCCGACGTGCCCCTCACCGTGTCGTGGATTCCGGCCGAGGAGCTGGAGGGCACCGGCCAGTTCTCGCTGTGCGAGGCCATCCAGTACTTCCCCGGCATGGAGTGCCGCCGGGGCTCCATGCGCAAGGCGGCGGTGAGCGCGCGCGGCCTGGGCTCCAACTACCTGTCCAACCGCCTGCTGCTGCTCAAGGACGGCCGCCCGCTGACGGACCCGTGGACGGGCCAGTTCTACGCGGACGAGACGACGCCGCTGGTCAACCTCAAGCAGGTCGAGGTCATCCGGGGCCCGGGCTCGTCGCTGTACGGCTCCAACGCCTTCAGCGGCGTCATCAACATCATCGAGCGCCAGCCTTCCGACCTCATCGAGAAGGGGAAGAACGTGGGCGCCGAGGCGCGCGTGCTTGCGGGCCAGGACCAGACGTGGCGCCTGCACGGCACCGTGGCCGGCCGTGGCGGCCCGGTGGAGGCGCTGCTGGGCTACTACGGCTTCGGCTCGGACGGGCCGCAGCTCTTCAATGACCCGCGCGTGGGCCGGGTGGACACCAACCAGGACTCGCTGGTGCACCAGGTCAGCGGCAAGGTGCGCGCGGGCCCCCTGGCGCTGGACGCGGACTTCACCGACGCGGAGATTGGCCGCCCGGGCGGCACGCACATCTCCACGGTGGGCAACTGCGGCCGCTGCCACTACACGCCCAACGACTCGGAGTCGGTGCAGAACCTCAACGCCTCCGCCCAGGTGGACCAGCAGGTGACGGAGAACCTGCGCCTGTTCGGCCAGGCGTACGGCCTCTTCAAGCGGCGCGACGTGCTGATGGAGAACGCCTTCGGCGGCGACATGACGCGCGCGCTGGGCAAGCGCCGGCGGCTGGGCGGCGAGGCGCGCGCGCTCCTCTCCGTCGGAGACCTGAACGTCACCTTCGGCGGCGACGTGAAGGCCGACCAGGTGAATGTGCCCAACGTCCTGCCGGAGCTGACGCTGGACGACACGAAGCAGACCATCATCGGCGGCTTCGTGGACGCGGAGTACCGGCTCTTCAACCGGCTCGTGTTCGGCGCGGGCGCCCGCTATGACCGCTACCAGATTCCCGCTCGCGTCTGGAGCAATCGCACCGACCAGGTCTCTCCGCGCGCCAGCGTGGTGTTCCACGCGGTGCCGGAGCTGCTCACGCTGCGCACCAACTACGGCCGCGCCTTCCGCGCGCCCACCCTGGCCGAGCTGGCCATCAACCAGCAGATGTACGCGGCCACGCTGGTGGGCAATGCGAACCTCGCCGCCGAGACGCTGGACACCTTCGAGGCCTCGGTGGACTTCTGGCCCTTCGACCGGCGCGTGCGCCTGACGGGCACGGGCTTCTACAACCTGGCGAAGAATTTCATCAACCAGGAGCTGGTGTTCGGCTCCGTCTCCCAGTTCAAGAACCTGGGCGACGCGCGCGTGGCGGGCTTCGAGCTGGAGGCGGCCGCGCAGATTCCGAGCATCAACTCGTCCTTCGACGTGGCCTACCAGTTCCTGGACGCGAAGACGCTGCCGTACAACGACGGGCCGGAGGCGCCGCTGGACTACGCGCCGGGCCACCGCCTCTACGCGCGAGGGCGCACCAACATCGGCAAGGTGGCGTTCGCCGAGCTGTACGCCCTCTTCGTGGGCCCGCGCTTCGACCCGGGCTTCACGGTGGACGAGACGACGGGCCTGCCCACCACGCGGGTGCAGCTGCCCAGCTACGTCACCGCCAGCGCGCGCGTGGGCTTCAACGTCTACGACGGCATCTCCGTGTCCTTCCTGGGCTCCAACCTCTTCAACGCCCAATACGAGGAGTCGCACGGCTTCCCGGCTCCCCCGCAGTCGTTCTTCAGTGAAGTCAAGGTGCGTTACTAGGCCTTGAGTACCGCTCCCCACCTGGAGGCCGGCAGCCTCCTGCTCATCGCCGATGCGTCGCTTGCCCCCGCGCAGCTGGAGCAGGCGGCGCCCGTGCTCACCCAGGGGGGAGTGGCCTTCCACCAGGAGCCGGCGCAGTCCCCCGGCCTCCGCCGGCTGGTGCTCTTCGACGGCCGGCTGACGCCGTTGCATGCGGAGTCGCTGCGCCGCGAG
>JBKGHK010001166.1:0-2187 GCA_046520375.1 Pyxidicoccus sp. 3LFB2
CACGGGCTCCACGGCGTCCTCCGCGAGCAGGCACAGCCGCGCCACCTCCGGACACGCGAGCGAGCCGGCCACCTCCAGCCGCTCGCCCCACCGCGTGGCCGTGCGCGGGAAGGTGGCACACGCGTCCGGCAGCACGGCCTCCCCGTACGCGCCATGCAGCGAGCACAGCTTGCGCGCGTCGAGGAACGCGCAGTGCCCGTCCTCGCGCTTCGCGACGACTCCGGCCTCCGTGCCGGGCCCGCTCCCCGTGTCCGGCCGGATGAGCGCCTCCACCCGCGCCGCATCCGGGGTTCCGGCCACCGTGTCGCGCATCCGCTTCCAGCGCGCCTCGCTCACCGTGACGACGAGCCCCGCGCAGCAGGTGTCCTCGCAGGAATCCGCGAGGCACCTGAAGCGCGTCATGTAGCGGGGCGCGGTGGCCGTCATGGCGCGCGGCCTACTTGCGGCCCAGCGCCTTCTTCACGAAGCCCCAGAAGCCGCCAGCGCGCTCCTTGAGGTCGGCGCCGCGCCGGTCCTCGGCCGCCTTGACCGACTCCTTGCTCACCTGGAGCTGCTTCTGCAGCTCCTCCGGCGAGTAGCGCGTGGCCAGCGTGGCCTTCACTTCCTTGCGCGTGGAGTACTCGCGCGCCTCCACGTGCAGCACGCACTCGGAGTCGAGCTTGATGGTGACGGCGACGCGCACCGAGCCCTTGGGTCCCCGGGGCAGGCCCTCGATTCGCACCGTGCCCAGGTACTCGTTGGCGGAGATGTGGTTGTCCTCGCCCTGGAAGATGGACAGCTCGAGGAACTCCTCGTTGTCCTTCGTCGTGTTGATGGCGAAGGAGCGCTGCGCGGGCAGCGGGCTGTTGCGCTCGATGACGCGCTTGAAGGCGCCGCCGGGCATGGCCACGCCCACCGTCATCGGCAGCACGTCGATGAGCACCACGCTGCTCACCTTGTCCACCGAGCCCGAGTACAGCGCCGCGCCCAGGGCCACCGCCTCGTCCGCGTTGACGCTGGCCTGCGGCCCCTTGCCGAACAGCTCCTTCAGCTTGTCGCGCACCAGGGGCATGCGGCTCATGCCGCCCACGAGGATGATGTCGTCCACCTCGGAGGCCTTGAGCTTCGCGTCCAGCAGCACGTCTCGCACCACGTCCACGGTGCGGCTGAGCAGCGGGTCGCAGATCTTCTCCAGCTCCTGCCGCGTGAAGACGACGCGTAGGTCCCTCGGCCGCCCCGCCGCGTCCATCATCAGCATGGGGATGTGGACCTCGAAGCTGGCGCGCTCGGACAGCGCCATCTTCGCGCGCTCGGCCGCGTCGCTCACGCGCGACAGGGCGATGCCGTCACCGGTGAAGGCGATGCCCTCCTTCTCCTGGAAGCGCGCCAGGAGGAAGTCGACGATGAGGTTGTCGAAGTCGATACCGCCCAGGAAGATGTCGCCGCCGGTGCCGAGCACCTCGAAGACGTTCTTCTCGATTTTGAGGATGGTGGCGTCGAAGGTACCGCCGCCCAAATCGTAGACGAGGACCTTCTTGTTCAGCTCGCGGTTGAGGCCGTAGGCCAGCGCCGCGGAGGTGGGCTCGTTGAGGATGCGCTCCACCTTGAGCCCCGCGAGGATGCCGGACTTGCGGACGGCCTCACGCTGCGGCTCGGAGTAGTACGCGGGCACCGTCACCACCGCGCGCTCCACCTTCTGGTTGAGGTGGGCCTCCGCCATCTCCTTGCACTCGCGGAGGATGATGGCCTGCACCTCTTCCAGCGACAGGACATTCTCACCGAGCAGCACGGCCGCGCGGCCCGCCGCATCCGGGACGATGTCGTAGTGGAAGCGCTCGCGGACCTGGTTCACCACGGCGCTGTCGTAGGGCCGGCCCACCAGGCGCTTGGCGCCGTAGATGGTCTGCTGCGGGCGCAGCACGAGCTGGTTCTTCGCGCGGTGGCTGACGAGCAGCTTGTTCTGCGCGTTGAGCGAGATGACGGAGGGGATGGTGTTGTAGCCCTCGCGCGAGCGCAGCACGACGGGCCGGCCGTTGCTGAGCAGCGCCACGCACGAGTTGGTGGTGCCCAGGTCGATGCCGATGACCGGACCCGTGCCGGTAATCTGCCCCGGCGGAGACAGGAAGATGGGCCGGGGCAGGCCGCGCTCGTCCAGCGGCGGCGCGACGGGCATCTGCTTCGCCGCGGCCGGAGCGAGCACCGTGGGCG
>JBKGHK010001167.1:0-2187 GCA_046520375.1 Pyxidicoccus sp. 3LFB2
CCAGCTCCCGCAGGGCGATGACGATGTCCCGGGTGAGGCCCTTCCGCGATGAGCGCCGCACGTCGCGGCCACGAGGCGCGCCTCCTCGCGGGCGGTGGCCGCGCTCCATACGCGCAGGGCGGGCACCGCGTCCTTCAGCACGTCGCGCGGGGCATTGGGCGAGAAGAGGTGGCGGCCCAATTCAATCAGGGGCCGGCCCTCGAAGGTGACGTCCGCCTTGAAGAGGTCCACGTGCGGCATCGTCTCGCCGCGGTTCTCGAAGGCGCGGAACAGCGACGCCAGCGCCGCGTCCGCCACCGGCGAGCCGCCCACCGGCGTCTCCACCCGCAGCGTCACCCGCCGCGACTCGCACGCCGCCGCCAGCGCCAGCAGCAGCTCCAGTCCTGAGGGCCGCACGTCGTAGATGCCATGCAGCACGAGCGCGCCCACGCCCTCCCAGCCCGCCGGCCATGCGCCCCGGCCCAGGGCCTCACGGGCGCCGCGCATGATGTCCTCGCGGTCCGCCAGCCCCAGCTCCGCCATCTTCTGCTCGTAGAGGTGGTACAGGCGGGCGAGCACCCTGCCCCGCTTCTGCCTGTCCGGGGGCAGCGCCTCCACCGCGTCCTGCAGCTCGCGCGCGGTGAGCCGGCCGGCCTTCAAGTCCAGCACCACGTCCAGCGCGGCCCGAGCAAAGGCAGGCTCGCGGACGTACTCGCCAAAGGGCGTGGGCCCCAGGGCCTGCCCCAGCGAAGCCATCACCGCGCGGGCAGCCACCGCCGGGCAGGGACGCCGGTTCAGCTCGCGCGCCCCACCCAGGGCCTGGAGCAGCTCGTCCCAGGTGAGCAGCGAGGTGCCCACCGCCAGGCTGCTTGCCTGCCCCATGGCCCGCAGCGCCGCCTGTCGCCGGCCGGCGTCGGGAAAGACATGGAGGGTGCGGCCGGAACGAGGGGGCATTCGGGTGAGGATTGTAGAACGACCGGGCGGGTGGCTTTCATGCTCGTTTACGCGCCCGCCGCCGCACGTCCCCTACAGCTCGCCTGTCTGCCCTCCCTGGAGAGGACGACTTCCCGGAGTCCGGCCTGGATTCAGGAGTGCGAGGGGGCCGCCGCGTCGACGTAGAAGAGCATCCGCGTGAGGAACCGGAAGCCGACGCGCTCGTAGAGACGGCCGGCCTCCTCGGTGATGGTGCTGAGGAAGAGCACCTCGACCCCGCGCGCGAAGGCCTCTTCGGCCGCGCGCGACACGAGGGCGGCGCCAATGCCCCGGCCCCGCCACTCCTGGAGCGTCGCCACGCCCGCGAGCTCCGAGGTGCCGTCCTGGGGCGGCGTGAAGAGCCCGCCCGACACCGGACGTCCCTCCAGCCTCGCCAGGAAGGCGCGGCCGTCCTTGAGGTCGGACGCCGTCTTGGTGACCTCCTCGTCGCTCACGACGGGGGCCGTCCCCGGGTGGAAGCCCTGCTGCGTGGTGGCGCAGAAGGCGCGAAGCTCTTCGCGGGGGGACTCCGGCGAGAGCACCGAGAAGGTGAGTCCGTCCGGCGCCTTGAAGGGGACGTAGGTGTCCCGCGTGCAGACCATCAGCCGGGCCTCGGCCTCCTGCTTGTAGCCGGCGTCGCGCAGGTGGCCGGCCAGCTCGGGGGCCAGCTCGTCGACGTACTCGAAGCGGGGCACCCGGCCGCGGGCCTCGAACTCGGCGCGCAGCCGCCGCAGGGCCTCGCGTGGGTCCCCCATCACCGGCCCGTCCGGAATCGCGTAGTTCAGGTAGACCAGCGCATCGAACGGATGGAAGAAGGCCGTGAAGGGCGGCACGGAGACGGCCGTGTACCGCTCGCGGGCGGCGTGGCGCATGGAGGCCTGAAGGCGTTCGATGAGGCTCATGGCCGCGCACCGTAGCAGGCGCTGCGGCATGGCTGGGACTCCGCGTGAAGCCCCCACCACCGGCGACCTGCGTCCCGCCTGCCCGAGGGACGCCTGCGCCCCTGACGCCGCAAGGGAGCCCGCTCCTCACGGCCTCCGGCGTTACCGCGTGAAGGCGTGGGCGAGCTCGAGCTGCGAGAGCGCCGGATACGCGAACCCCGCGCCGAGGAAGAAGCCGTCACACAGCCCTTCCGGGACGATGGCGCCCACCGCGAGCGGCTTGCCAGGCCAGGCCGCCGCCAGCGCTCGGAGCAGCCGGCGTCCCGCGCCCTGTCCCCGCGCCTCCGGCTCCACG
>JBKGHK010001168.1:0-2186 GCA_046520375.1 Pyxidicoccus sp. 3LFB2
CCGCCGAGCGCCGCGCGCACCTGGACGGGCTGCTGCGCGACGCGGGCGCGCTCCCGGACGATGAGGGCATGGAAGGGGTGCTGGGGACGGTGGAGCGGTTCCTCAATACGGCGCTGGCCCGGCGCATGGCGGCGTCCCCGGCGCAGGCCGTCCACCGGGGGCTGTCCTTCGTCCTCCCGCTGGAGGGTGGGGCGGCCCTGGAGGGCGAGGTGGATATCCTCTGGGAGTCACCCGAGGGCGAGGCCGTGGTGCTGACTTTCAAATCGGGCGGACGGCACCCGGTGGGCGCGGCTGCCTACACCCATGAGCTGGCCGCGTTGGAGTTGGCGGCGCGGCGCATGGTGCGTGAAGGGGTGCCGGTGCGGGTGGGAGTGGTCTTCCTGGGAGAGCCCCACCCGGAGCCCGAGTGGCTGACGGGGGCGAAGGGGCTGGAGGAGGCCGCCGGGCGGCTGGCCGGGGCCGTGCAGGCGCTGGCCCGAGGGGAGGCCCGGGGGGACTGGCCCGGGCGGGAGAGGGCGGCCTGCCAGGCCCTGCATTGTGGCTTCTCGGAACACTGTCACCCGGCCCCCCGCGCGTGCTAAGCGGCGGGCACCATGCCGAACGTCGTCGTCATCGGAGCGCAGTGGGGAGATGAGGGTAAGGGCAAGGTCGTCGACCTGCTCACCGAGCACGCGCAGTTGGTCGTCCGTTTCCAGGGCGGCAACAACGCGGGCCATACCCTCGTCGTGGGTGGGCAGAAGACGGTGCTGCACCTGATTCCGTCGGGCATCCTCCACCCGGGCAAGACCTGCGTCATCGGGAACGGAGTGGTGGTGGACCCCGCGGTCCTCGTCGGGGAAATCGACGCGCTCAAGGCGCGCGGCTTCCTCAAGGAGGACTCGCAGCTCCTCATCTCCGACAACGCCCACGTCATCTTCCCGTGGCACAAGCTGCTGGACAGCTTCCGCGAGAAGGCGCTCGGCGGCAGCGCCATCGGCACCACGGGCCGGGGCATCGGCCCCTGCTACGAGGACAAGGTCGCCCGCCGCGGCATCCGCATGCGCGATTTGCTCTCCGCGGACCGGCTGCGCAAGCGCATCGAAGAGCGGCTGCCGCAGGCGCTGGAGGAGATGAAGGACCTCTGCGCGAAGTCCGGCACCCCGGTGCCGCAGCTCGAGGTGCCCCAGGTGCTGGCCGAGTTCTCCGCCCTGGGCGAGCGGCTCAAGCCCTACGTGCGCGACGCCTCGCTCTTCCTCTCCGAGCAGGTGCGCCGCGGCGCCCGCATCCTCTTCGAGGGCGCGCAGGGCACGCTGCTGGACGTGGACCACGGCACCTATCCCTTCGTCACCTCGTCCAACTGCGTGGCGGGCAACGCCGCGGTGGGCTCGGGCCTGGGGCCCACGGCCATCGACAAGGTGATGGGCATCAGCAAGGCCTACACCACGCGCGTGGGCGGCGGCCCGTTCCCCACGGAGCTGAACGACGCCATCGGCGAGCAGCTGCGCAAGGTGGGTGACGAGTTCGGCGCCACCACCGGTCGCCCCCGCCGCTGCGGCTGGCTGGACGGCGTGGTGCTGCGCTACGCCGCGCGCGTCAACGGCCTGTGGGGCATGGCCCTCACCAAGCTGGACGTGCTCAGCGGCCTCAAGCAGCTCAACATCTGCACCGCGTACGAGCTGGACGGGCAGAAGATTACCGAGCTGCCCGGCGACTTCGAGGACCTGGCGCGCGTCAAGCCCGTATACGAGACGCTGCCCGGCTGGGACGAGAAGATTGCCGGCGTGCGCACCTTCGACGAGCTGCCGGAGAACGCCAAGCGCTACGTGCGCCGCGTGGAAGAGGTCAGCGGCGTTCCCGTGGTGTGCGTCTCCGTGGGCGCCGACCGCGGTGAGACGGTGCTCCTCCAGAACCCGTTCCGCAGCTGACCGGGGCGGGCCCGCTCCGGGCCCCTTCCGAGCCGCATCACCCGCCAGAGCCCGTTCCCCAGCTGACCGGGGCGGGCTCGTTCCGGGCCCCTTCCGAGCCGCATCAGCGGCCGGAAGGTGGGCTGACGCGGCGCGCGGTTTCTGCTACGGCTTCCAGGTCGTCACCCCTGGGAGCCGTCATGGTCGTCCTGCGCAGGTCGTCGTCGCCTGTCCGCGGTGCTGCTGCTGGCGCCGCGGAGCCGTCCGCTCCGGCCCGCTCCGCCTTCGAGCGAGGCGAGCGGC
>JBKGHK010001169.1:0-2173 GCA_046520375.1 Pyxidicoccus sp. 3LFB2
AGGCGAACTGCACCGCGCCGCCCTCGGGGCACGCGAGCGTTCCTCCCGGCAGGGCCTCACCCTGCACCTTGCCGTCCCCACCGATGCAGAAGGCCCGCACGCCCCATGCCGAGCCGGGCTGTCCCGAGCGCGCCTGCCACTCCGAGTCGCGCGGGTCCTCCGCGCGCTGGGGCATCACCACCAGGACCGCCGCTGCCGCTGCCGCCGCGAGGCCCAGCCCCGCGCCCAGACAGGGACGAAAAAGAAGAAGCGCGTCCTCCGGGCGCCGGGGCCCGGACGGGCACCCGCACCGGTGCGGTGGCCGTCGACGGGCTCGTCCCGAGCCGTGCGAACAGCGCGTCCTGCAGCAGCGCCTGCCGGCCCTCGGACAGCGCGCGCTTCTCCAGCGAGGACTCCACGCGGGAGAGCCTGTCATACGCCTCGCGGCAGTCCGCGCAGGTGGCGGCGTGGGCGCGCAGCCAGGTGAAGCCCTCCGCATCCAGCTCGCCCTGGAAGAGCGCCCGCAGGGCCTGCTTCGCCTTCGTGTCCGCGCACGCCGTCATGACTCGCCTCGCCGTCTGAAGAAGCTCCAACCCCGCGACTCCAACCCCTCCAGGTAGCCGCGGGCTTGAAGGAATCCGAGCAGCCGCGTCTTGATGCCATGCTCCCGTCGCCGCACCTGGATGCGGGTGAGCCCCATCCGACTGGCGGCCGCTTCCTGCGGCAGCCCCTCTCCGAAGCGCAGCTCGAACAGCCGCCGCTCCTCCTGGGAGAGCCCTTCCTTGAATCCCGCCACCAACCCCTCCACCTCCCGGTCCTCCAGCGACTGCGCCAGCCCTCCGCCTTCCTCCTCCACCTCGCCCTGGTCCCCGAAAGGCTCCAGCCCCACCGCCACCTCGCGGTTGCGCATCTCCTCCAGCAGGACATTGCGGGCGATGCCCATGAGGAAGTGGCCATACGGCCGCGTGCCGTCGTACGCGGCGCGCGTGCGGGGCTCGAAGGCGCGGGCGAACGTCTCCAGGAGGAGGTTCTCCAGCTCCATGGCACCCTTCATGTGGGAGAAGACGCCTCCCCGCCAGGCCGCTGCCCTCAGCATGCGAGCGAGCCCCTCCGCGTTCGCGCGGTACACCGCTGCCAGGGTCTCCGGTATGCCCTCCCGGAAACGCCGCAATGTTTCGTCATCCCACTCCATCCCTCACGGGCTTACCGCGCTGTGCGCTCCCCGTCACCTCATGTTGACGCGAGGGGGCCCGGCTGGATTGCGCAAGTGGACTCATGGCAGCCTGCAACCCGGTTTCCGGTACCCAACCGCATGAAATTTCTCCTCCGAGCACCCCTCACGGCCCTCTGGGTGGCGCTCCTCTCCGCGGCCTCCGCCGGTGCCGCGCCCGAGAGTGGGGCGTATGCCCTCATCGTCGCGCACAACGGCGGGCTGGATAAAACCCAGGCCCCGCTGCGCTACGCGGACGATGACGGCGCGCGCTATTACGAACTGCTGGCCCCCCGGGTGCGCGAGGCGGTGCTGCTGAGCGTCCTGGATGACGAGACGCAGGTGCTCCACCCCGGGCTGGCGGCCCGGACGCGCCCGCCCACCCGCGCGGCCTTGAAGGAGGCCCTCACCCGGCTCAACGCGCGGATGGCCGAGGACCGCGCCCGGGGCGAGCGCCCGGTGCTGTACTTCGTCTTCACCGGCCACGGAAAGCGCGGGGCCGCGGGGGAGGGGACGGTGAGCCTGCTGGACGGGGGCTTCACGCGCACGGACCTCTTCCAGGGCGTGCTCGCGCCCAGCAAGGCCTCGTTCATCCACCTCATCGTGGACGCGTGTGACTCGTATTACTTCGTCCACTCGCGGGGCGCGCTGCCGGTGGGCCCCGCGCACGCGGAGGTGGTGAAGGGCCTGCTGGCCACGCGCGAGCTGGACCGCTACCCGCAGGTGGGCGTGGTGCTGTCCACCTCCACCGAGCAGGAGAGCCACGAGTGGAGCGCCATCCGCTCGGGTGTCTTCAGCCACCTGGTGCGCTCGGCGCTGACGGGCGCGGCGGACGTCAACGCGGACGGGCGCGTGGAGTACTCGGAGCTGCACGCCTTCGTCGCCGCCGCGAGCCAGGGCACGGAGGACGTGCGCGGGAAGCTCGCGTCGTTCGTCCGGCCGCCCGCGCTGGACCGCTCGGCGGTGCTGGCGGACCTGGGCACG
>JBKGHK010000116.1:0-19465 GCA_046520375.1 Pyxidicoccus sp. 3LFB2
CACTCCGCCGTAGCCCAGCCGCGCCAGCCGCACCACGCCGTCCGCGTCCAGCTCCACGCGGAAGCCCGCGGCGACGATGCTGATGTCCAGCTCGCGCCGCTTGGACACCTTGAAGGAGTCGGACAGGCGCCGCCCGCCCGCCGGGACAGCGGCATGGGGGATGACGATGTGGCGCACCACCTCGTCCGGCCGCATCGCCGTCTTCCGGTAGGCGAGGAAGAAGTCGGCCAGGGGCACCGTGCGCTCGCCCTGCACGGACGCGAGGACGAGCGACGCGTCCAGCGCGAGGAGCACCGGCGCCATGTCGCCGATGGGGGAGGCCGTCACCAGGTTGCCGGCCAGCGTGGCGCGCTGGCGAATCTGCCGGGAGGCGAAGACGTTCAGCATCTTCGTCACCTCGGGAAGCTCCGTGCCGAGCGCGTCCTCCAGCTCCACGAGCGACGCCGCGCCGCCCACGTACCACCCGTCCGCCTCGCGGCGGATGGCGCGCAGGGACGCCACGCCCTCGGTGGAGATGAGGAACGGGTAGCGGCGCGCCTTCTTGGTGATGTCCACGCCCAGCTCGGTGGCGCCCGCGACGAGGTGCGCCTCGGGGTGCGCGGCCCGCAACGCGAGCAGTTCCTCCCACGAGGTGGGGCGGAGGAACGTCTGTCCGCGCGCCTCGTAGCGCAGCGGGGGGATGGGCGCGGCGGGGCCGCCCAGCGCCACGCCTGGGAGCGGCTCCTTCGCGGTGCTGGCGTCCCGCGTGGCGAGCGCCTCCATCATCGCGTCGCGGATGGGCCGGTAGCCGGTGCAGCGGCAGAGGTTGCCGCAGAGCTGGTCGGCGACGGCCTCGGGCGTGCAGACCTCCTTGCGCGAGTACGCCTCCGCCATGGAGACGATGAAGCCCGGCGTGCAGAAGCCACACTGCGAGCCGTAGTGCTTCACCATGGCCTGCTGCACGGGGTGGGGCGCTTCGGGGCGGCCCACGCCCTCCACGGTGACGACCTCGCGGCCGGCGACCATGGGCACCAGGGCGATGCAGGCGTTGAAGGCGCGCAGCAGCGGTTGCCCTGGGCGTCACGGTCGACCATGGCCACGGTGCACGCGCCGCAGTCTCCCTCCGCGCAGCCCTGCTTCGTCCCCGTGGCGCCACGCGCGCGCAGGAAGTCCAGCAGGGTGGTGTTGGGGGACTCGCCGTCGACACGGACGGGCGTGCCATTGAGCAGGAACTCGAACATGACGCTCATTCTCCAGAAGCCCCGCGCACGCGGGGCGGCTCCGAGGCCGGAGCCTCGGAAGAAATTTCGCGGGCCCGCCCATGGTGGACCTGGAGCAGGCCGGCGGCGATGCTCACCGCGACTTCCTGCGGCGACTTGCCGCCAATCTCCACGCCCATGGGGCACTGCACGCGGTCGATGTTGCGCGGGGCCACGCCCCGGGCTTCCAGCCGCTGGCGGAAGCGGGCCCACTTCGTGTCGCTGCCGATGAGGCCCAGGTAGCGCGCGGGCCGCTCCACGGCGAAGGCGATGATGTCCTGGTCCAAGTCGTGCCGGTGCGTCATCACCGCGACATAGGTGCGGCGCGCGTCCCACACGGCCCGGGTGGCGAAGTCCTCCCAGGGCTCGTCGTGGCGCACCACGGACGCGGGGATGCGCTCGCCGTGGAGCCACTCGGGCCGCTCGTCCACGAGGTGGACCTGGAAGGGCGTGCCCTCCAGCGTGCGGCACAGCGCCTGGCCCACGTGGCCCGCGCCGAAGAGATAGAGGCGGGGCCCGTGGTTGACGGGCTCGACGAAGACGTCCACGACTCCTCCGCAGCACTGGCCCAGCTTCGCGCCCAGGGGGTAGCGGTACGCGCGCGGCGTGCCCTTCTCCAGGCACGACCGCGCATCCGCGAGCACCAGCTGCTCCAGGTGGCCGCCGCCCACGGTGCCGTGGAACGCCCCGTCCGCGCGGACAAGCAGCTTCGCGCCGGGCTCGGCGGGGGTGCTGCCCTGACAGGCCGTCACGGTGGCGACGGCGAAGGGCGCATCGTCACGTGACCACTCCGCCAGCTGGCGGACCCAATCCCACATGGTCCGACCGAGTCTGCCACAGCCCGGGCCCCCGCCGTCACCTCCCGGACGCGGGGTGCGGGTCAGAACGCGTATCTCACCCGGCAGTAGGGCAGCCGGCGGGCCAGCAGCTCCTTGAACTCGGCCACCAGGCGGCCCTTGAGGCCGGTGCGGTAGCGCACGTTGTCGCCGCCCCCCTGGGACACCTTGGCCTCCTGCGTCTCGGGGGTCCACAGCAGGGCCTCGGCCTTGGGGTGCCAGCGCAGGTTCACCTCGTGGAGGCCCGCGTGGTGGGTGAGGAAGATGACCTCGGCGGCGAGCTGGGCCCTGGCGGCGGGGCTGAGCGCGGCGTCCACCTGCTGGAACAGCTCGTCGTACTCGGCCTGCCAGCCGTCATAGACGACGACGGGCGAGAAGTTGAGGTGGACCTCGTAGCCGGCGGCCACGAAGTCATTGATGGCGGCGATGCGCTCGGCGATGGGGCTGGTGCGCACGTCCAGCAGCTTCGCCTTCGCGTGGGGCATGAGGCTGAAGCGGATGCGCGTCTTGCCCCGGGGCGCGTAGTCCAGGAGCTCGCGGTTGACGAGCTTGGTGGCGAAGGTGGCCATGGCGTTGGGCAGCGTGGTGAACAGCCGCACCAGGTCCTTCACGTTGTCACTGAGGGCCGCGTCCGCCGCGCAGTCGCTGTTGCAGCCGATGTCATAGGCCCAGTAGCGCGGGTCCACGCTGTTGGCCTCCGTCTTCGGCCCCAGCCGCTGCGCGTGCCGGCGGATGGAGGCCATGACGCGGTCGATGTTGACGAAGACGGTGACGGGGTTGGCGTAGCCCTTGTGGCGCGGGACGTAGCAGTACGCGCAGCTCATGACACAGCCATTGGCGGTGGACGGGGGGATGAAGTCGCAGCTCCGTCCATTCGGGGTGAAGGACATCGCCTTCTTCACGCCCAGCACCAGGGTGCTGCCCTTGATGCGGTTCCACGCCTCGGCGTTGCCCTCGTTGCCGAACAGCCCGGGGATGTTCTGGTGCGAGGCGACGGGCACCCGCTCCGCGTCCGGGAAGCGCGCCAGGATTTCCCGGCCGCGAAGGTGCTCCTCCACCTCGGGCTCCAGGTAGATGCGGGAGACCTTCAGCAGGCGGTCCAGCGCATTCGGGCCGGCGGGCGGAGGGGGTGGGGCGAACAGGTCCAGGTTCGTCACCCGGAGTACGTAACCCGGAACCGGCCGCGCCGCAGTGACAGATGCCCGTCGGGCGCACGGATGGCGCGCTGGAGGCCGGGCAGGAGTGTTGTTGGGCGGGCGACACTACGGGTGCTCCAGCAGCCTCCGGGCGGCCGTGAGCAACGTGGTGGAGTTCAGCAAGCCCGACAACCTCCACGCGGCCACGGAGTCGGATGCGGACGAGCCCACGGACGACGTGGAGGTGGCCCCGGTCGACAACTCGATGATGGCCGATGACGTGACGGACGGGCAGTAGCCTCGACACGACTGTCCATCCCACGCGAGGCACGGTCCGATTGGGGTACGGGGCCTCTGCTGCTATGCCAACCAGTGCGACCTGGTCACCTATCCCTCCTCTCAGGGAAGATGAGGTGGAGGATGCCCTCGGTCGAGCGCCAACTTCAGAGCCGTCAACAACCCGGGCAGTCGCGCCATCAACATCTCAACTTGCGCATCGGAGAACTCGACCGGCTCCGCATACAGCTCCGCTTCACAGTGCCCACTGGGATGCCCCCAGACGACGTCTGCCGAATGGATGAGAGGCGCCCGGTCCAGGTGTTTGAGAGCCACAGACAGGGCGACGTTGTCGGACTCGTCGAGTGGTCGGCCCGGCAAGAGGCAAGCAATGCCGAAATCATGCCCCTTCCAGTCCGTCAGGGTCCCCACTGTCCAGTCACTGGCCTTCACCTGCATCTCAGGATGGGCGAGCGCCAGTTCTTCTGCCCACCTCTCAAGGACCGGAAGCAACCTGCTGCGAAGAACTGAGACGGGGTCCATCAATCCCTCGAAGACGGTGGTACCCAGACCCACTCTGCACTGAAGAAAGACTGAAGGCCACCCTAGCCGCTGGTGGCCTTCTGCCTCCGTCAGCAACATGCATGTTGCTGCGGGTGGAGCGCCAAAGCGTCCACGGGTCGCATGAACATAGATAGCCACCTGCTACCCCGGGGGGGACCTTGGCTGACTGGCTCCTCTACTGGCCTGATTTGGGGGGTCTGGTTGGCCACTTTTTCCTCCTGGTGCCCATGCCCATGTTTCGAAGGCTGGTCCCAAAGGGCTGGCCGGTATGGGAGCGCCAAAGCGCCCACGGGTCGCGCCAAGGGCAAGAGCGTTCCCGCCGCAAACAGAAAGGAGGGGAATGCTCTTGGAATCAGTCAGTGCAATCTTGGCCGGTATCCTGGTCGGAATCTTCGTGCGCGATGTCTGGCCTAGATTGATCAAGTAAGCAGGCCAAACGCTGGATGCCCCTACCCTGGAACTGGCAACCAGGGTGGGGGCTATCCTGCTCTCGGTCACAGCGACGAGGCGCTTACGCCGGCACCGTGGCCCGGTGGCCCGCCACGTCGCTCCGGCGCATCGGCTGGGCCTTCCCGTAGGTGAGCGAGCGCCACACCCACTCCGCGGGGCCGAAGCGGAAGCGCGACAGCCACAGGTGGCTCAAGCCCACCTGGGCACTGAAGAATGCCAGGCAGAGCGCGATGCAGCCGATAGGGCCCACCTGGGTGATCTTCCCCAGGCCGTACCCATAGAAGAAGAGCAGGCTGACGACCGTCTGGGTCAGGTAGTTCGTCAGCGCCATGCGGCCCACCGGCGCCAGCACCCCCAGCAGCCTCTGCCACAGGGCCCGCTGGAAGAGCAGGGTGATGCCCGCCACATAGACGCTCGCGAAGCCCAGCTCGCCCAGGTTCCGCAGGGGGGCCATGGCGAAGGGCAGCCACCTGGGCAGGGTCTCCGGGGTGAGAATCTTCCGGAGCATCAACTGCTGGAGCACCAGCCCGGGCGCACTGCCAATCACCCCGGCCACCAGCCCCCACACGAGCAGCTTCCGGAAGAAGCCCAGGTACTGGGGCGCGTCATGGAAGAGCCGGCGGCGCCCCGCCCACAGGCCCAGCACGAAGCGGCCGAAGGTGACCAGCATGGTGGCGAGAATCGTCGGCAGGAAGTCGCGGACATAGAAGTTGCCGCTCGCCTTCACCACGTCCAGCCAGCTCCCACCCGAGAAGGCCGCCAGCGCCTGCGCCCTGACGGCCGCGGAGCGCTCTCCCGCCGCCTTCCCGATGGCGGCCGCGGCCTCGGGCGTGTCGGCGAGCAGCTGCGGCAGCCGCAGGAGGGCGGTGCCGATGATGGGCCATACGAGGCACAGCAGCGCGGTGGCGATGAGCAGCGTCCGCTCCGAGCGCTTCCGGAACAGCAGCAGTCCGAAGCCCAGCACCGCGTACGTGCTGAGGATGTCCCCATACCAGAGCAGGAGCAGGTGGGAGAGCCCCATCACCAGCATCACCCCCAGCCGCCGGACATAAAGCGGGGTGATGGACGCCCCCCGCTCCTCGGCCCGTCCCATCTGCACGGCGAAGCCCAGTCCGAAGAGGAAGGAGAAGATGGTGATGAACTTCCCCGACACCAGCAGGAAGTAGCCCTGCGTGACGACGGTCTCCAGCAGCGTGCTGCTGGCCTGCATCGCCTCCAACTGGGCGCGGGGCAGGAAGCTCCTGCCGCTGAACCACATGAAGACATTGGAGACGAACACGCCGCAGAGCGCGAAACCACGCAGCGTGTCGAGCAGGGCCAGTCGCTCACCGGAGTCGACCGGACGGGCCTCGGCAATGGGCGCCGTCACGTCGGAAGGGGCAGGGGTCATGTCACCTCAAAGAGCGGCCGAACCCCAGCATGGCTGCCCGTATTCCGCGCCGCCACGCATCTGCGACTCCAGGACGCGCGCGTCCCAGGGCCGGACGGTTTTTCCACGCGAGTCCCATGAACGGACAGCGCTCACACCCCGATGCGCGGGCAGAAATCCTTGAAGATGCACTCCTCGCACTTCGGCTTCTTCGCCGTGCAGGTGTAGCGGCCATGGAGCACGGTGGCGGGCCCGAAGAAGGTCCATTGCTCCTTTGGCACCAGCTTCATCAGGTCCTGCTCGATGGCATCGGGCTTTTCGAGCTTCGACAGCCCCAGCCGCTGGCTGACGCGCGCGACATGGGTGTCGACGATGATGCCCGAGGGCAGGTTGAAGGCGGTGTTGAGGACCACGTTCGCTGTCTTGCGCGCCACGCCGGGCAGCGTCACCAGCGCGTCCACGGTGCGCGGCACCTCACCTCCGAAGTCCTGCAGCAGCGCGCGGCTCATGGCCTGCACGGCCTTCGTCTTCTGCTTGAAGAAACCGGTGGGCTTGAGGTCCTCCTCCAGCGTCGCGGTGTCCGCGTCCGCGAGGGCGCGCGGACCGGGGTACTTGGTGAAGAGGGTGGATGTGACGCGGTTGACGCGCTCGTCCGTGCACTGCGCCGCGAGGATGGTGGCGACGAGCAGCTCGAAGGGCGTGGACCAGTTGAGCTCGTAGCGCGCCTCCGGGTGGGCTTCTCGGAGGCGCTCGAGGAGGATGGGGATTTTCTGGGCGGGTTGCATGGTGGCGGACGTGCCATGCAACCTACCTGGAGCGTCTGACGCGAGTCACCCGCGCCGTGCGCCTCGCGAAGCCCCTATCCCCCCACCGGCGCGAGCTGCTGCAGCAGCCGCACCGTCTCCGGCGCGGCCAGGGCGGGCGCATACGCCGTGAGGGCGATGCCGGACACCACCCGGGTGAGGTTGTGGTCCACGCGGCCGGGTTGGGACCAGACCGTCACCGTGGGGGCGGTGATGTAGGCGGAGAAGGTGTGGTGGCCGGTGCCGGGGCGCTCGCCGATGATGTGGATGAGGGCGCGGTGTTTCGCCGCGTCACCCAGCCCGCCGAAGAGCGCCTCGCCCACCCGGTAGCCGGCACGCACCCGGCCCGAGGTGAGCACCAGGTGCTCTGGCGCGGGCGTGTAGCCGGCGCTGGTCAGGGCGGAGCGCAGCGCGTCCAGATAGGGGCGGAGCTGGCCGTCATCCATGAGCGCCAGCGCGTTGAGCCCGTCCGACATGAGTATCTGCACGTCGTACCGGCCGCCATGGCGCACCCGCAGCGAGCGCAGCGCGTCCAGCGACACGGGGTCCAACTGCTCGCCCGTCTCCGGATGGAGGATGTATTCCTTCCGGTCCTTCGACTTCGTCACCAGCCGCACGCCCGCGGGCACGGCGGCGATGAAGGGCTGCGACAGCTCCGCCCACAGGCTCGACTTGGCGTCCGCGTACACCCGGCGCATCTCCGTCTCCAGCGCCGGCTCCAAATCCCAGGGGTTGGCGCCGTGGCCCACGGCAATGGGCACGCCGCGAGCGCGGATGCCGGCCAGTTGCTGCGCGGCCTCCGCGCGGACGTCCGCCTCCGGGCGCGTGTCTCCCTTCGCGCGCAGGTACTGGAGGTACACCCAGACGGGGTCGCCGAAGTGCTCGGTGGGCCGGCCCTGCGCGTCGATGACGCCCAGGCGCTGGAAGAAGGACCACATCCGGTCCTCCACCTTGTAGCCGAAGCGCTCGCGCAGCCGGACGTGGTCCTGGAAGCCCGTGGTGAGGTAGCCCAGCATCGGGTCGTTCTTGGTGGGCAGGCCCATGAGGTACGCCGGGTTGGCGGGCATGATGCGCTCCAGGCACCAGTCCAGGTCATCCAGCGACACGTCCATGTGGAGCGTGGAGCAGACATCCAGGCCGATGGTGAGCCCGTGCAGCTTGCCCATGACGATGTCCTCCAGGCAGCAGCGCACGAGCTGCTCCCGGGTGCGGAACACCTCCGGGCCGATGAAGCCCGCCACGTCGTTGAGGTGGACCCACGGCGCGGCGGCGCGGCCCGCGCCCTCCTGCGCCCGCGCCACCCGCTGCGTCAGCGCGCGCGCGAAGCCATACTTGCGCGACTCGTGGAGGACCATGTCGTAGCCATGGCCGTGGCCATTGGTGAAGTCCGCGCCCTGGCCCGTCTCGAAGTACAGGCCGTACTTCCCCGAACGCGTGTCCGCGTAGCCGAGCATCTTCTCCACGGAGATGTCGAAGGTGGCATTGGCGGTGTCACTGCCGGCGATGCTCTGGAACCAGATGCCGGTGCTGCCGGGGCGCTGGCGCTCCACCTCGGCCTGCACGTCGATGTGGGCCAGCACGCAGTGGGGCAGCACCTCCGTCAGGCCGAACGTCACGAGCAGCTCGTGCAGCGCGGACTCGATGGCGCCCACGGACTCTGGCGTGGAGGACACCGGGTTGCAGCCCAGCACCACGTCGCCCACCGCGTACGCCCAGCCGTCGAACACCTGCCAGCGGATGTCGTCCACGTTGTCGGTGGGGGAGTTGGGTTGGATGCGCGCGCCCAGGTAGCCCCGCGCGCCCAGGTTGCTGCCCGGCAGCGGGTTGAACACCTTGCGCCCCACGGCGATGAGCTCCTCGTCGCTCATCAGCTTGACGGCGCAGGCGATGACGTCGCTGCTCAGCCCCGGCATCAGCCGGTGGATGGCGGCTTCGTCGCTCTCCAGCAGGGACTGCTTCAGCCGGCCCAGCGTCCAGTCCGCGGTGGAGGACGCGGCGACGCGGTCCTCCGTCTCCACCAGCAGCGCGTGGAGCCCGTCCTGGCGCACCGGCCGGCCGCCGAGGTCCACCAGGCGCGTGTTCTCCAGCAGCTGGCGCGCATTCGCCCGTGAGGGTTCGTCCGCGGCGGCCACGCCCACCAGCGCGTCGCCTTCCTTGAAGGCATTGGCCGCGCCGAGCACCTGCTTGTAGAGCGTCTCGTCGAAGCCGCCCTTGATGCGCTGGAGGTAGGCGAACACGTCCTCGCCCGCGCGGACCTCGGGGATGTACACGCCCTCCGGCGGTGGTCCTGGAGGCGGCCGGGATACGGAGTCGCTTCCGCAGCCCACGAGGGATGCCGCCGCGCCGCCCAGCATCGCGGCCAGCACGGTGCGCCGGTGCAACAGGAACCGGGGTTCCACAGCCATGGTCCGTCCTCGCTTGCGGCGCGCTCCGGGAGGCTCCGGCCTCCCTTCCCCCGCGCGCCATCCGGCCACTCTCGGCGGCTCGGGCAAGCAAGGCCAAGGTGGCTCGCGCGGCAGTGGAGCCTGGCCGACGCGCACCCGCCCCGGGGCCGGAGCCCTTCAGCGAGCGCAGGACAGACGGCTCGTACTTCGCGTCAGGCGCATGTCGGATTCCAGGCGGGCGCCGGGGCTACGGCTTCGGCACGTCCAGCGTCCTGGCGACGTTCTCCGGCGTCCCGTCTTCGTGGGTACGCACATCGAGCGTGACGCGCACCGCCCCGCCGGGAGGGAGCACCTTGCGGAGGTACGCCTCGACGCCCTGCTCCCTGGGGATGCGCCGGCCCTGGATGCGCGTCGCGTGCGTCACCCGCAGGGGGATGGCCGGGCCCTGGTCGCTCTCGACATAGAGGATGCCCGTGGACGCGCCCAGCACCCGGCCGGAGAGGACCTGCTCCGGGCCCTGGAGGCTCTCGGTCTCCAGCTCGGGCGGCGGTACCGGGGGCGGTGGCGTGCCCTGGGCCAGCGCCTGGGCCCCCAGCATGAATCCGGCGACACATCCCAGGGCCGTCCGCTTCATCCGCCACCTCCGGCATGGCGAGCTGCCTCGCCACCCCGAACCATGGCCATGCGGCGGCGCACGGGCAGCGCGCGCTCCCCTGGACGGACGCTGCCCCGGGGCCTAGGGTCCGCGCCCGTTCAACCTTCCTTCCCCGAGCGAGAACCCATGGTTTCGGCCATCTTCAATCCGGCCCGCTGGAAGCCCGTCGACGGCTTCAAGTTCAAGGACATCACCTTCCACCGCGCGGTGGACCAGGGCACCGTCCGCATCGCCTTCAACCGGCCCGAGGTGCGCAACGCCTTCCGCCCCCGCACGGTGGACGAGCTGTCCCGCGCGCTGGAGGCCACGCGCTTCATGACGGACGTGGGCTGTGTGCTCATCACCGGCAACGGGCCTTCGCCCAAGGATGGGGGCTGGGCCTTCTGCTCCGGTGGAGACCAGCGCATCCGCGGCAAGGACGGCTACCAGTACGAAGGCGAGGAAGGCGAGTCCGACCCGGCGCGCCTGGGCCGGCTCCACATCCTGGAGGTGCAGCGCCAGATTCGCTTCCTGCCCAAGGCCGTCATCGCCGTGGTGCCGGGCTGGGCCGTGGGAGGCGGGCACAGCCTGCACGTGGTCTGTGACATGACCATCGCCAGCAAGGAGCACGCCATCTTCAAGCAGACCGACGCGGACGTGGCCAGCTTCGATGGCGGCTACGGCTCCGCGCTGCTGGCGCGCCAGGTGGGGCAGAAGCGCGCGCGGGAGATCTTCTTCGTGGGCGGCAACTACTCCGCGCAGGAGGCCTTCCAGATGGGCATGGTCAACGCGGTGGTGCCGCACGCGCAGCTGGAGGACTTCGCGCTCGACTGGGCCGCGGAAATCAACACGAAGAGCCCCACGGCCATCAAGATGCTGAAGTACGCCTTCAACCTCCCCGACGACGGCATGGTGGGGCAGCAGCTCTTCGCGGGCGAGGCCACGCGTCTGGCCTACGGCACGGATGAGGCCCAGGAAGGCCGCGACGCCTTCGTGCAGAAGCGCAAGCGCGACTTCAAGCGCTTCCCCTGGACGTACTGAGGCGCCGGCTCACCGACTCCACAGCACGTCGACGAGCACAGCGTAGTGCACGCCCGCGGCGGCGATGACCATGAGGTGGAACACCTCGTGGTACCCGAAGAAGGTGGGCTTCGGGTCCGGCCAGCGGCGGGCGTAGACCACCGCCCCCAGCGCATACAGGACGCCGCCGAGCACCAGCAGGGAGACGCGGCCCCGGCCAATCACCGCCGGCAGCTGCATCACCACCGGCGTCGCCATCGCGCCCAGCACGACGTAGAGGCCGGAGCGGAGCCCGCGTGAGGCGGAGATTCCGAACAGCGCCAGCGTCGCGCCGGTGAGGGCGCAGCCCCACATCAACCAGAGCAGCGGACCGCTCCAGCCGCTCACCGTGTCCAGCGCGGCCATGGGGGTGAAGCTGCCGGCGATGAGGAAGTAGATGGCCGCGTGGTCGCAGCGTCGCAGGCGCGCGTAGGCGGCGGGGCTCCAGGTGGGCCAGTGGTACGTCCCGCTCACCCCGAACATCAGCACCATGCTGAGGCCGAAGACCAGGGCGGCCACGTACGGGGCGCCACTGACGGGGGCCATGGCCAGTTGGACGCAGCCGCAGAGCGCCGCCACGGCCGCGAGCAGGTGGGACAGCCCCCGCAGCCGGGGCTTCACGCTCTCGTCATCCATCGCCAGGGACTCGATGCCTCGTGGGGACGCAGCCATGCCGTGTTGGTAGTCACTGCACGTCATCGCTGCGTCAGCGAGCGCTCGTCCCGTCCAGCGGTGGACGCCCGGCCCCCAGAAGCGTCGACCGCTTCAGGGCGCAAGTGCCCACGGGGCAACAGGCCCCCGGGTGGGGGCGGGTCAGCCGCCGGCCGTCACCACCACGGAGGTGGCGGAGCGACGCGCCGGGCCATGGAACACCACTTCAATATTATTGCCGTCCGGATCCAGCACGAAGGCGGCGTAGTAGCCCGGGTGGTAGGAGCGCTCCCCGGGGCCGCCGTTGTCGCGGCCGCCCGCCGCGAGCGCCGCCTTGTGGAAGCGGTGCACCGTCTCGCGGTCATGGGCCTGGAAGGCCAGGTGGACGCCTCGCGCGGCGGGCGGGGTGCCCGGGTCCACGGGGCTGACGTAGAGCTCGTCGGCGTAGAAGCTATGCGGGCTCTCTCCGCCGAGGGGGACGCCGACGGTCTCCAGCACGGCACGGTAGAAGCGCTTGCTCGCGTCGAGGTCCTTCACGCGCAGGTGGACGTGGTCGAACAGCCGGCCCCTGTGGAATTCCATGTCGTTCTCCTCGGATGGGCGCACCGCTCCAGCGGCGGCGCCGGACGCGCCAGGGTGCCGCGTCCGGTGTCGGGATGCCAAGGTCGTGGACGCGGCCGTCAGGCAGGGAACAGCTGCAGTGGGAGGGCGAGCGGCCCCCGGGCGATGAGCGAGCGGGACCAGGCAATGGGGCCGGAGGCGCGGTGGAAGGCCAGGAGCCGGGGGAGGAGCGCCTCCAGTCCGAGGCGTGCTTCGAGGCGCGCGAGCATGGCCCCCAGGCAGTAGTGGACGCCGTGGCCGAAGGCCAGGTGGGCCGAGCCGCCCCGCGCGAGGTCGAAGCGGTCCGCCTGGGGGAACTGGCGCTCGTCGCGCAACGCCGACGCGAGCAGCACCACCACGGCGGCCCCGCGCGGAATGAGGACGCCGCCGACTTCCGTCTCCTCGGTGGTGAGCCGGAGGCTGGAGTGGCCGGGTGGCTCGAAGCGGAGGACCTCCTCGATGAGCTTGGGGATGAGGCGCAGGTCCGCGCGCACGGCCGCGAGGTCCTCGGGGCGCTCGGACAGGACGAACATCGTGTTGGCCAGCAGGTAGACGGTGGTCTCGACTCCCGCCGGCAGCAGGCTGAAGAGGAAGCTGACGAGCTCGTCGTGGGTGAGCACGGAGCCGTCCTCCCCGGGGCGGATGAGCTCGCTGATGAGGTCGTCTCCTGGCGCTGTCCGGCGCGCTTCGATGAGCGTCTCGAAGCACTGCTCCATGTCCACGAGGCTCTGCCGGATGCGGGCCTGCTCCTCGGGTGGGTGCTGGCCCGCGGGGATGCTGACGAGGTCATCCGCCCAGCCCTTGAGCCTCGGGTACTCGTCCGCCTCCAGTCCGAAGAGCAGGCCGAGGACGCGCACGGGGAGGCGCAGGGCGAAGGCGTCCAGGAAGTCCACCTCGCCCTCGGCGCGGAGGAGGTTCCGGGTGAGCTCATCGGAGAGGGCGCGGATTTTTGGCTCCAGCAGGGCCAGGGCCGCGGGGCCGAACGCGCGGGCCACGCGCCCGCGCAGCCGTGAGTGGGCCGGCGGATCCTTGACCACCAGCGACTGCGCGGTGGGGTTGCGTTGAATCCATGGCGGGAGGAAGCCCCGGGCCAGCCCCTCCGACGAGAAGCGGCGCGGGTCCTTCAGCACGGCCACCACGTCCTCGTACCGGCTGACGGCCCACAGGCCTCCGGGCTCTACCTGCCGGATGCCGGTGCGCCGGAGCTCCGCGTAGAGCGGGTAGGGGTTGGCGCGCGTCTCGGGGCTCATCAAGTCCAACGTGGGTTGCATGGGAGCAGTCCTGGGGTGGAAGGAAGCCTCCCGAGACAGCAACGCCCGAGCCACCCCGGAGCCCCGAGGAGTTTCCGTTGGTTACCCATCGCCCGTGCTTCATGTGCCGTGAGGGCTCCTTCAAATTGAAGTAGCCCACTCCTTCAAACTGAAGGAGGAGTCGATGCGCCTGGAGGACCTGGACATCCGCGAGCTGCTGGACATCGACGCGGAGGAGGGCGAGGTCCGCTTCGCCGGGCAGCGGGCGCTCATCCTGGACGCGGTGGCCATGGGCCTGCTGCGCAAGGCGGTGCAGGACACCTTCGGCGTCACGGCGGCGCGGGCGGTGCTCACGCGCTTCGCCTTCGCGCATGGGTGGCGCATGGCGGAGGCGCTGTGCTCCGCCTTCACGTGGGAGCGCACGGACGACTGGCGCCAGGCCGGGGGCGTCATCCACCGGCTCCAGGGGCTCATCCGGCTGGTGCCCGGAGCGGAGGACCCGTTCTCGCCCGAGGGCGCTCGGATGGAGGCGTCCTATGAAGCGGAGCAGCACCGGCTCCACATGGGACGCGCGGACGCCCCGGTGTGCTGGACGCTCACCGGCTTCGCGAGCGGCTATCTCAGCCGCACGGAAGGACACCCCATCTACGTGCTGGAGGACCAGTGCCTCGGCAAGGGCGACCCGGTGTGCCGCTTCCGCGCGAGGACTCGGGAGGAGTGGGGCGCGGAGCTGGAGCCGCACCTGGCCTTCTTCGAGTCCGACGGGCTGGATGGGGCCCTGCGCCGAATCGCTGGAGAGCTGAAGCGCGCGGAGCAGCGACTGGAGGCGAGCCAGCGTGCCCTGTCGCGCGCGGGAACTGCCCCTGTGGATGCGTCCGGAATCGTGGCTGTGAGTGGCGGAATGCGGCGGGTGCTGGAGCTGGCGCGGCGGGTGGCGGAGGTGGACTCGACGGTGCTCATCCTGGGGGAGAGCGGGGTGGGCAAGGAGCGGGTGGCACGGCTGGTTCACGACACGTCCGCGCGCGCGGCGGAGCCCTTCCTGGCCCTCAACTGCGCGGCGCTGTCGGAGACGCTGCTGGACAGCGAGCTGTTCGGCCATGCCCGTGGCGCCTTCACCGGCGCGGTGCGGGAGCGGGCGGGGCTGCTCGAAGCGGCGGGCGGTGGGACGCTGTTCCTGGACGAGGTGGGGGAGTTGGCGCCCGCGGTGCAGGCGAAGCTGCTGCGCGCGCTGCAGGAGCGTCAGGTCCGCAGGGTGGGGGAGAATCGCAACCGGCCCATCCACGTCCGCGTGCTGGCGGCGACGCATCGCGACCTCGCGCGGGAGGTGGAAGCGGGCCGCTTCCGGAAGGACCTCTATTACCGCCTGCGTGTCGTGGAGCTGCGGGTGCCTCCACTACGGGAGCGGCGCGAGGACGTCCTGCCGTTGGCGCGGGTGCTGCTCTCGGCGCCGCCGGGCGCATGGGCCGGCCGTCGCCCACGCTGACGCCTCGGGCGGCGGATCAGCTCGTCCGCTACGACTGGCCGGGCAACGTGCGGGAACTGGAGAATGCGCTGGAGCGGGCGGTGGCCCTGGCGAGAGGCCGGCGCATCGAATTGGAGGACCTGCCCGAGGACATCCGGGCATCGCTGCCCGCGCCCGTGGTGGCGGCAGGTGTCCGCCCGCTGGGGGACATCGAGCGGGACTACATCCTCGCGGCGCTGGAGCGCAACGCGGGGAACCAGACGGTGACGGCCCGGCAGCTCGGCATCAGCGCGGCGACGATGTACCGGAAGCTGAAGCAGTATGGTGCCCTGGCACGAGACCGAACCCGGGCGGACTGACGGCCCGCCCCCGGAGTCATTCGAGATGGAAGCCCCCCGCCTGACCTTCTTCTGCGAGCTGGCACCCGGCCCGCTGCAAGAGCTCTTCGCCGCGCCAGCCGTCACCGGAGATTTGGTGGCGCTGCGAGCCGGCGTGAGTCTGGGCCTGCTGGACCTGGGCCCCGAGCGCGCGGAGGTGGTGCGTCACCTGAACCGCGAGGGCATTCCCGTCACGGCGTGGCTGCTGCTGCCCGAGGAGCAGGGCTACTGGTTCCACGCGGGGAACGTGGCCCAGGCCACGGCGCGCTACGACGCCTTCCAGGCATGGACGGCGGAGCATGGGCTGAAGTGGGCGGGCGTGGGGCTGGACATCGAGCCGGACATTCGCGAGCTGCGAGGGATGCTCGAAGGCGGGTGGCGCAGGCTTCCGGGGCTGCTGCCCCGACTGGTGCGGGGAGCGCGCGTGCGAGAGGCGCGAGCCGGCTACGGGGCGCTGGTGCAGCGCATCCGCGCGGACGGCCACCGGGTGGACACGTACCAGTTCCCCTTCATCGTGGACGAGCGGCAGTCGCGCTCCACGCTGTTGCAGCGGCTGTCCGGGGTGCTGGACCTGCCGTCGGACCGGGAGGTGCTGATGCTCTACACCAGCTTCGTGCGCCCGCACGGCGCGGCGCTGCTGTGGAGCTACGGGCCGGGCGCGCCCTCCATCGCGGTGGGCATCACCGGCGGTGGGGTGGAGCTGCCGGGAGCACACCTCGCGCCTCCGCTGGACTGGGCCGAGCTGTCACGGGACTTGCGGCTGGCGGTGCGTTGGACGCACGACCTGCATGTCTTCAGCCTGGAGGGGTGTGTGCGCCAGGGCTTCCTGTCCCGGCTGCGCCGCTTCGACTGGGACGCACCCGTGGACCCGCCCGCCGTCCCCGCGAGGCGCGTGGATGCCCTCCGCCGCGTGGTGCGCGGAGTGCTCCGCGCGAGTACCCACGTGCTTCGCTGAGGGCCGGGCAGGCAAGCCGCTTCGCGTCATGAGGCAACCTGCTCGGTCTGGGTTGACGCTTGGCGGCAGGGGAAGTGTCATGGGCTCCGGCCGTCTCCCAAGCCGATGCCCGGCCCCACCTGGGATGGGACCTCCTACATGTCCGACCACCGCTTGACGTCGAAGCTCCTCGGCGTGCTCCTGCTGTCCGCGGGCGCGCTTCATTCGGCCCCCGCCAGCGCGGCGCCCGCGTCCTCTCCCATCCCCGTGCCCAACGGAAGCTTCGAGCTGGCCGGAGGTGCCTCGGCGCTGCCCGCCTTCTGGACGTCCAAGGGCCAGGGCAAGGTGTCCGCCTCCTCCGAGTCGAAGGCGGAGGGCGCCAGGGGGCTGGTCATCGAAAGCCCCCAGGGCGGCGCGGAGACCACCGTCGAGTCCGAGGCGATGAAGCTCCAGGTGGGCCAGCTCTACCGCGTCAGCGCCTGGGTGCGCACGAAGGGCGTCCAGGCGGACCCGCAGGCGCGCTACCCCACCGCGCACGGCGCCTGTCTGTCGATGAAGAGCTTCCCCTTCACCAACTGCACGCCCGCCCCGGCCGCGGAGGCCGGCACCCGCGTGTCGACGCTCTTCTTCGCCACCCAGTCTTCGGACCGCGTGCAGCTCCACCTGGGGCGCAACGGCAAGGCGTCCGGCACCGCGTGGTTCGACGACGTGCGCCTGGAGAAGGTGGACGACATCACCGCCTATGTCCCGATGGAGTCCGTGCGCTGGGCCGGCAAGGGCTTCCGCTATGACGACGGCGGGTGGATCTACGTCCACATCGAGGGCGAGCCCTACGAGCGCGGCCACCAATTCGGCGAGCTCACGGGCGGGGAAATCGTCCGCTACATGGAGAAGCTCGGCATCCAGAAGGACAAGACGGATGCGGTGAAGGGCTGGAGCCATGCCCGGCTGCTCGCGGACGCGCTCTTCCTGCGCAAGTACGACGCCGAGTACCTGGAGGAGATGAAGGGCATCGCCGACGGCGCCAACAAGGCCGGCGCGAAGTTCAAGGACCGCGAGCTGGACTTGCTGGACATCGTGACGCTCAACTCCGCGGTGGATGCGGGCCAGCTCGAGGAGGCCAACCGCGCCACGGCCACGCCGCTGTCCGGCCGCACCTTCCTCAAGGCCGAGGACGAGATTGAGCGCGCCGGCAAGGGCGACCACTGTTCCTCGTTCGTGGCCACGAAGTCGGCCACCAAGGACGGCCGCGCCATCATCGGGCAGATCTTCATGTGGAACGGCTACACCGGCGTCCACTGGGACGTGATGCTGGATGTGCAGCCGACGAAGGGTCACCGCTTCGTGATGCAGACCTTCCCGGGCGGCATCCACAGCGGCGCGGACTGGTACGTCAACTCCGCGGGCATCGTCATCGGCGAGACGACGGTGGGACAGACGCCGTTCGACATGAACGGCACGCCGCAGAGCAACCGCATCCGCAAGGCGGCCCAGTACGCGTCCTCAATCGATGACGTCGCCCGCATCATGAAGGACGGCAACAACGGCCTCTACAGCAACGACTGGACGCTGGCGGACACCAAGACGGACGAAGGTGCCTGCTTCCTGCTCGGCACCAAGAAGACGCGGCTGTGGCGCACCGGCAGCAAGGGCAACGCCGCGGACACGCCGGGCAACCTGAAGGACTTCATCTGGGCGAACAACAACAACCGGGACCCGGAGGTGCGCAAGGAGTACGTGCCCAACCCGGACAACGCCCCGGTGGACCTGGCCTTCAACGCGGCGAACCGGGACATCGCCTTCTGGGAGTACTACGCGAAGTACGGCAAGAAGGGCTTCGACCTGGACGCGTCCATCCGGATGCTGGCCACCAGCCCCATCAACCGGCCCCACGCGTGTGACGGCAAGGTCACCACCTCCGAGATGGCCGAGAAGCTGATGTTCCTGGCCCACTACGGCAAGACGACGCTGCGCGAGAAGATGGTGGGCAGCCGCTTCATGCCGGACCTGCCCGGCGCCACGCCGCACCTGTCGCTGGGCTACACCACCTTCAGCCCCCTCGTCGTCGCGGACCGGCTGAAGGAAGCGCGCAAGACGTGGAAGGCACCGGACGAGGCCGCCGCGCCCAGGCGCGATCTGGCGAAGGTGAAGGACGTCGTCACCTTCGACGAGAAGCTGCTCTGGGCCAACACCGTGTTCCCCTCCACCGACGGCGACAACTGGCTGGCCAGCGGCACCGCCGCGTACTGGAAGCTGCTCAAGGGCCTGCCGGCCGGCGAGGACAAGGCCTTCGAGCATCAGCGGGACGCGCTGGCGGAGCTGAACGCGCGCTACCTCTTCACCACCTCGCGCGAGGCGGACGTGGTGCCCGTGAATGCGAAGACGGACTACGGCCGCTACGGCACCTACCTGCTGCCGCGCATCAAGGGCACCTTCGCGCTGCACCAGCTCCGGCTGCTGTTGGGCAACCCCGACTTCAGCAAGGCGATGGGCGCGGTGCACGCGAAGTACGCGAACAAGGACATCACCACGGCGGACTTCAAGCGCACCGTGCTGGAGGCCACCAACAAGGACGTGGGGGCCTTCGTCGCGCAGTGGCTGGAGCGCACCGGCCTGCCCCAGCCGCGCATCCGCGCCACCGCCGCCCAGGCGAAGGACGGCTACGAGGTGACGCTGAAGGTGGAGCAGCCGGGCGCGAGGCCCTGGCACTTCGTCACGCTGGTGGAGGTGCGCACGGCGAAGGGCTCCACGTTCGAGCGCGTGGAGGTGAAGGGCGCGGCGAGTGAAACCTTCACCTTCCGCACGGCCGAGGCACCGGTGCGCGTGGTGTTCAACGCGGCCAACGACATCCCCGTGCCGCGCGAGCGCTTCCAGGTCCTGTCCAACCAGGCGGACGCCTTCGAGCGGCTGCTCCTCGTGCACGGCACCGCCCGGCAGACGGAGTCCATGCGCACGCTGGCGCTGGGCTACCGCGAGGTCCTGGCGGATGCCTTCACGGAGCTGCTCCCGCAGCTCAAGCCGGACGGCGAGGTGACGGACGCGGAGCTCGCGGACCGGGACCTCGTGCTGCTGGGCGGCGCGGAGGACAACGCGCTGCTGGCGCGGCTCGTGGAGGAGAAGAAGCTCCCGATGGAGCTGGGCCGGCGCTACTTCCGCTGGCAGGGCAAGACGTATGGCCGCCCGGACGACGGGCTCGCGCTGGCGCTGCCCAACCCGTGGAACCCGAAGCGGACGCTCTACGTGTACACGGCCAACAGCGGCCTCCAGCTCTGGCAGATGACGCGCACGTTCCACCGCAACCTCCAGGGGTGGGCCCGCTTCCAGGGCGCGGACGTGAGCGGCAAGGGCTTCCATGACCTGGAGTCGCTGGCGCAGGACGTGACGGTGACGCCGCTGGCGCCGGCTCCCGCGCCCCGTCCCGGTGCCCGCGGCGCCTGCGAGC
>JBKGHK010001170.1:0-2170 GCA_046520375.1 Pyxidicoccus sp. 3LFB2
CCCGCGCGCCGCCCGCGGCCCGCCGCCGAGCCGCAGGACGACTGACGCACCGATTTTTCCGGGCCGCGCGGGAACTTCCTCCGCGCCGGGGTGTCCAGGGGGACAGACACCGCAGTCACCCGGAGGCACCATGCAGAATGCATTCATCGCAGGGGGTTGGGGCATGTACCCCACCTTGCTGGCAGGACTCGCTCTCGTCTTCACCTGTCTCCAGTACGCGCGCCGGCCCGAGTCGCGCCTCGTGCCGCTGATGCTGTCGCTCGCGCTGTTCACCTTGATGGCTGGTGCGCTCGGCTTCGCCACCGGCGTCATGTCCCTGCTGCGCTACGCCACGAGCACCGACGTGCCGGCCTCCATCTTCCTCATGGGCGTCTATGAGTCGCTGCACAACGTGGCGCTGGCGCTGATGCTCTCCACCCTGGCTGCGCTGCTGGCCTCCGTCGGCGCGTGGCGGCTGTCGCGTGGGGCCGTGGTGCCCCGCACGGCCCTGGGCTGAGCGGCTTCTCGCGCGAGGGGCCCAGTGCACATGTCCCCTCGCGCCGGGAACCTGCTGCTCGCGGCGGTGTCGGAGGGCACGCGCCCCTGCCTTTGGCGGGCCGCCCTCCCCCTCTGGCCATGAAGACGCACGGCCCGCACAGGAAGACGCCATGCTCCGGAAGTCGCTCCATGTCCGCGCGACGCGGCACTCCGTCAGACGCCTCCAGGCCGCGCGCCGGGTCCTGCCCTCCCTGCTGCTCCTGCTCGGAGGTGCCTGTGCGGCCTCGCGTCCGACACCCGCGCCAGGCCGGGCCTCCGCTTCCGGGCACGTGCTGCCCTTCATCTCGGATGACTACGAGCGCGCGCTCTCCGAGGCCCGTGAGAAGGGCGTGCCCCTCTTCGTGGATGCCTGGGCCTCCTGGTGCCCGCCCTGCCTCACGCTGAAGGCCTACGTGCTGTCGGACCCGAAGCTCGCGAAGCATGCCGACCGCTTCGTCTGGCTCGAAGTGGACACGGACCTTCCCCAGAACGAGCCCTTCCTGGAGAAGTTCCCCCTCGACACCCTGCCCACCCTCTACGTCATCGACCCCCGCCAGGAGCAGGTGCTGGTGCGCGCGCCGGGTGACACCAGCCTGGCGCAGTTGGAGCAACTGCTCGCGGACGGTGAACGGGCGTGGCGCGCGGAGGGCTCGGGGCCGGATGCACTGCTGGCCCGGGCGGATGCGCTCCATGGCGCTGGCAAGGAGCAGGAAGCCTCCGAGGCCTTTTCACGCGTGCTGGCGGAGGCCCCCATGGACTGGCCCCATCGGGGGCGCGCGCTCCAGTCGCTGCTGGGCACCTTGATGAAGTCCAGGCAGTTCGAGCCCTGTGCACGCAAGGCGCTGGAGGAGTTGCCCCGGCTGCCGCGCTCACCCGCGTGGGCCGGGTCGGCGAACCGCGCGCTCACCTGCGCCCTGATGATGCCCTCGGAGAACCCGGAGACTGCCGCGCTGCGCCGTGCCTTGGATGCGAAGGCCTCCGAGGCGCTCGCCCCGCCTCACATCGCCATGTCCGTGGATGACCGCTCCACCCTCTACGAGGGACGCCTGACGCTCCGGGCCGAGGAGGGGGATGCTCCGGGACAGCAGGCCGTGGCCCGCGAGTGGCTTGCCTTCCTGGAGGCCGAGGCCTCCCGCGCACCGACGCCCCAGGCGCGGGTGTCGCTCGGGATGAATCTCGTCAGCGCGGCGCTGACGCTGGAGGAGCCCACGCGGGTACTGCCCCTGCTGCAGCGCAACGAGCAGGAGCTTCCGCACGACGAGGCGCCACCACGACACCTTTCCATGCTCTATCAAGCCATGCAGCGTCCCGACGATGCGCTGGCGGCCATCGACCGCGCGCTCCACAACAAGGCCGCGGGGCGCGTCCGGGTGCTCCTGCTGACGAACCGGGCGGAGCTGCTGAACGCTCGCGGGGACCGGGACGAGGCGGTGAGGACGCTGGAGGAGGCACTGCGCGTCGCCCGGGCGCTCCCCCAGAAGCTGAACATGGACCGGCAGGTCACCCTGCTGGAGAAGCAGCTCACCGAGCTGAAGTCCGCTCCACCCGCGAGCCCTCCTCGCGGATGACCCCTGCCGGCCTGGCCCGGGGAAGGGGCGCACTAGAAAGAAACGAAGGGTTGGAGTTGGCAGAGGAGGTGGTCAGGCCTCCTGCG
>JBKGHK010001171.1:0-2169 GCA_046520375.1 Pyxidicoccus sp. 3LFB2
GTCCGCGTCCGGCTCGGGCGGGGCCGACACGCCGCCCGCGCGCTTGCGCTCTGGACGCCCGCGCAGGAAGCCCTGCGACTCCAGCTTCAGGGGCACGGACATCGCCCGGCACGCCGTGCGCAGCCGCGCCAGCAGGTCCACCAGCGGCCATTCCTCGTAGTCGAAGGCGCCGTGGGCATCGTCCTCCAGGCCCGCGTCGGCCTGGGACAGCCGCAGCTCCGCGCCGGGGCGCGGGTCCAGCGTGGCGAGCAGGTCCGAGACATCATCGCCCCGGCCTTCGCGGATGCAGCGCTCCATGGCGTGCACCAGCACGGACTGCACCGCCTCGCAGTCGGACAGGGCCCGGTGCGGCTGGCGCAGGGCCAGCCCCGCCTGGCGCAGCAGCGACTCCAGCGAGTGGCTGGGCAGCTCCGGGTGCAGGTAGTGCATCAGCTCGCACGAGTCGAGCACCGGGGCGCGGATGGGGCCCAGTACGTCCGGCAGGAAGCCCTTCTCGAAGGGCGCGTTGTGCGCCACCACCGTCCACCCGCGCAGCCGCTCGCGCAGCTCCGCCAGGTCCGAGCCGAAGCGGGGGCGGCCCAGGAGGTCCGCGTCCGTCAGGCCCGTCAGCCGGCGGATGGTGAGGGGCAGGGGCCTCGACGCCGAGTACAGGCGCGCGAAGCGGTCCACTTCCCGCCCGTTTTCATAGAAGAGGCAGCCGAGCTCGATGACCTCGTCCACACGCGGGTCCAGCCCCGTGGTCTCGAGGTCGAGGAAGACATGCCGGGTAAGAAGCTCCGCCGCGCCGCCCATGCAGGGCGCCGAGCCTAGGGCCGACTCGCGGCGGAGGACAGAATTCGGCCGCCGTCCCTCAGTCCACCATGAACACGCCGGAAATCATCTTCCCCATGGCGCAGCCGTAGACGAGCTTGCCGGACTCCTTGGGGGTGAAGGCGATTTCCACCGGCTGGTTCAGCGGCAGCGGGGTGTTGATGTCGTAGCCGTCCATGACGACTTCGGTGGCGCACGTCTGCTCCGTCTTGCGCGTCACCACCAGCTTCACCGGCTCGCCCTTCTTCAGCGTCACCGGGCTGGGCTCATAGCCCTTCTCCGTCACCGACAGCTCCACCACGCGCACTCCGCCCTCGCGCTTCTCGTTGGCGGCGGGAGCGGCGGGAGCAGCGGCAGCAGCGGCCTCCGGCGCCTTCGCCGGGGCTCCGGAGTCCTTGGAGCACCCCTGCTGCGTGGCGCCCACCATGGCGGCCGTCGCGGCCAGGGCGAGCCAGGGCTTGATGATGCGGGAGAAGAAGGGGCGCATGGAGTGTCTCGAAGGTGGGGAGGGGGAACAGCGCCCCGAGGAGACGGCGGCCCTCAGGCCTCGTCCTCGGGGGCGCTCTCGTCGGCGGGGGGCGGCTCGAAGCGGAGCAGGGCGTGCAGCGGCACGAAGACCTCGTGGCCCTTCTCGCCCAGCAGCAGGTCGAACCGGCCCACGTGCATCAGCGGCAGCGCCAGGGTGATGCCGTTGCGCAGCACCAGCTTCACCGTCTGGCCCAGGTGGTCCAGGAAGGCGCGCGGGTCCGAGTACGGGCGCTTGTCCGGCTGGCGCGCCACGGCCGCGGGCTTCTGCGTCAGCTTCGCGTCGCGCTCCAGGCCGGGCAAGAGCCGCTCCCAGTCCGCGCGGCGCGACAGCAGCACCACCTGCAGCTTCTCCAGCCGCCCGGTGCGCTCCAGGGTGAAGGCGATGGGCTCCTCCACCATCAGCGTGTCCAGCAGGGAGCGCTCCGCCAGCACCACGGAGACCTCGGCCTTGTCGGCGATGAGCTGGGCGAGGAACTCCGCGACGATGGCGTTCTCCACCTCGCCCCGGGCCTGCTTGATGGCGGCCTTGCGCTGGGTGCGCTCCTTGCGCGCCATGAACTCGGCCACCGTCATGCCGCTCTGGAGCACGCCGAAGGCATCCCCCAGCGACAGGCCGGGCGTCTGGCCCATCAGCTCGTAGACCTGGTCGAAGCGCTTCGCCTCCTCGGCGTGCAGCTTGCGCCAGATGCGCGCCTTCATCTTCCCCTCGAGCTCACCCTTGGCGATGCGGGCGGGCACGTGCTCGCGCGACGCCAGCGCCTGGATCTGCTCCGGCGTGGGGGGGCGGGCGCGGCGTGGAGGAGCGGAACCCGCCCGGACGCCCGCCGAAAC
>JBKGHK010001172.1:0-2167 GCA_046520375.1 Pyxidicoccus sp. 3LFB2
CATACCCCCGCCGAGGTATTGGCCCGGGCCGTTGCGTTGACGGGTTGAGACCGCCCGCCACCAAAACCCCCGACATTTCCGAACAGCACGCCCCCAAGGCAGCCCCGGCTCCCCGCCATGCAAGGACGGAGCGGTGTGCCTCGCCCCCGCCGCTCCGGAGGCACGGGAACAGCGCGCCCCCGGCCCACCGCTTCGGCCGCTTCACCCTCCAGAAGCACGGGCGCGGCGTGACTCGACGATGGCGCGGAAGGAGCGGCTGCGCAGCTCGTCCAGCGTGAGGCCGGCGGCCAGCACCTCGTCCTGATTCAGCGCACCGCAGCTCAGCCCGCGCAGGAAGAAGTTGAGCAGCCCCTGCCCGGTGGCCGCGTCGTCGAACACGTCGCCCACCAGCGTGGCCTGCGCGGCCTTCTCCATGAACGCCTTGAGCCGGCGGGAGGCGGCATCCAGCCCCTCCAGGAAGAACGCATACACGGCCGCGTAGCGCACGGGGAGCTGCGCCGGGTGCAAATCCCACCCCTGGTACCACGCGCGCTCCAGCGAGTGCCGGATGTGCCGGTACGACAGCTGCCACACCCGGTGCACCGCCTCCATGTTCTCCCGCCGCTGCGTGGGCAGCACGCCCGCGTCACCCTGGGCCTTGTGCGGCGGCACGGGCATGACGTTGGTGGCGCCGTCGGCCAGCATGATGCCGGTGCCAGCCAGCGACACCTGCACCACGTCCCGCAGGAAGTCACAGGCGGGGTGCAGCATGCTCTGCGCATGGGCGCTGACGCTGAGCGCGGCGGTGTAGTCGTACACACCCAGGTGCACGCTGGTGCACCGGCCCGCGCTCGCCGCCACCAGCCGGGGCAGGTGCAGCCGCCCTTCCAAGTCGAACAGGGCCTGGGGCGTCTCCACCATCAGCTCCATGCCCAGCGAGCCCGGAGGCAGCCCGCGCTCCGTCTCCAGCACCTCCAGCATGCGTGCCAGGGCGGCCACCTGCTCGGGCACCGACACCTTGGGCAGCGTGACGACGAACGAGGGCGGCAGCTTCCCGCCCGTGCGCTCCAGCAGCGTGGTGAGGAACAAGTCCAACGTGCGCGAGGACCGCTCGAACAGCTCCTCGGTGAAGGACTTCACCCGGATGCCGATGAAGGGCGGCAGCGTGCCCTGCTCCAGGCCCCGCGCCAGCTCCTCCGCGGCGGAGACGGCGTGCCCGTCCTCCTCCGCGTCGGGGCGGTGGCCATACCCGTCCTCGAAGTCGATGCGCAGGTCCTCCACGGGCTCGCGCTCGAGCTTGTCCACCACGCGCCCGTAGACGCGCTGGGCGAAGCGGCCGCGCTGGGGCAGCCCCAGGCTGTGGGCGAGCTCCGCGGCGTCCGGGGCGTAGTCCCTCAGCGCCGCGAGCGCGAGGTCGCCCAGCTTCCGCGCCGTCGTCGCGCGGAAGAGGTGGGCGCCCCCGTACACCACGTGCACCGGCTGCCGGCGAGGGGACTCGCCGGGGAAGGCGCGCTCCAGGCGGGCGTTGGCCTGGCGCAGGGCCTCGCGCGCACTGGCGAGGCTCTGGGGCGTGAGGGTGGTCTTCACGGCTGCTTCTTCAGCCAGGCCGACACCTCGGCGCCGCAGCGCTCCCGCAGGGCCACGTCCTGGGACAGCCGCTCCAGCGTCTGCGCGGTGGCCTGCTGCGCCTCGGGCACGGGGTTGGCCTGGAGCAGCGCCTTCACCGCCTCCAGTTGCTCGCGGGTGCGCAGGATGCCCATGGCCTCGACGATGCGGCGCAGCAGCATGGGCGCGCTGCCCGTGCGGGCCACCACGTCCTTCCACCGCTTCTGCATCTGCGCCCACCACGTCTCACGGCCGGTGCGGTTGGCCAGCAGGCCGGTGATGAAGCTGGCCACGTCCTGCGTCTTCACCGTGTCGCTGAAGTAGAGCTCCTGCGCGCGCGCGGCCAGCGCCGGGTCCTCGAAGCCGGTGAGGGCCATGAGGTAGCGGCGCTGCGTGGCCGGGTCCGGCTCCTTCGGCATCCGCTGGAGGAACGTGTCGAACAGGGCCGAGTCGCCGGCGCGCGCCACCATGGCCACCGCCGCGTCCAGCAGGTTCGGGCTCCAGCGCGTCCCTGTCGCCGTTCCAGCATGCGGGCCACGCGCGGACGGGCTCGGCGAGCGCCTCCGGGCTGCGCGCCAGGCCG
>JBKGHK010001173.1:0-2166 GCA_046520375.1 Pyxidicoccus sp. 3LFB2
CGTGGCGCCTCCGCCCGCACCGGTGGCGCGCCCGGCGCTGCCCCAGGCCCCGGTGGCGCGGGCGGTGTCCGTGACGCTGGATGCCAAGGCCTTCCCCCTGCTCACGTCGCTGGGGCGCAACCTGAGCCAGGCGGCCCGCGAGGGACGGTTGGATCCGGTGGTGGGCCGTGCGCGCGAGGTCGAGGAGGTCATCGACATCCTGGGCAAGCGCCGCACCAACAACCCGTGCCTGCTGGGCGAGCCCGGCGTGGGCAAGACGGCGGTGGTGGAGGGCGTGGCGCAGCGGCTGCTGCAGCTGCGCGGCTCGCTGGCGGAGAAGGTGCTGGTGGAGCTGGACATGGCGTCGCTGGTGGCGGGCACCCAGCTTCGGGGCTCGTTCTCCGAGAAGCTCAACGCACTGAAGGAGGAGGTCCGCCGCGCGGAGGGGCGCGTGGTGGTCTTCATCGACGAAATCCACACGCTGGTGGGCGCGGGCTCCACGGGCGAGGGCCCGCAGGACGCGGCCAACGAGCTGAAGACGGCGATGGCCCGGGGCGAGTTCCCCTGCATCGGCGCGACGACGCACGACGAGTACCGCAAGTTCATCAGCGCGGACCCGGCGCTGGAGCGGCGCTTCACGGCGGTGGTGGTGAACGAGCCGTCGGTGCCGGAGACGGTGGAAATCCTCCAGGGCATCATCGGCCGCTACGAGGAGCACCACGCGCTGCGCTACCTGCCGGAGGCGCTGGAGGCCGCCGCGTCGCTGGCCAGCCGCTACGTGACGGACCGGTTCATGCCGGACAAGGCCATCTCGGTGGTGGACCTGGCGGGCAGCCGCTGCCACCGCGAGGGCCGCGAGGTGGTGGAGGCGTCGGACGTGGCGCGGGTGGTGGCGAAGCTCGCGGGCGTGCCCGAGGAGCGGCTCTTGATGAACGACTCGGCGCGCCTGCTGCGGCTGGAGCAGGACCTGTCCGAGCGCGTCATCGGCCACACGGAGGCGGTGGCGCGCATCGCCCGGGTCATCCGCCGCAACTACGCGGGCTTCGCTTCGCGGCGGCCCATGGGCAGCTTCCTCTTCCTGGGCCCCACGGGCGTGGGCAAGACGGAGATGGCGCGGGCGCTGGCGGAGGTGCTGTTCGGCAACCGGGACGCGCTGGTGCGCCTGGACATGAGCGAGATGTCCGAGCAGCACGGTGTCTCGCGGCTCATCGGCGCGCCGGCGGGCTACGTGGGCTTTGGCGAGGGAGGCCAGCTCACCGAGCCGGTGCGCCGCCGTCCGTCGTCGGTGGTGGTGCTGGACGAAATCGAGAAGGCGCACCGCGAGGTGCAGATGCTGCTGCTCCAGGTGTTGGAGGAGGGGCGGCTGACGGACGGCAAGGGCCGGCACATCGACTTCTCGAACACGGTCATCGTGATGACCACCAACCTGGGCGCGGAGGCCTTCTCGCGCACGGGCCGTCCGGTGGGCTTCGGGGCGGATGCGGCCGGGCCGTCGGATGCCATGGACCTGGCGTCTTCGGCCGCGCGCAAGGCGCTGCCTCCGGAGCTGTGGAACCGCATCGACGAGCGGCTCCCCTTCCGCCCGCTGGAAGAGGTGGAGGTGGCGCGCATCGCCACGCTGCTGCTGGAGGAGAGCAGCAAGCGGCTCGCCTCGGAGCGCGGCATCCAGTACGTCGCGGGCGAGGACGTGGTGGGCCACCTGCTGAAGTCCGGTGGCTTCGACCCGCAGCTCGGCGCGCGGCCCATGCGGCAGATGGTGCAGCGGCTGGTGGAAGCACCCCTGGCGGAGCGCATCCTCGCTGGCGAGTTCGGCTCGGGCGACCGGGTGCGCGTCGCGGTGCGGTCCGGGCAGCTCCAGTTCCAGCGCGACTCGCACTGAAGCTCGCGGAGGCCGAGCTGTGAGCGCCGGCCTCCCAGCGCACGTCCCCTGAGCGCGAACCTTGGAGGCCAGGCGGAAGCCACCGGCCAGCCTCTCGGACCCAGCGCACGTCCCGCGTGCCCTGCGGCCCCATGCGTGGTGACATGACCTCCGCACCCTCCGCGCCCTCCCGGGTGCGGTCAGCCCCTGAGGTCGCGATGCCCGCCCCGTCCGCTCGCCAGCGTCAGCCCCGCGCCACCCGCCCTCCCGTGGTCATCGTCGGTGCGGGCCGGCTCGGCGGCGCCCTGGCGCTGGCCCTCGCGGCGAAG
>JBKGHK010001174.1:0-2161 GCA_046520375.1 Pyxidicoccus sp. 3LFB2
CCCACCCGCGCCACCATGTCCCGCCATCTCCGGCAGCGAGCTGAGGCGCCCGGACCGACACCCCGTGCCCCCGGCGCGTCGTACCGGCCACCACCGAGAAGCCCGCCTCCACCAGCGGCGCCACGAAGGCCGTCAGCTGCCCGCCGTAGCCACTCCATCCGTGCACCAGCAGCACCCGGGGGCCCTCGCCCCAGCTCCACACCGCCACCCGCTCGCCACCCAGCTTCACCACCCGCTGCTGCCCCTGCGCCAGCACGCCTCCGCCGTGCGCGAGCGCCGCGTCCTCCGGGGCGAGCGGAACAGCCGCTCCGCCCAGATGGCCGCCAGCCCCGGCGCCACCACCCCCAGGCCCTTCGCCGCGGCCCGGATTCCCGTCAGCGCCAGCTTCATACGAACGTTCGTGCTATTTTCTGCCATGATGAGGTCCTCCTCGGAAGGACACTGGAAGAAGGCAATCAGGTGCTGGGGTTGCGGGCCGCGGCGAGCAGCGCGTCGAAGGCCCGCCGGGCGCGCGTCTCCGCTCGCGGGTCCTTCATCAGCCGCTGCGCGTGGTGGAAGCCGAGCATCACCGCGTACTCGTCGTGGGCGAACTGCTCCACGTCCACGTCCTTGCGGAAGTGGCCTTCCGTCACGGCGATGCGCGCGGCCTGCGCCAGACAGTCCAGCCAGTCCCGCTGGCTCTGCACCAGCGTGTCCCTCGCGGGGCCCGGCGCGTCGTCCAATTCCGCCGCCGCCGCCACGAAGATGCAGCCGCCCTCGAGAAGCTTGTCCCGGTCCCACGTGAGCCAGCCCTCGAAGAGGGCCCGGACGCGGGGCTCGCCTCGGGGCCGGGTGAGGGCCGGGCGCACGACGCGCTCCGTGAAGACCTCGGTGGCCGTCTGCAGCACCTGGACCTGGAGCTCCGTCTTGGACTTGAAGTGCGCGAAGAGGCCGCTCTTGGAGAGGCTCAGCTCCTCCGCCAGCCCGCCGATGCTCAGCCCCTGCAGGCCCACCCGGCTCGCCAGCCGGATGGCCGTCTCCAGGATGGTCTGGTGCGTGAGCTCGCCCTTGCGCATGCCCATGATTTAGAACGCCCGTGCTTTTTCTGCAAGCCCTTCTGCGACAGGGCCCGGGTGCCTGCCGGAGAGCGGCTCAGCCCTCGGTGTTGCGGAGGAAGTCCGCCACCTGGGCGAAGCGTTCCTCCAGGAAGCGACGAAGCCCGCCGGTGACGCCCCGGGCGTCCAGGGCCTTGCGCATGGAGCGCATCCAGGCGTCGCGCATGCCGGCGTCCACGGGCAGGTGGCCGTGGCGCATGCGCAGCCGGGGGTGGCCGTGGCGCTCCATATAATGTTGCGGGCCCCCCAACCAGCCGATGAGGAAGAGGCCGAAGCGCTCGCGCGTGCCCGTGTTCACCCGGCCCTGCGCGTCCAATTCGTGCAGCCGCGCGAGGACGGGCTCGTCGGCATCCATGGCGTCGTAGAAGGCATGGGCCAGCGCCTTGACGGCCTCCTCCCCTCCGAGCCGCTGGTACGGCGTGTCATCCAGGGTGGGCACCCAGTCATCCGAGGGGGGCATCTTCAGCTCAACGGGCATGGCTTCCTTCAACGTCGGGGGCGAACGGCCTCCATCCTGTCCCGGCGGGGCACGCCGTGCACGTGGGATGGATGTTTGTCTGGAGAGGGAGCAAGGTGCCGGGCGCTGCACACCTCACCTGCTGGAGAATTGACCTCGGAAAGAGCCGGTTGGTAAGGCCAGGAATCTCGTGAGTCCCCCCTCCGGCGTCACATCGTCCGACGCACCCGTCCAACCCTCGGTCTGGGTGCTCGACGACAGCCCCGCCGAGACGGACGCGGTCCGCCGCGCGTTGATGCCGACGTGCCAGGTCCTCACCTTCGCCGACGGGGCAGTGCTGCTGGAGGCCCTGGGGCAGCAGCCCGCGCCCGAGGTGCTGGTGATGGACTGGTTCCTCCCCGGGATGACGGGCCTCGACGTGTGCCGCTACCTGCGCGGCAACCCCGCCACCGCACACCTGCCGGTGCTGCTGCTCACCTCCAACACGCGCCCGGAGGACGTGCTGGAGGGCCTGGCGGCGGGCGCCAATGACTACGTCTTCAAGCCCTTCCGGCCGGCGGAGCTGGCCGCGCGCGTGGGGGCCCTGGCCGGCTGGGAGCGCACGCGGCGG
>JBKGHK010001175.1:0-2156 GCA_046520375.1 Pyxidicoccus sp. 3LFB2
CGACAGCACGACGCCCGCGCCGCTGTAGTGCGCGGCCAACCCTAGCGGTTGGAGCCCCGCGCCCACCGAGGCGAGCTGCTCCTGGAGGCACGGGCAGCTCGAAGGTCAGGTCCAGCTCGCGCGCCACGTACGCGTCGGTGCGCAGCAGCTCCAGCAGCGCCGCCCGGCACGCGCCGTCCTTCACCGTGGCCGTCAGGCTCCGCTCCGCGCCCTCCGTGGCCTTCAAGTCCGGGCATGCCTTGCGCGCGGCGGCCAGCCGGGGTGCGACGTCCTCCGGGGGCGGCGCGCCCACCGTCAGGCGCCACACCGCGAAGCGCCCCCCGGCATACAGGAGGAGGAGCGTCCGGCCCGGAGAGTGCCCGGTGAGCAACAGTTCATTGCTCCCCGGCAGCACCTCGGCCGTGGCGATGGAGGCGTCCTCCACCTCCACCCAATCCACGGTTTCCAGCTTGTGGAAGCGCTCCTTGCCGGGCTCCAGGGAGACGGCCAGGTCCACCGGCCAGGCGCCGGCCAGGGCCGGGACGAGGAGGGCCAGGAGTGCTCCAACGGAATACATGCGAGCGGACATGCGGGCTCCGGCGGGGTGGAACGTACCCCTAGCACGGGATAAGAACGGGGCTCTATGCCTACCTGGACCCTCTGGGTCGCCTGCCTGGCGTTGTGCTTCATCCGGGCCATGGTCGCCGCCGCGGAGTCCGCGCTCTACGGCACCTCGGACCTTCGCGCCCAGGAGCTGGTGGACACGCAGCCGGGTTCGGCCAGCCGCCGGGTGTACCGCCACAAGACGCACCGCGAGGCCACCGCCACCGCGCTGCGCCTGGGCACGCTGCTCAGCGGCTTCCTCGCCGCCGCCATTGGCGCCTTCGTCCCCCCGCGCATGCTGGACATGACCCAGTATGGCGAGGCCGCCTGGCTGCCCGTGGCCACCGTGGCCGCCGGGGCCCTCTTCGTGGGCGTGCTGGCCAGCCTCATGGAAGTCACCATGCGCGGCCTGGCCAATGCCAACCCGGAGCGTTGGGCGCTGCGGCTGTCCGGCCTGGTGTCGCTGCTGGTGTTCCTGCTCTACCCGCCCATGCGGCTGACGCTGGGCGTGCTCAACCTCGTGGCCCGCACCTTCGGCCGCACCCTGCGCTTCGAGCCCCCGCCCCCGCCGCTGGAGGAGCTGGAGAAGCTGCTGGCCGCCCAGGCCGCGAAGAACGAGGTGGACAAGAGCGCCCCGCAGCTCATCCGCTCCATCTTCGAGCTGTCCGACAAGCGCTGCCGCGACGTCATGGTGCCCCGCACGGACGTCATCACCGTGGACATCACCGTCACCACGGACGAGCTGCTGCGGCTGTTGGCCGAGGAGAACCACTCGCGCATCCCCGTGTACCGGGACGACGTGGACCACATCATCGGCGTGCTGCACGCGCGCGACATCATCCCCCTGCTCCAGCACCCGGAGCTCATCGTCCTGCAGGACATCATCCGCCCCGCGCACTTCGTGCCGTGGATGAAGCCGGTGGGCGACCTGCTCCGGGACATGCAGAAGCGCAAGATTCACATGGCCATGGTCGTCGACGAGTACGGCGGCTTCATGGGCATCGTCACGCTGGAGGACATCCTCCGCGAAATCGTCGGCGACATCGGCGACGAGTTCGAGGTGGAGGAGAAGCAGGTAGAGAAGCTCGCCGATGGCAGCTTCCTGGTGGACGCCGCGCTGGAGGTGGACAGCTTCACCCAGGCGCTCGGCTTCCCCCTGCCCGAGGGCGACTTCGACACGCTAGGCGGCTACCTGTCGTCGCTCGCCGGCCACCTGCCGGACGTGGGCGAGCGCTTCACCTACAACGGTTGGCAGTTCGTGGTGGCCACCAAGGAAGGGCCCCGCATCGACCGCGTGCGGATGACGCGCCTGAAGTCCCTCCCCGGCAAGGATGGGAAGGACGGCCGCGAGCCCCGCGACGGCCCGCCGCGAGACGGCAAGGAGCCCGCGTCCCGCGACGCGCGCGCCGAGTCCGCTCCCATCAAGAACTGAAGGCCGCCCCTCAGTCCCCTTCCGGCCCCTCCAGGGGCGGCACCCACGCCAGGGGCAGCACGCGCGCGTCCTGGAAGGGCGCGCGCCGCTCCGTCCCGCCAAAGCGCAGCACCACCCCGCCCCGCACCCGCACCTGCCGGGG
>JBKGHK010001176.1:0-2153 GCA_046520375.1 Pyxidicoccus sp. 3LFB2
CCTTCATCCGCGCCCGGGGCGTGAACGCCTTCGTGGACCGCTGGGACGGCGCTGCCCCTTTTCGAGGGCCTGCGGCAGCTCCCGCCCGAGCGCCAGGACGTCCTGCGCGCCCGCCGCCGCGCCTGCACGCCGGAGGGCCTGGCCGGAGCCCTGGAGTGCCTGGGCCTCGGCGTCCAGCCGGACTACTGGCCGGAGCTGCATGCGCAGCGGCTGCCCACGCTGCTGCTCACCGGGGCGAAGGACGCGAAGTTCACCCAGACGGCGCGCCGCATGGCCGCGGAGCTGCCGGTGGTGTGGCGTCACGCCTTCGCGGATTGCCACCATGCCCCGCACCTGGAAGCGCCGCAGGAGTACGCCCGCGAGGTGCTGGGCTTCCTGCAGACGCCCTGGTACGAGGCGCCGCAGTTCGACAGCCCCACCGCGACGGTGGCGGCCCCGGCAAGGGTGAGTCCGTGAGCACGTCGGTTCCAGTCCCCGGCCCCACGGCGGTGAAGCCGCGGCCTGGCATGAAGCTGTGGGTGATGGCGGCCCGGCCCAAGACGCTGACGGCGGCGCTGGTGCCGGTGCTGGTGGCGACGGCGCTCGCGTTCGGCATGGGCGTGGGGCGCGTGCTGCCGGCCCTCGCGGCGCTGCTGGGCGCGGTGCTCATCCAGATTGGCACCAACTTCATCAACGACTACTACGACTTCAAGAAGGGCGCGGACACGCACGAGCGGCTCGGCCCCAAGCGCGTAACGCAGAGCGGGCTGATTGCCCCGAGCACGGTGCTGGCCGGCGCGGCGGTGTGCTTCGGGCTGGCGACGGCGGTGGGTCTGTACCTCGTGGCGGTGGGCGGCTGGCCCATCATCGCGATTGGCCTCGCGTCGCTGCTGTGCGGCTTCGCGTACACGGGAGGCCCGTTCCCGCTGGGCTACCACGGGCTCGGGGACGTGTTCGTGTTCATCTTCTTCGGCCTCGTGGCGGTGACGGGCACGTACTACGTGCAGGCCGGCACGGTGGATGTGGCGACGTGGTGGGCCGCCGTGCCGGTGGGAGCCATCGGCACTGCGCTCATCGTGGTGAACAACCAGCGCGACGCCTCGACGGACGTGAAGGCGGGCAAGCGCACGCTGGTGGTGCGCTTCGGCACGGGCATGGGCCGGGCGGAGTACGTGCTGCTGCTCGTGCTCTCCTACGCCACGCCGTTCGCCATGTACGCGCTGGGGCTGGCGAGCCCCTGGGTCTTCCTGGCCCTCCTGAGTCTTCCCCTGGCGATTCCACCCCTGAGGTTGATGTTGACCTCGGAGGGGGCCGCGCTGAACCCAGCGCTTGGTGGGACGGCACGGCTGCAATTCTTCTACGGCCTGCTATTCGCAGTGGGGCTGTACCTGCGATGATGTGAGCCCATGCGGATTGCCCAGGCGTCGTTCACCCCGTTGCGGTTGGAGCTGCTCCAGCCGCTGAAGACATCCAAAGGCACGTACACGGCGCGCGAGGGTTTCCTCGTGCGACTGGAGGACGAGGCAGGACGGGTGGGCCTCGGTGAGGCGATGCCGCTGCCGGAGTTCGGCACGGAGTCGCTCGCCGACTGCGGCACCACGCTGGGGGCCTGGCTCTCCGAGCTGAAGGGACAGTTCCTCGGCGACTCGGTGCGCGCGATTGAGGACACGCTGTCTCCCTTCCCGCCCGCGGTGGCGCGAGGCGAGGGCGTGCGAATCCGCGCCCGGCAGACGACGCCGCAGGGGCCCATGCCCGCCGCGGAGCACGCGCTGGAGCTGGCGCTGCTGGACCTGCTGGCGCAGCGCCAGGGTGTCCCGCTGTGCTGGCTGCTCGCGGAGGAGGCGCGTCCGGAGGTGGCGGTGAACGCGCTGCTGAGCGCGGAAGGGCCGGCGGCGCTGGCGGACGAGGCGCGCAAGGCGGTGGCCGAGGGCTACGGCACGCTGAAGCTGAAGGTGGCGGGCCGCTCGGTGGAGGACGACGAGCAGCGCGTGAAGGCGGTGCGCGAGGCGGTGGGCCCGGACGTGAAGCTGCGGCTGGACGCGAATGGCGGCTGGTCCGAGCCCGAGGCGAAGCGCGCGCTGGACAAGCTGGGCTGGTACGGGCTGGAGCTGGTGGAGCAGCCCACGCCCCCGGAGGACCTCGCGGCGCTGTGGCGCGTGCAGCGGCGGGCGCCG
>JBKGHK010001177.1:0-2150 GCA_046520375.1 Pyxidicoccus sp. 3LFB2
CCCGGGCCCGCCTCCGCACCCGCCCCCGAGGCACTGCCCGCCATGGCCTCCACCCTCTCCAGCGCGGGCGAGCGGGCGCTCGTCATGGCCCGCCCGCTGCGGGGCGGCGGGGTGGAGCTGGTGCAGGCCCTCATCTCCGACGTGGAGGGGGTGGTGGAGCTGCGCGTGGGGGACAACAGCCGGGGCGCCTGGCGGAAGATCCTCAAGGAGGCGCTGGAGCAGGGAGGCACGGTGGAGCTCCCCCAGCACGAGGCCGCCGCCCTGCTGGCCGAGGCGCGGGCACCAACCTCCGCGCCCGCACGCCCTTCCCCGCCGGCCTGGACGTCGCGCTGCGCCACTTCGGCGTACAGCCCTCGGAGCCGCCCGTCCTGCCCCCACCCGAGCCCGAGGACGCGCGCCGCGCCCTGGAGGGCGACGTGCTCCACGAGACGCGGGAGCTGGCCACGTGGCTGCCCCCGGAGCCCGAGGTGAAGCGGCTGCTGCAGAAGATGGACGAGGTGATGCACAGCCCGCTGGCGCTCAGCGACGTGCAGCGCCAGGAGCAGCTCCAGGCGGCGGTGCTCACGGTGGCGCGCGACTTCCTCGCGTCCGACGCCCGCCAGCGCTACGCCCTGCGGCTGTGGCGGATGGCGGACTACTTCGAGCGCACCGCCCGCCCCAGGGAGGCCGAGCTGGCGCGAGCCGAGGCCCGCCGCCTCTACCATGGCACGGGGGACACCCTGTCCCGCTTCACCGAGCGGCTCTTCGAGAAGGTGCTCGCCCTCGTGGCCGCCGCGGGCGCACGGGGCCGGGGCCCAGGGGGCCGCACCGACACCGGGCGCCAGTCCTACCGAGTCCCCCGCGCCCGCCCCCTCTCAGGAGCGGCGCAGCCCCGGGGGCCTCATCCTCCCCTGAAGGTCAGGGGAGGACGCCCGCCCGGCTCACGACGGGGTGACGCGGGCGCGCAGCAGCAGGTCCAGGTTCTCCCGCTCCCAGGCCTGGGCGCGCGAGTAGTCGTGGAAGCGCTTCTCGTGCTCCATCAGCTCCGGCGGGTGGATGCAGCGCCGCCCGTCGTCGCCCCGCCGCGTGCGGTACACGTGGTGGAGCATCTCGTGGAACACAATCCACTCCACGAAGTAGCGCGGCACCACCGGCTGGTCCAACGCCGGGTGGATGCGGATGACCTTCGAGTCCGCCGAGTACGAGCCCATCTTGATGCTCTTGCGAGGCCCCTTCACCCTCGGCGCCGGGCCGTAGGTAATCGCCGCGTCGATGCGGCTGCTGAAGTAGCGCTCGTTGAGCCGGGCGAAGATGCGCTCCAAATCGTGGTGCCGGCCCTCCGGCTCCAGCCGGATGCGCTTGCGCATCTGCGCCGGAGACAACCGGCGGATGTAGGCCTTGTTGCGTTCGATGTAGCGGTCCAGCAGCACGCTCGCGTCCGGGTCACCCTTGCGGACGAAGCTGGCGAGCGCCTGCACCACCTCGTCCGGCGCCGCGAGGAACATGTGGTGCAGCCGCAGCCGCCACATGGAGCGCTGACGTTGGAACGTCAGCATGGTGTGCGTGTTGTCGTGAATCTCCAGCGCCACCTTCGCGCGCAACCTCGTGCGGAGGCGACGCTCGAGCACGCGCCGCCACACCTTGAGGAGCCTGTTGGGCTCCGGTGCGACGGGAAGCTGCCGGGCCACCCGGCCGGCCGTGTAACTCCTCTTCGTGACTACGCTTTTCTGGGTCTTCGGGCGCGCCATAAGGGTCACGGATTCTACGGACCCCTCTGACATGTGTAAACGCGCTCTGGAAGATGAAAACCTAGGAATTCCAACGACTTAAGGGCACTCAAGCCCACTCGGGCCCACTTGTCCGCCCCGGGGGCAGGATGCCGCATACGGGCCAAGTGCCCGAGACAACTAGCGCCGCCCCTTGCAGGGGAGCTGGAGGACCTGCGGCCCCTCGCCCGCCGGCTCTATAAGGTAGGGCTTTGTACCCTTGGGGGTCCGACGTCCCGGGCAGTCGTAACGGACCCGAATCCGGCCGGGCGGCAGGGAGATGACCTTGTTGATGACCAGGCGCTCGCCCCCCTCCTGCCACAGCAGGGTGCGGGGCGGCGCCTCGAAGCGGACTGCCACCAGCGCCGGCGTCGGCGTGCCCGCATCGGCCGCGTCCGGCCCCGG
>JBKGHK010001178.1:0-2147 GCA_046520375.1 Pyxidicoccus sp. 3LFB2
GGCGCGGCGGGCTCCGGAGGCGCGGGAGGGGAGGGGGCCGCGGAGGGCGGCGGCCGGTCGAAGACGGGGACCGTGCGCTCCGAGTCGCGGCAACCCCCGACACAGAGGGCGAGCACCACAAGGCTTCCACACCACCGCGACCTGGTCATTCCTGCCCCCGCTCCTGGTTCCACCCGCAGGACACGCTCTGGGTGTCAACGGTAGGACCTGGCCCCTGCCCTTGCAGCGGGGACATTTCAGCAGCCAACGCTTTGCACGCGAGGGCCGCTTGCCTGTCTGTTGTGGGGGCCGCCACGGCATGGCGCGCACGTGAGCGAGACCCGCGCAGTTGCCCTTCGCGTCCGAGCTCACGGTGGAGCCCGAAGAACGGAAGCGGGCGGAGAAGGTCCGGCTTTCCGCCTGCGCGTGCACGAAGAAAGTCTTTGCGACTCTTCGGACCTGCCTTCGTTCAAAAGACAGCTTGTGGCCTTTCCCTTACGTCCGGGGAAGCGCGAGCCGGGCTGTACCAACGAGGGGAGACGACATCATGATTTCTCAGCATGTGGGAATTGCATCTCTGAGCAAGTGGCGGTGGAGCACGTTCCTGGTGGCGGCGATGGTGGGCTGTGGCCCCGCCACGGAAGCGCCGGAGCCCCAGCCGCAGCCGGAGACGATGGAGGCCGTCGCGCAGGATGCCTCGCGGCTGTCCCCCCCGGCGGGTTGTACCGAAATCACCCTGGGAGAGCTGAAGAACGGCACCGAGCTGACGCCGGTGCTGTGGGGCTCGCAGCCGACGTATCGCGGTGAGTTCACCACCAACCTGGGCGACCCCACGGCCGCGGACACCGCCCGCATCCGGCTGGATGTGAATACGCAGCCGGGCCTCTATGACCTGTCGGCGGGCGGCACCAACCTCTTCAACTGCGAGCAGTGCGTGTGGGGGTTCCAGGACGCGGGCCGGGCCGGGCTGCAGAAGATGTTCGTCGCCGAGTCGGGCGCGATGCTGCTCGCGCTCAAGGTGTCCCCGCAGCAGACGGTGGGCGCGCTGGCGAACGTCGTCCTGCGTGAGGCGGTGACGGCGGCGCCGACCGCCGCGCCGTACACGGGCAGCGCGCCGGTGCCGGGGGGCGAGTGCCGGTGGATTCGCTTCGCGACGTGGAACACGGTCCGCGAGGCCGGGTGTGATCCGCGCGAGGGCTCGCTGACGTCCAACCTCCCGGGCACCACCTGCGTCCCGGGCAACTACGCGGCCGACGACGGCACGCTGGAGCAGTCGCTGGGCACGAAGGCGCAGGGCGAGACGTGCACGTACACGCCGGCGGCGACCGAGCACGCGCTCGCGTCGACGGACTGCGCCCAGGGCTACGCGTGCAGCGGGGCCTTCGGCGGGGAGCGTCAGTGCCTGGCCACCTGTGACTTCATGGCGCCGAACCCCGGCTGCCCGACGGGCACCGTGTGCGGCGTCTATGGCCTGTGCATCCAGCAGTCCGTGCTGGAGCCCATCGGCTTCGCCTTCAGCCCCGCGCTCATCGGTGAGGTGTGCCCGGGCGGCTTCGCCGAGTTCTGCGGCGTGGAAGGCGCGCGGGGCGTCTGCGCGGACGTGACGGGCTCGGGCACCTCCGTGTGCTACCGCTACGCGCGCGCCCGCTCGGAGTGTGGCGCGGGCGAGGAGCTGGGCTACGTCAACTACCCGCTCGCCAGCGGCGGCAGCGACCGGACCTACGGCTTCTGCTACCCGGACGGGCGCTAGTTCGCGGCACCGCCGCTCCAGACCCTGCCTGTCTTCCGCGTGAAGGTGCGCGTGGGCATGCAGGCCTGTCGTAAGGCCTCTGGCGGCGGGTTCCGCATCACGCCATCGAAGTGCTGATGCAGCCCGCCTGCTGAGCAGGCGTTATAAACGCCCCGTGCGCCAGCGGACACTCCTTGCCAGGGTCCGCTTCGCCGGAAATACTTCCGCCTCATCGTTGTCCCTGAGGCGAGGTCCAGAAATGTTTCGCATCCGCGACTCGCAGCTCGCCTCCTTGCGAGTCGCCGTGCTGGAGGCCCGCGTCGAGCAGCTCGTCGACGCGCTGCTCGCGGAGCCCGCCCCCTCCGAGCCACCCGCCGTGCCGCCCGCGGAAGCGCCGTGGACGCGTGAGCGGTTGAGGCCGGTGGTGTGCCGGATGGTG
>JBKGHK010001179.1:0-2139 GCA_046520375.1 Pyxidicoccus sp. 3LFB2
CTGGCGGTGGCGGAGACCCAGCCGCTGCTGAGCCTGGGCTCGCGGTTCGCCGACGGGCAGCTGTCGCTGGAGGAGTTCCAGCGCGCCCTGGGCGCCCTCGCCGGCCTGTCCGGCACGGACCCGTGCCCGTCGCCCCGGTAGCGCGTCAGAGCGACTCCGCGGAGAGGGCCCGCACCACCAGGGCCTTCTGCCGGAAGCGGCGCTCCAGCTCCTCCCGGTACGCCTTCCACCACGCGCGGTCCAGCGTGTCCGTCATCAGCTCGTAGAGCACCAGCTCGTCGCGCACGGTGCTCTCGCCGTCTTCCTTCCACGCGCCCGCGGCCGGGGACTGGAGGAAGGCGGTGACGCCGCCGAAGCGCTCCGTCAGCTCGGTGCGGACCCGCTCGAAGTCCGCCCGGGCGAAGGGCTGCCCCTCGTTGTCCCGCAGCGGCAGGAGGAATTGGATGACCACCATGGGCCCACATTAAGCACCCGCCCCGGTGCGCGGCCCCGCGACGGCAAGGCCCGGACGCGGCGCGGCATGAAACCCGGGGCCGGGTGCCAACCGGGCATGCGGCCAGGCGCGAGCGCCCGCCCTCCCGCTGCCGTCCTCCAGGGCGGGCTGCACCTTGGGGCAGGAGGTGACAGCACCATGGCGGACAACCCCATCGAACGGCAGCACCAGCGGGAGCGGGAACAGGAGCGGGAGCGGCTGCGCGAGCAGGAGGAGAAGGACCTGGAGGTGGAGTCCAAGCGGGGACCTCGTCCGCTGGAGGGCTATGCGGGAGGCCACACCACGTGGACGGGCTCGCAGGACGACGAGGCCGCCGCCCGGGTGCACGCCCGCGACGCCGACGAGTCCTGGGAGGCCAGCCAGCGCCAGGCCCGGCTGGAGCCCGAGCCCGAGTCGCGCAGTCCCGACGAGGACGAGGAGGCGCGCAACCGCGGCGAAGAGCCCGTCTCCCGGCGCGAGTAGGCGGATCCGCGGAGGCGCCGGAGCGGGGGCCTGTTAACGTCCCGCTTCGTGCCTCCGTCCTCTCTTCCTCCCGCCGCGACGCTGCACCCGGATGAAGCGCGGCGCTACCTCGTGGGCCAGCTCGGCCTGAGCCGTCAGGAGCTGCCTCCGGGCGCCCGTGGCGTCCGCGCGCTGCTGAAGACGCTGCGGTGCATCCAGCTGGACCCGCTGGACGTCATCGGCACCAACGCGGACCTCGTGGCCCTGGCGCGCGTGGACGGCATTGCCCGGGGGGACGTGTACCGCCACCTGATGCCGGGCCATGCCTTCGAGCACTTCGCGAAGGAGCGCTGCCTGCTGCCCGCCAGCGCCTTCCCCTACTACCGCGAGCGCGCGGCCCAGGCCCCCTGGTGGCGGCTGGAGGAGCGACTCAAGCGCGTGCCCGAGGCCGTGCTGCACGCGGTGCTCGAAGAGGTGGAGCAGCTGGGCCCCGCGTCCGTGAAGCAGCTGACCGACCACGGGGCCGTGGTGCCCATCGACTGGAGTGGCTGGAAGGGCACCGCCCGCGCCACCGCCATGGCCCTGGAGGTGCTCTGGACGCGCTGCCAGGTGGTGGTGTGCGGCCGCGCTCCGGGAGGCAAGGTGTACGACGTGCCCCGCCGCGCCCTGCCCCGCCACGCGGAGGCCGCGGTGGACAACGCCTTCGAGCGCTGGGCCCTGACGGAGCGCGTGGAGGCGGCGGGCCTGCTCAGCCGCGTCAGCGGGCCGCACTGGTCCATGCTCTCCGACGTGCGCACCTCGCCCCTGCCGGACACGCTGGTGAAGGAGGGCGTGCTGGAGGAGGTGTCGGTGCCGGGCTCGCCCCGCCGCTACCTGGCGCCCCGGGGCTTTCGCGAGCGCAGCTTCCCGGAGCCGGATGACCGGATGCGCATCCTCGGACCGCTGGACCCGGTGCTGTGGGACCGCGCGCTGGTGAGCCTGGCGTTCGGCTTCGACTACGTGTGGGAGGTGTACAAGCCCGCCGCGCAGCGGCAGTGGGGCTGGTACGTGTGCCCGCTGCTGCACCGGGGAAGGCTGGTGGGCCGGGTGGAGGCCCGCGTGCGCGAGGACACGCTGCACGTGGACAACCTGTGGCGCGAGAAGGGCGTGAAGCTGGACGAGGCGGCGCTGGACGCAGCGCTCGCGCGCCATGCGGTGGCGTGTGG
>JBKGHK010000117.1:0-19402 GCA_046520375.1 Pyxidicoccus sp. 3LFB2
CCTCAACCTCCAGCGGGCCGAGGGCCGCCGGGCCCGGCTGGAGGAGGACGCGGAGGCGGGGCCCTTGGCGGAGGTGGCGGGAGCGGATGTCGAGCTGGGCTACCTGCGCCAGCGCCACCGCGAGGACTTCCAGGCGGCGCTCTCCGAGGCGCTCGCGGCCCTGCCCGCGCGGGAGCGCACGGTGCTGCGCCTGCACGTGGTGGAGGGGCTGAGCCTGGAGCGCATTGGCGCGATGTACCGCACGCACAAGTCCACCGTGTCGCGCCAGGTGTCGCGAGCCCGGGAGCAGGTATTGGCCGGGGCGCGCCAGCGGCTGGCGGAGCGGCTCCAGTTGTCCTCGGGGGAGCTGCACAGCCTGATGCGCGCGGTGGACGGAGCGCTGGACCTGAGCCTGCCCTCGCTGCTGCGCGAGCCCGGGTAGGCCCGGGGCCGGAATCTTTTTTCAGGCCCGCGTGCAACACCGCGACGTGGCCGGTGTCACCCCATGGAAGGCGGAAGCACATCCCATCTCCGGAGGACACCCCCATGCGGTACGGCCTTGGCATCACCCTGTTCGCGCTGGCGCTCGCCGGCATGCCCGCGAGTGCGGAGGAGCGCATCGAGTTGAAGGTAGGAGAGCAGCGGGTCCTCACGGTGGGAGCGCTGACGCGCATCGCGCTCGGGCAGTCGGAGCTCGCGGAGGTGCGGATGGTGGGCTCCACGCAGGTGGAGGTGACGGGGCGGGCGCCCGGGAGCACGAAGCTGCTGGCGTGGAAGCGCTCGGGAGAGCGCGTGGACTACACGCTGGTGGTGACGGGGGAGGCGAAGGTGCCCGCTCCGGACGAGACGTTGACGCTGAAGAAGGGCGACACGCGCGAGGTGCAGGTGAAGGGCATGACGCGGGTCGCGATGGGAGACCCGCAGGTGGCCGACATCTCCGTCGGAGGGAAGGACAGGGTCCGAGTCACCGCGAGCACTGCCGGGGAGACGACGCTGCTCGTCTGGAGCGGAGGAGAACAGGCGCGCCGCGTGTACCGCATCGTCGTGACGGAGTGACCATGCCGTCATTGCGCAGCCCCGCGCCTTTCCGCCCGGTGACGTGTCAGCGATGATGCAAGGCATTCCATGACCCGGCCGCCTCCTCCCGAGCAGTCCGCATGCCCGGACGAGAACCTGCTCGCGGGCTTCGCCACCGGCGTGCTGTCCGCCACCGCGGTGCCCCAGGTGGAAGCCCACCTCGACGGCTGCGCGGACTGCCGGGCCCTGGTGGGCGCGGTGGCGGCCGAGTCCTCCGTGCCCGACGCCCACCTGCCGGACGCACCCACCCGGCTGGACACAGGCGCCCCGACCCTCTTCGAGGCTGGAAGGGAGCCCGTGCTCCCACCCGGAACCCGGCTGGGCCCATACGTCCTGCACGAGCTCCTGGGCGCCGGAGGCATGGGCGTGGTGTACGCGGCCGAGGACCCGAGGCTGGGGCGGCGCGTGGCGCTCAAGCTGCTGCATCCGCTGCGAGCCGGTGCGGAGAGCGAGAACCGCACGCGGCTGCTGCGTGAAGCCCAGGCCATGGCGCGCCTGTCCCATCCCAACGTGCTGCCCGTGTTCGAGCTGGGCACGGCGGACGGGCGCGACTTCCTGGCCATGGAGTGGGTGGAGGGCACGACGCTGGGCGGCTGGCTGCGAGCCCGCGAGCGTTCCTGGCGCGAGGTGCTGGAGCTCTTCCTCGCCGCCGGAGCGGGGCTGGCCGCGGCGCATCGGGCCGGGCTGGTGCATCGCGACTTCAAGCCCGCCAACGTGCTGGTCGGGCTGGACGGACGGCCGCGCGTCACCGACTTCGGCCTCGCGAGGCAGGGCGCGTCCGCCCCGGAGCACGTCCTTCCTGGGCCCACGGATGCCACCGGAGTCGCCACGCTCACCGGAGCCGTGGCCGGCACGCCCGCGTACATGTCACCCGAGCAGCGCGCGGGCCGTCCCGTGGACGCGCGCAGCGACCAGTACAGCTTCTGCGTCGCGCTTCACGAAGCCCTGCACGGTGAGCGCCCCGACAGGCCCCAGGCCCGGAGCACCGCTTCCCGTCCCGTGCCGAAGCACGTCCGCACCGCCCTGGCCCGAGGCCTCGCGAGCAGGCCGGAGGACCGCTTCCCGTCCATGGACGCGCTGCTCGCCGCGCTCTCCCGAGCACCCGCCCGCCCACTGCCTCTCAGGCTCGCGAGTGCACTGCTGCTCCTGGGCTCGGGGCTCGCAGTGCTGCTCTGGAACCACGCCCGCGAGCCCGTGCTCCCGCCACCCGCAACGGAGCCACGGGCCACCGGGGAGCCCCCGAAGGACGGAGCCACGGCCCCGCCGCTCATCGCGCTTCGCACCGGGGAGGTGCACGCGCTGAGCATTCCCGGGCTCATGCGCATCGCCGTGGGACACCCGGACGTCATGGCCGTGCACGTGAGCCCGGGGGGGATACGCCTGACGGCGCTCGAGCCCGGAGCCACGCACCTGCTGGCGTGGACGCGGGACGGCGAGCGCCGTCTCTACATCGTGTCCGTCACCGCGCGCTGAGCGCGGGGGCCGCTTCAGCGGTTCTGCGGCGCCGCACGCGCCTGGCGCGGCTTCTCCTGGCCCAGCAGCCGGTACGCCTGGTCGCGGTGCTGCTTCAGCGTGGGCAGCAGGCTGTCGAGCTGGCCCTTCAGCTCGGCGTTGCTGGCGAACTGCGTCTGACCCGCCATCACCTTGGCGACGTCCGCGTCATGGTGGCCCACCATGTGCGCGAGGAAGGCGCGGTCGAAGGCGGGGCCCTGGAGCGACTGGAGCTTGGCCATCGCGGCCTGCTCCGCGTTCTTCATCGTCTTCTTGAACTCGTCGTCCGCCTGGGGCTCACCGAGCTGCAGGTTCTTCGTCTGCGCGTACGTCATGAGCTTCTGGTCCGCGGCCTGATGGTCCTTCACGAGGCGCGCGCCGTAGTCCTTCACGCCCTTCGAGACGCCCTTCTGCTGCGCGAGCTGGCCGAGCTGCACCTCCATCTGGTTCGCGTGGTGGAGCGTGTCCAGATAGGCCTTCTCGTCCTTGGGGATGGGCAGCAGGCCCTGGTCCATCAGCTTCGCGCCCTCGGCGTCGGGCTGGGCCCCTTGCGCCTGCATGCCAGCGCCGCCCTGACCCGAGCCCCCCGTGCCCTGCGCGCCACCGGTGGTGTCCTTGACGCTCTCGCCCTGGTCGATGGACTCCGCCTCGCCCATGCGGAACATGCCCTGGGTGTCATCGGTGCCGTTCTGCGTGCCGGTCTCCTTCTGACCGCTGCGCTCTTCCGAGGGCTGCTTCTCGTCCTCCTGCGCGACGGCAGCGCCGCCCACCGCCAGAGAGCCCGCGAGCATCCATCCCATCCATCGCTTCATTGCCTGCCTCCTTCAGTCTGGAAGTCCCGACGGGAAGGTGGAGGCGGCGAAGCATGGAAGGCCAGGGGAGGGCAGGTAACGGAGCAGGCGGTCCACGGCAGGAGCGCAGGGCGGCCCCGAGTCCGCCCGGGAGTTCCCTCAGTCCGTCTCGTCGCTGCGCTGCTTCTTGCGGACCACGAGGGTGCTGACGAAGCCCAGCGCGAACAACCCCACCATGACCTGGATGCCGAGCCCATAGGACTCGACGGCTTCAACGAGGTCGAAGACGAGCCTGGTCAGTCCGGCGCTCATGCGGAGAACCTCACGGTTCAGCGAGGAGGAACAGCGCGTGCGCGCTGGTGATGGGACGGGTGCGGTCTTCCTGCCAGGCCTCCACGCGCACGTTGGCGACGCGCCGGCCCTGGCGGGTGATGATGGCCTTGGCGTAGGTGTCCTGCGCCTTGCCCGAGCGCAGGAAGTCCACGGTGAGGGAGATGATTTTCGGCACGCGCTCCGTCTCCGTCTGGAGCAGCAGCTCGAAGACGGCGGCGGACTCCAGCAGCGCGCCCAGGGTGCCGCCGTGCAGCGCGGGCAGCAGGCTGTTGCCGATGAGCTTGGGCGTATACGTCATTCGGCAGAGCATCTCGCCGGCGATGTCCTCCACGCCGATGCCCAGGTACCGCGTGTAGGGGATGGCGTCGGTGAGCTGGCGGTACTCGCGCGTCTTGCGCACCTGGCGCACCAGGTCGGCGAGGGGCAGCGGCTTCGAAGGCGTATCGCTCATCTCGGGTCAGCCCTCCGTGCTCATGAAGGTGCCCTGTGCCGAGGCCACCGGGTTGTTCTTGTCACCCTGGTGCACGAGGGCGCGGACGAAGGCGACCTGCCGGGTGAGCCGGTAGCACTCGGCCACGGAGATGAGGGAGATTCCGGGGCGCGCGGGGCGCAGGTAGTCGATGCGAAGGTCCAGCGTGACGAGCGGCGCGAAGCGGCCCATCTTCAGGAACACGGCGGAGCCGCAGGACGCATCGATGAGCGTGGTGACGGCGCCCCCGGCCAGCACGCCCGTCTCCGGGTTGCCGACGAGGAAGTCCGCATAGGGCAGCTCGACGGTGGCCTCGCCGGGGCCGATGTCCAACAGCTTCAGGCCGAGCGCGTGGTTGTGAGGCACCACGTCTGTGTAGAACACGGAGCAGCGCTCGAGCCGCCCTGCCTTGTCCTCGGGAAGCGTGAAGTCCGACATGCGCCCGCGATAGCAGAATCAAGGGCGCATGGCGCGCTGCGTCTTGTTGGACTCCCGAAGGTGAACGCTCGCCATCCTACGAGTGTCCACCCGTCCCACACGGCCCGTGCCGTCCCGCTTCGCTCGCCGTCCGCGAGCCGGTGGCAATGTCCCGGATTCCCTGGCTCTTTCAGGAGGCGGCAGGCGCGTCAGGTGGGCCCGCGTTCGCGGCACCAGGTGTTCTCGAGGCCAGCAGGAACAGGCCCACGGCGAGCATGATGGCCACGTCCGCGACGTTGAAGACCCCGGTGCGCACGGGGCCCACGCCGACGACGATGAAGTCCACCACGCGTCCGTCGTTGAACACGCGGTCCAGCCAGTTGCTCAGCCCTCCGCCGACGCCCAGCGCGAGCGCGAGGGACTGGAGCCGCCCGAGCCTGCCGCTCGTCACGAGATAGACGAGCATCCCGAGCAGCATCACCCCCACGCCCGCCGTGAGCAGCCAGAACTGGGCGGGGCGCCCGAGTCCGCCAAAGAGGCTCAGGAACGCACCGGGGTTCTCCGCGTAGGTGAGCCGGAAGAGCCCGCCCAGGAAGGACTGGCCCGGCTCTCCCCGGAGCCCGGAGATGGCCAGCTGCTTCGTGGCCTGGTCACAGCCCACGGTGCCGGCGAGGACCAGCGAAATCAGCGTCAGTCGGGACCAGGGGCTCATGGGGAGTCTCATGCGGGGCAAGCCTATCAGCTCGCCGCTTCCCGGGGTTCGGAGCGGCCCTCGTCCCCGAGCTGCCGCCAGGCCTCCGCGAGCGACTGGCCGATGGGCTCCATCACCGAGTCATCGGACCAGTAGAACGGGTGCACCAGCGGCGTCCACGAGAACAGCGGCCCGGCGAGCCGCACGGCGCGGTCCTTCACCGCCACGCGGTACGCATCGCTGAGCGGCTGGAGCGGCCACGCGAAGATGTCATCGTCGTCATGGAAGTTGATCCACTCCCCGCCGAGGCCGGGGTGATGGCCCTCCAGCTCCGGCGCGGGCACATGGACGGGCTGGTTCAGCTCGGTGTTCCGGTAGCGCAGGCTCCACAGCGCCATGGGCGTGCCCAGCGTGTAGAAGCGGCTGAGCGTCTCGCCGCGCTCCAGCGGGGAGTCACCCTGCGCCTCGGCCACCGTCGTCTCGATGATGTCGCGCCCGTGCAGCCGGTGCGCCTGCAAGTCGTAGAAGTAGTTGCTCGCGATGACGCTGCCCAGGCTGTGCGAGATGACGCACAGGGGCGCGCTGTCTCCGGCGCGGGCGCGCAGCCGGCCGAGCGCCTCGGCGACCTTCCGGTGGATGCCCGTGTACACGTCCGGGTCCGACGGGTTGCTCTGGTAGGCGATGATGTCGCCCACGAAGTGCACCACCAGCCAGCGCAGGCCCGGGTAGCGCAGGTCCATGCCGCGCATGGACGGCCGCATCATGCGGAGCATCAGCGGCACCAGCGCGGACTCGCGGCCCTGATTCACCGAGCGCACGCCGTCATAGAGGGCCTTCCAGTAGCCTTCCGCGTCGGGCGTGCCATGGCGGGCGAGGAAGTCCTTCTCGGCGCCTTCCAGGACGGAGGCCCAGTTCACGGTCTCCACCACCAGTGCGTCCTCGGGCGCGGTGCGGGCCGCGGCCCCGAAGTGCTCGTGGAGCATGCGCAGGGCGGTGTCGAACAGGCCCGGGTCATCCACCTCGATACCGTGGATGACGAGAACGGCGAGCTTCTTCATGACCGGACCTCCCGGCCTGGGCCCGGGCGTGAGGCCCGGACGGTGGTGCTCGGCTGCATGGTGTTCCCCCCTCGAAGACAGGCGTCGCTGGATGGGCGGAGCGGCGGGACGCCCGCTGTGACGGCCGGGCCGTCCGCCGCTTCACCCACCGCGTACGCTACATCCTCAGGAACACGCCCGCCCGCCTGCCTGTTCACGGCCGACATCCACCGGCCCTCCAGGGCCGGTTAGTCTCCCCCACCCGACACACCCGCCCCTTACGAGGACTCCCGGTGAAACGACTGACCTCCGCCCTCTGCGCGGCGCTGCTGCTGCCTGGCGCACTGCTGGCCGCGCAGCCCGCGACGCCTCCTCCGGCCCCCCGGCAGGATCAGCCCCCTCAGCAGAAGCAGAAGGATGACTCCGCGCGCGAGGCCGCCCGCGCCGCCGAGGTGGACGCGGGCACCCCCGCCACCGCCACCGCCGAAGCCGGCCAGGACGCCGCGAAGGAGGGCCAGGACAAGGACGCGTGGAAGGTGGACGCGCCGGGCTTCCCCGCCACCCAGGTGAGCATCGACGTCACCGAGGGCACGTGGATGAACGTGGACGTCAGCCCGGACGGCAAGGAGCTCGTCTTCGATTTGCTGGGCGACCTCTACACGCTGCCCATCGGCGGCGGTGAGGCGAAGCCGCTGACGTCCGGCCCCGCGTGGGACATGCAGCCGCGCTACAGCCCGGACGGCAAATCCATCGCCTTCACCAGCGACCGCGGCGGCGGCGACAACATCTGGGTGGTGAAGCGCGCGGGCGGCGAGGCGCAGGCGGTGACGCAGGAGAAGTTCCGCCTGCTCAACAGCCCCACGTGGAGCCCGGACGGCAACTTCATCGTCGCGCGCAAGCACTTCACCGCACGCCGCTCGCTGGGCGCGGGCGAGCTGTGGATGTACCACCGCTCCGGCGGCGAGGGCGTGCAGCTCACCGAGCGCACCAACGACCAGAAGGACCTGGGCGAGCCCGCGTTCGCCTTCCCCCAGGGCCGCTACGTCTACTTCAGCCAGGACGTCACACCGGGGAAGACGTTCGAGTACAACAAGGACCCCAACGGGGAAATCTACGCCATCCAGCGGCTGGACTTGGAGACGAAGGAAATCGACCCCTTCGTCACCGGCCCGGGCGGCTCGATTCGGCCCACGCCGTCGCGCGACGGAAAGCAGCTCGCGTTCATCCGCCGCGTGCGGACGAAGAGCGTGCTCTACGTCACCGACGTGGAGTCCGGCGCCGAGCGCCCGCTGTATGACGGGCTGGACCGCGACATGCAGGAGACGTGGGCCATCCACGGCGTGTACCCGACGATGGCGTGGCTGCCGGGCAACACGTCGATTGTCTTCTGGGCGGGCGGCAAGCTGCAGCGCATCGACGTGGCGTCGAAGAAGGTGACGCCCATTCCCTTCCACGTGAAGGACACGCGCACGGTGTTCCAGGCGGTGCGCACGCCGCAGGCGGTGGCGCCGGAGAAGTTCCAGACGAAGATGCTGCGCTGGGTGCAGGTGTCGCCGGACGGGAAGCGCGTGGTGTACCAGGCGCTGGGCAAGCTGTACGTGAAGGAGCTGCCCAACGGCACGCCGAAGCGGCTGACGAAGCAGGAGGACCACTTCGAGTTCTTCTCCTCGTTCTCCAGCGACGGGCAGTCCATCGTCTACACGACGTGGGACGACGAGAAGCTGGGCAGCATCCGCCTGGTGTCGGCGAAGGGCGGCGAGGGCCGGGTGCTGACGAAGAAGCCCGGCTATTACGTGGAGCCGGCGCTCAGCCCGGATGGGAAGTCGCTCGTGTACCGCGCGTCGGGTGACGGCTTCCTGATGCCCGGGCAGTGGAGCCGCGAGACGGGCCTGTTCTCCATGCCGGTGTCGGGGGGGCCGCCGAAGCGGCTGTCGCGCGATGGCGAGCAGCCGCACTTCGGCGCGCGCGTGGACCGCGTGTTCTTCCTGCACGTGGAGTCGAAGGAGAAGGAGGACGTGCGCTCGCTGAAGAGCGTGGGGCTGGACGGCGGCCAGGAGCGCACGCACCTGACGAGCGCGGAGGCGACGGAGCTGCGCGTGTCCCCGGACGAGCAGTGGGTGGCGTTCCGGGAGAACTTCAACGCGTTCCTGATGCCCTTCCCGCGCGGGGCGAAGTCGGCCTCGGTGGGGCCGGACGCGAAGGCGCTGCCGCTGGCGCGGGTGACGAAGGACGCGGGCGAGTACCTGCACTGGTCCGGCGACAGCAAGCGCCTGCACTGGGCGCTGGGGCCCGAGCTCTTCACGCGCGAGCTGAAGGACAGCTTCCGCTTCCTCGACGGCGCGCCGGAGAAGCTGCCCTCGGCGCCGGAGAAGGGCGTGGACATCTCCTTCCAGGCGAAGACGGACGTGCCGGAGGGCACGCTGGCGCTGGTGGGTGGGCGCGTCATCACCATGAAGGGTGACGAAGTCCTCGAGCAGGGCGTGGTGGTGGTGCGGGGCAACCGCATCATCGCGGTGGGGCCGGTGGGCAAGGTGCAGGTGCCGGCCGGCGCGAAGGTGGTGGACGTGAAGGGCAAGACGCTGATGCCCGGCCTCATCGACGTGCACTGGCACGGCGCCATGGGGGTGGACGGGCTGATGCCGGAGCAGAGCTGGGTGCATGCGGCGTCGCTGGCGTTTGGCGTGACGACGCTGCACGACCCGTCCAACTCCTCGCAGCAGGTGTTCGCGGCGAGCGAGCTGGGGAAGACGGGGGCGCTCCTGGCGCCGCGCATCTTCTCCACGGGCACGATTCTCTACGGCGCGTCGGGAGCGGGCTACCGCACGCCGATTGAGTCGGTGGACGACGCGCGCTCGCACATGCGGCGGATGAAGGCCATCGGCGCGTTCAGCGTGAAGAGCTACAACCAGCCGCGGAGAGACCAGCGGCAGAAGGTGCTCCAGGCGGCGCGGGAGCTGGGGATGCTGGTGGTGCCGGAGGGTGGCTCGCTGCTCCAGCACAACCTGAGCATGGTGGTGGACGGACACACGGGCGTGGAGCACGCGATTCCGGTGGCGCGCATCTACGCGGACGTGAAGCAGCTGTGGGGCAAGAGTGGCACGGGCTACACGCCGACGCTGGGCGTGGCGTACGGCGGCAACTGGGGTGAGAACTACTGGTACCAGAAGACGAACGTCTGGGAGGACGAGCGGCTGTTGTCCTTCGTGCCCCGGCGGGTGGTGGACGAGCGGAGCCGGCGCCGCAATCAGGTGCCGGAGGACGAGTTCAACCACTTCAACGCGGCGCAGGTGGCGCGGGAGCTGAGTGACTCGGGCGTGAGCGTGCAGCTGGGCGCGCACGGCCAGCGCGAGGGCCTGGCGGCGCACTGGGAGCTGTGGATGTTCGGCCAGGGCGGGATGAAGCCGTTGCAGGCGCTGCGCGCGGGGACGCTGAATGGCGCGCGGTACCTGGGGCTGGACCGGGAGGTGGGCTCGCTGGAGGTGGGGAAGCTGGCGGACCTCATCGTGCTGGACAAGAACCCGCTGGAGCAGCTCCAGAACAGCCGCACGGTGCGCTACACGATGGTGAACGGGCACCTGTACGACGCGGCCACGCTCAACGAGGTGGGCAACCGGCAGCGCCAGCGCGCGAAGTTCTTCTTCGAGAAGGACGGCAATGAAGGCTGGAGCCCGAAGGCCACGGCGCACACGCACACGCACGAGTGCGACTGAGCCGGACATGAAGGACGGAGCCTCCTGGCACGTGTGTCAGGAGGCTCCGGGGCGTAGCATCCCGGCGCGGAGGCCCGTGATGCGCGCTGGAAGATGCCAACTGCCACCGTGGCTCCTCGCGCTCATGGCCTGGGGCTGCTCCTCGGCTCAGGTCACCGACCCCGACATCGTGCGGCCGGCTCCAGGGGCGCCATTCCTGAAAATGGCGCGCCCTGGCTCGCGATTTGGCCGTTGTGAGCTTCTTGGGAGAAGGACAGGTAGCCTGCCTCGCAAGGCCCCGTCGAGCGACCTACTGCTCGTTCTCAATGAGCGCACGCGGTGGCGGATGTCCCGAGCCTCGACTGAGATGCCTGCCTTGCCAAGTGCCGTCGAAGGCAGGCGGGAGATGCTGCTCAGGTGAAATAGAGGAACCTACCCTGTAGTGCTGGGAGGCATGGTGCGTGCTATCGTCGCGATGTGGCGACTGACGAGAAACTTCGAGTAGAGCTAGGGGGAGCCGACGTGACGCTCACGTCCGTAGATCCCCTTGAACTGCTTGAGTTATCCACACGCTATCTTGAGCTGCTGCGAAAAGCAGCGAGCGAGTTCCAAGTCCCTCTTGGCTTCAATGGCATTGACGTCGAGTCCGGGTCAGCACGAGTTGTGACTCGTGTGAGTGACGTTCAAGCGGCAAATTTTGTGCAGCAGCGGGTGAGTAGCTTCATCACCGGCGTTGAGCGTCCTCCCCCCAGCCTCCGCGAACCAACTGAAGGTGTGAAGAGGGTATTACGTGCGCTGCCAGGGGAACACTCGGCGACCGTTATTTTTCTGAACAGGACGTACGCTCTTATTCCTGGGGATGCCCCAGCATGGGAGCCGCCGGCCTCCCTGACGACTTTTCGTGCGCGACTCATCGCGATTGGCGGCAAAGCTCCGCGGGCCCGATTCCTCTCACGAGGTGAGCGAGGCGGAGAACCATTCAGCCTAGAGGTAACAGCGGAACTAGCGCGCAAGCTGGCTCCATACCTCTATATGGAGCTAGAGATCTCTGTTCGCATCCAGCGTGATGAAGAGAGCAAGATCAAGAATGGGAAGTTGCTAAAGTACACCCCTGTGAATGAAGGGGACGCACTTGGGGCTTGGCGGCAATGGTTTAGGGAAAACGCCCCTGAGTGGGAAGACGTAGTCGACATTGAGCGGGAGCTCGGCCGCGATGGACCATAAACTCCTTCCTCGTTCTGCGCTCATTGACACAGGAGTCTTCATTCGCGCGCTTCGAGAGCGCCAAGATAAAGAGACCCCTGACTGTGTCGACTTCGTCGAAGCGATGCTGAATCAGCATTGCGAATTAATAATTGCCGCTCCGACGCTTGCTGAGATTCTTCGATTCAAGAAGGGCCAGCAGCCACCAACGATGCACGGAATTACAGTCGGTGCCTTTGATGACGAGGCAGCAAGAATCCTCGGCCAGAAATTCCCTGAGGATACTCTTGTGGAGTTCCGCCAGAAGACAGGCAATCCGCTGCACTACTACAAGTATGATGCGCTCATTGTCGCGTGCGCGATGCGTTGGGAGGTGGAGTGTATCGTAGCCATCGACGGGGACATCTTCCGCCTTGGCAAAGAGAACAAGCTTCGGGTTGAGCGACCAGAGGCATTTCGCGCGAAGCAGGGGCGACTTGCCCTTGTTCACTCACCGACGGCAACTCCAGCACCTGACAGCACCGGAGCGCCGAACTCCAGCCTCAAGGATTCAAAGTCATAGCCGGAAGTCGCGAGCCTTACTTCGGGTGGTGGCTGGCTAACACGCTTCAGATAATTTCGTTCAAAGCCCGCTCCAGTATCCGCTGTGCTGAGCCGTCAGACCCGCTCAAGCCCAAATGCCTAGACTGCGTCATCTTTCCAACCATAGATAGCAGACAAGAAGTGAAGCTTGGTCATGGGTGGGCGAGTTAGGTTTGAGGTTCCTCGCCATGAACTAATAATGCGGGCTGGCAGCGCTTTGTTTCCTGTCCCGAAGGACGCCCATTGACTGGCGGGAGATGAACTCGTGTATTCAGGCTTAAGCCTCGGCGTCGATGATGTGGTCCGCGATATGGGACGCGCGCTCCAACGCGGCGATGGTGCCTACTTTCTCGGCTCAGGAATATCAGTACCATCGGGGCTTCCGGACTGGCTGAAGCTTATGCAGGAAGTCGCGGGGCCGCTGGGGTTGGACATCACGGCGAAGGACGATCTTGCGCTGATGGCCCAGCACTGTGTCAATGCAGATGCCGGCAACAGAGGGGCCCTCATCGGACGGCTCAAACGCGCACTTTCCAGTCGCCCCCGCCGTGGGAATCCCTATCACGTAGCGATTTCGCGCACGAATATCAGGACACTCTGGTCGACGAACTTCGATACGCTCCTTGAGCAAGCTCTTGCCCCTTCGCGCCTGGGGGTGCGCGCGAATGACGCGGACCTAACGAGCGGAACGGGCGATTTCGACCTGGAGTTGCTGAAGATACATGGGTGCATTGACCGCAGTGCGCCGCACCAGCTAGTCCTTACGCGCGAGGACTACGAGGAGTTCCCAGCGCAGCGCCCCGCTCTGGCTCAGCGGCTCCGCAACGACTTGCTGCACCGGTCTCTTCTTTTTGCAGGTTACAGTTACAACGATCCCAACATCGCGACCATTCTAGTCGAGGCCCGACGACTCGCCGCGAAGTCAACCCGGGAACATTTTCTAGTTACCAGGTGGGAGAAGGATGCGGAGGATCGCAAGCGACAGGAGCTTTGGCTGCTCGACCTTCGAAGGGTGGGCATTCGCGCTGCGCTCATCAATGACTTCAAAGAGCTCGAGTCGTTACTGAATCGACTGGCGCTCGCATCGCGTGGGAAAAGCGTCTTTATCACGGGATCCCACACGGCAGGTGACACGAAGGCTGCGGATATTGGTGGCCTGCTCGCAGGCACGCACGAAGTGCTATTTCTCGACGGGCAGTCGGAAGGTGTCGGACGAGCGGCCGCCAATGCATTCGGAACGGCGTGCATCAAGGTCCATACCGACATCCGCGATCGCATTCGGTACTTCCCGAATCCCTACGCCTTCAATCCGAAGTTTTCCAATGACGTCTCGTTGCTTGGCCCCCTGAAGCAGTGGCGTGCCAGCCTGATGCGCGCAGCGCACACGGTTGTGGTTTTCGACGGAGGCATGGGAACGGATGCGGAGGTCGAGTTGGCGCGCAGTCTAGGCTGTATCATCGTGCCAGTTCCTAATGCCCCAGATGGGACGGCGGCGCGTCTGCTCCGCGACGCGAAGATTCAAGAGGCGCTCCCTCCGGACTACGTGGCGAGTGCGAAAGTCAGAAGTCCTGCGGCCGAGGAAGTTGTGGACTGTGTTTTGGGGACTTTCAGCCCATGAACGTCACCATTCGCTGTCCCGGACGACCTCCGCTTGCTGTCGGGCCTACCGAGCGGACGCGCGTCATGGCGCTGATCGGAACAAGCTCGCTCGGGGGGCACTCGGGTCAACTCCAAAAACTGGAGGCGCTCCTCGGCCTTAGCCCGCGTCCAGACATTATCGCTGACCTGAGCATCGTCCCGCTCGGAGAGCCCCTCTGGGAGCGGGTAGTAAAGTTGGGGCATCCTGCCGCGACGCTTCCTATTTATTCAGTCCGCCGTCGGGATCGACGCATCGACCCAGAGGAACTTCTTGAGACGGCTGTGCGGCAAATGGAAGCTGGCGTAGGGCTCCTCACAATACACCCCACCGCATGTCCAGCACTTGTGGAGAGTGCCCAACAGCGGCGAGTTCCATGGACGTCACGAGGCGGAGGGCTTGTCATTGAGGACATGCTCGCCTCGGGTCGGGATGAGAACGCGTACCTCCTCATTCTCCCGGCCCTTATCCGGGCCGCCGCTAGGCACGGGACCGTCCTGAGTCTCGGCGCCACGTTTCGCTCGGCGAACATTTTCGATGCACTCGACGCCACACAGCAGGCGGAGATCGAAATTCAACTCGCGCTAGCTAAAACGATCACCGAAGGAGGCGTAGGGGTCATCATTGAATCCCCTGGGCATGCACGTCCTGCGGACATCCGCAGGGTTGGAGCGAAGCTTGCCGCGACGGGTTACCCCATCATGCCTCTTGGCCCCATTCCCACGGATGCCGCAGTGGGATTCGACCATGTTGCAGCGGCTATTGGCGCCACGCTCTTGGGGATGGAAGGGGCCGCGCACATACTCGCCGCAGTCACACGCGAGGAACATACGGGCTCTGTTCCTTCGATCCCTTCAACGATTGAAGCGGTCCGCGCTGCTCAAGTTGCTGCACACATCATCGACATTCACTGTTTGGGCTCGACGGAAGCCGATGAACAAGTGGTTTCGCACCGCTCCGAGCACCATACCTGCGTGGCCGGTAAGAGTACGTATGGGTGCAGCCGTTGCGGCGTAACGTGCCCACTCGTTCCGTCAAGTGAGCGGGAGCGAGACCTGAGGCATGATACGCAGCATGGCTACGCCGGAGCTAGAGATGGCGCAGCGAAGGGACGCTCCACCCCCGATACCGACTGACCGGAGCGCGCACTCCAATATTGCAGTGTGGTGGAAGCCGATGTCTCCTTGCGTGTTTAAGACGTAAAGGGCTTCCCCATGAGATGTCTGCTCCTCTTGGTCGTCGTCGCACTCTCGGGGTGTCCGCGAAGCCAGGGACGGCGCTCCGTACCCGTGGAAGAGGACACCTCCATCGTCTTCCCTGAGTTATCAGCAAGTGGGCCAGTGGGCGATGCCGAGCCGCATGAGCTGGACGGCGTGACGCTCCAGGCCCTCGTGATTGCCGCCAACGACTTCCTGCCGCCCGACGCGCGAGGGCGGTCCTGCTGGGACCGGCAGGAGTCCTACCGCTACCGGGTCCTCACGCAGGGCGACCGCGTCTTCGTGAGCATCCACGCCGACCCCGACGCCTGCAAACCCGCCCCTCGGATGCTGGATGGGGGAGCGAAGTACGCCATCAGCACCGACGGACGCATCCTCCGGCGCCTCTTCGACGGGGAGCCCGAAGCACCCACTGCCCCCGAAGCTCCGGACGCGGGCCCGCCGGCAAACGCGTCCGACCCGACCATCCCCGTAGGCGACACGACCTGGGGCGAACCGCAGCCCCTCCCCTCCAGGTTCCTGGATGGCGGGACGTGACCGCTCCTGGAACGGAGCACTGCTCCGTCACGCCCCAATACGCCGGTACATGAGGTCGGTGCGGAGCGCGTACTTGACGCCCCCGGTGACCTCCGCGCCCTCGTGAAGCAGGTGGTGGTTGAAGAGCAGGGCGGTGCCCGCGCTCGGCGTCACGGAGTACCCGAGCGCGAAGAAGTTCGTCGCGCCGCCGTGCGGGCAGTCATTCAGGTAGACCATGAAGGTGAGCAGGCTGCGCTCATCGCGGTGGCGCACGAAGGCGCCGTCGAAGTGCGGCGCGAAGTACTGGCCCGCCTCGTAGCGGTAGCAGCGCAGCCGCTCGTTCGCCCCGCACGCCTCCCACCTGCCCTCGAGCCGGCGCGGCACGTGCGGAGCGATGCGCTCGAACAGCGTCGTCGCCAGCGCGACGTCGTCGAACATCACCCGGGTGTTGTTGCGGATGTCGGGCCGCATCACGAAGCCCGCCCCCGTGGTGATGGGCGCCGCCGTCGGCCCCTCGCGCTCGATGCGCTCAATCAGCGCGCGGCACTCCTCGGCGCTGAGCAGGTTGGCGACGGTGATGAGGAGCGGGTTGCCGGTGTCGAGCTCCTCATCGGGATTCGGAAGGATGACCATGATGACCCGAGTGTACGTGCAATCCGCCTGCGGAGAGCACGTCCCACCGGGTGCGGCCCCGCCCCTACGGCTCCACCCAGGAGCCCGGGCCGGGGGCCACCTCACCGCATCACCTCAGGGCTTCGCCGCCGCCGGAGCCGTGCCCCCACCGCACTTCGCTTGATAGGTCTGGAGCCGCTCGGTCAGCGGCTGGCGCATCGCGTCCGATGCCCGCTCGTGCAGCATGTCCATGGCCCGCTGCTGCAGGCTCAGCGCCTCCGGGCATCGCTCCAGCTGGAACAGCAGCGCCGCATGCGTGTCCAGGATGGCCGAGCTCCCCGGCGACAGCGCCACCGCCCGCTGCGCCGCCGCGAGCCCCTTCGCCGGCTCACGCACCTGCACGTAGTGCCACGCCAGGCTGTTCAGGATGCTCGCATCGTTCGGCCGAAGCTCCGCCGCCCGCTTCCGCGCCTCCTCCGCCTCCTTCACCTCGCCCTTCTGCCCCAGTTGGTCCGCGAGCAGGTCCCACGCGAGGCCATTGTCCGGGTTCGCCTTCACGATGGCCCGGACCCCGTCCAGGGTCACCGCGTCCCTGCTCAGCTGCGTCGCCAGAATCGTGGCGTTGACGCTCGTCGGCCCTTCCTTCAGCCCCTGCGCCACCTCGCGCTTCGCGTGCTCCAGTCGCTGCTCGAGCTTCAGCTCACCCGGCGACCGCAGGTACAGCGTCGCCCGGACGGCGTGCACGTCCGCGGCCTCCATCGGCCGGACGTCCACCTTCGTGGGCACCTCCGGCAGCGGCAGGGTGAAGACGCTGCCGCGCCCGCTCGTGACGTATGTGCGCAGCCCGCCCGCCAGGTCCTGCACGCCCCGGAACGACGCCTCCCAGGCCTTCTTCGGGGGCTCCGCGTTGGCCAGCCGCGACTGGAACTCCTCCATGCGCTCCGTGTGCACGTTGTAGAGGTAGTGCACCCACAGCCACGCGGACGCGTAGTGCCGCTGGCTCTCGGCGGAGCTCAGCAGGCCCCGCTGGTCCCACGCCCACAGCTCGTCGATGTCCAGCCAGCCGTGCGCCTTCACGTAGCCCAGGTCCCAGCCGCTCACCCGGCCCAGCACCACCTCGTTCGTGCTGGGTTTGATCTGCACCGTCTCCAGGTACTGCGCCAGGCCCTCCGCCATCCACCGTGGCTGGCGCAGCAGCACGAAGTTGCTCAGGTAGTGCGCCAGCTCATGAGTCTGCAGGCGCAGGTCCGGCGAGTCCTCCAGCACGAAGCCATTGCCGCCCATCACCAGCAGCGGGCCACTCGGGGTGGTGCCCGCGAAGCCGGCCGCGCGGCCATGGGTGAACTCGTCCAGCTCGTTCTGGTTGCGCAGGAGGATGACCTCCACCGTGCCGGGCGGGTCGAAGTCCGGGCCCCAGGCGAGCAGCAGCGCGCGCCGGTGCTTCTCCAGCTCCAACGCCGTGGTCGTCGCGGCCTCGGGGGACAGGTTCGTCTGGATGCGGAAGTGGGTGCTCTGGACCTCGGACCAGGTCCGCCCGCCCTCCTGGGGACACAGGGCCCGGTTCGCCGCACACCCCGTGACAGCCACCAATGACAGACACGCCAACGCCAGCTTCAATTGCATGCGCGGCGTTCTGGCACGAAGGCCCCGTCCCTGAACAGGGGCTCCCAGTCGCAATCCCGAGCGCCCCACGCCGGCCCGGGACGCTCGGGGTTACACTGACCCCATGCCCGTCCACATCGTCGAGGGGGACCTGCTCGCGCAGCCGGTGGAGGCCATCGTCAATGCGTGGAACCGGAACATCATCCCCTGGTGGCTGCTCTTGCCGCAGGGGGTCTCCGGCGCCATCAAGCGCAAGGCGGGCCTGGCCCCGTTCCGCGAGCTGGCGAAGGCAGGGCCGATGCCGCTCGGCACGGCGGTGGTGACCTCCGCCGGCCGGCTTCCCTACAAGGCCATCATCCACGTGGCCGGCATCAACATGCTGTGGCGCGCGTCGGAGCGCTCCATCCAGGACTCCGTCCGCAATGCCCTGGCCCGCGCCCGGGAGCGGGGCCTCGTCTCGCTGGCATTTCCGTTGATTGGCGCCGGCTCCGGAAGCTTCAACGAGGAGCGCTCCCTGGAGGTGATGCGCCACGTCCTGGACGCCGAGGCCGGCGCTCTGGACGTGCGCGTGGTCCGCTTCCGTCCCGGCTGACTCGGCGCCCCTCCCAGAGGGGCCCTCCAATACATCCCTGGAAATCACGTATGCTCACGAGACGCGGCCCGCGCGGCCCGGGAGACATCTTTTGCGTGATACAGCCACACCCCCGTCACACGCCGTGACGCTGTCCTCCTCCGTCCACCGTCCGAACCGCCGCGTTCCCCTCCTGTGCGGTGCCTGGCTCGCGCTGGGCGTGGGGCTCGCGGGCTGTCCCGGTGAGCCGGACGGACCCGAGCGCCGCTTCGAGGTGGGCACGGGCCGCCTGTTCACCCCCCTGGAGGAGGGCGACACGGTGGAGCTGGTCTCGGGCGTCCAGGGCGGCCAGCACGTCTTCGTGTCCATGCGCGCCTGGGAGCTCGGCAACATCCGCGCCCGGGTGGAGATGTCCATGGAGCGCGCCTCGGATGGGGAGCGCGTGTCATCTCCGTACAGCGTCGACCTGCGCTTCACCCACAGCTTCGAGGAGGGCGGGCCGTCCACGATTGAAGGCCTGCTGCTGATGATTCCCACCCCGTCCAAGGGAGTGAATCAGCAGGTGCGCCTCACCGCGTCCTTCGAGTCCGAGGCCGGCGAGCACGGCACCGACACGCGCACCGTCAACCTCCAGTGGGCCGGCGAGCCGCCCCAGCCGTAGCCCCGTCACCTCCCCCCCGCGCCCCCGCAGGAGCCGCGCCATGCCGCAGCACCGCTTCTCTGCCTCTTTGCCTCGAACCCGCGTGCTCCTCTCGCGCTCGTGGGCACGCTGCTCACCGGCTGCCCGGACGAGCCCGACCCCCTGCCCACGCCGGACCCCATCCCCTGGGCCGCCGTGCGCGGACGCGGCCGGAGGCGCTGCTCTCCATCACCGGCCGCTCGGCGAGGGACGTGTGGGCGGTGGGCGCGGACCGGGGCCGAGGGCCCGCGGTGCTGCACTTCGACGGCAGCGCCTGGAGCGAGCTGGCCACCGGCCACCGCGGCGACCTGTGGTGGGTGCACGCCTTCCAGGACGGCCCGGTGGTGATGGCCGGCGGTAACGCCACCATCCTCCGCTACGAGAATGGCGCCTTCACCCGCATGCGCACCCCGGGCCTGGCCCGGCACACGGTGTATGGCGTGTGGGGCGCGCGTCCGGATGACCTGTACGCGGTGGGCAGCGTGGCCGGCCGCAGCGGCTTCATCTGGCACTACGACGGCACCGCGTGGAGCGAGCTGCCGCTGCCGCTCGCGGAGCTGCCGCGCACGGCCGACGGAGACATCCCCGGCTTCTTCAAGGTGTGGGGCACCGGCGGTGATGTGTCGTGGTGGGCGGCGAGGGCCAGGGCGAAATCCTGGAGCTGGACGAGGCGGCGGGCCGCTTCGTGAGCCGCGCGCCCGAGGGCTGTCCCCTGCTGCAGGGCGTGGCCCTCTCTGGCGACGGCTCCGGCTGGGGTGAAGCGCGAGCCCGAGAAGCTCAGCGTGCAGCGCACGCCCCACTCGCCCACCG
>JBKGHK010001180.1:0-2137 GCA_046520375.1 Pyxidicoccus sp. 3LFB2
GCCACCGCCGTGGACAGCGCCCGTGCGCCACCAGGGGTGCTCCCCGGGGCCGGTGCCCCGGCCTCCCAGCGGCAGCACGCGCCGCAGCGCCGCGTCGTCCAGCAGCCACAGCCCCAGCGTCAACGACTGGTAGTTGAAGAAGCCGTAGTTGCCCGTGGAGAGGATGGCGCCCTGCAACTCCGCGAAGGCCCAGAAGGCGGCCTGCCGCACCTTCCGGGGGCCGAAGACGAGGAACGGCACCGCCGTCTCCAGCCCCAGCGTGGCCGCGGTGGACGCGCGCTGGAACCACGGGGGCAGGTGGTGCGCGTACCAGCCAGCACGCGTGGGCAGCGGCGCCGTCTCGTAATAGTGATTCATCGCCGTCAGCTCGCGCCACGTCGCGTCCCCTGACTGGAGCTTGCTGATGCCGGAGCCGAAGTAGAGCCGGAACACGAGCAGCCGGAAGAGGAACACATCCATCGCGGATGGGGCGTCGCGGCCCAGGCCCGGCCTCAATCCTCCGGGCGCGGTGAGCGCCGACAGCAGCCCCATCTCCAGCAGCAGCACGTCCCACTGGAAGGAGAGGAACTCTCGGCCCACCGACACATAGGAGAGGTACAGCCCCCACAGCAGCGACACCGTGAGCCGGGGCGCGACGTTGAACATCAGCGCCAGTGACAGCAGTTGCCCCGCGCGGCACCCACGCACCAGCGTGGCATCGGAGGCGTCCAGCCAGAACACGGAGGGCGTCCACTTCCAGCGCTCCCGGCCCGGCTCAGCCATCCGCTCCGCGGCGAGCCGCTCACGCACGGGACGGAGGCCCCGCGTCCCGTAGAGGCCAAGCACCTGCCGCCCCAGCGAGGTGAAGGCGACGAAGAACGTGCCGCCCATCAGCCGGAGGAAGGCCCAGCGCACCCGCCGGTAGTCACGCGGAACGACGGCGCGCCCGAAGAGCCACGCATCCACCCGCGCGGCCGTGCGCCGGTTGCGCGCGATGAGGGCGTACGCGCCCTTCGCCACGTGCAGCACGCCGGGCAGCAGCCCCACCTTCGACGCCATGCGGGTGCTCGCGCGAGGCGACCAGGCGAGCATCCGGAAGACCGCCTCCGCGCCCTGGGACACGCGGCCGGAGGGCTCCACCAGTTGCATGGCCTTCCGCATGTCCGCCTTGCGGATGCCCAGCAGCCAGCGATGCCACCACCGGCCCGCCTCGAAGCGCACGTGGCCCCGGGTGCTCAGTTGCCATCGGGCCACCCAGCGGCGGCAGAAGCCACAGTCTCCGTCGAAGAGCACGAGTGGACGGGGCGCGAACCCACGCATGACGCTCTCTCTCATGAGGGGAAAATGGGGTGTGCCCTCGCGCCCTGGCCGCCCCCTCTCGTACAGACTGGCCGCCCCCGGAGCAGGAGACCCGGCGAGCACGATATGCCCCTGCCCCGCGGTGCCACGTGGCACACGGCCCAGGTGCCTACGTTCACGGCATGAGCGAGCCCAAGGGGAAGGCAAAAGAGGTGGTCGAGGTGGTGCCCGGCATCCACCACTGGACGCTCTCCGATGACCGCATCGGCGGCTCCCGCAGCGACGCGTACGCGGTGGTGGATGAGGATGGGGCCGTCGTCCTCATCGACCCGCTCCCCATCGACGAGGCGGCACTGCGCGCGCTGGGCAACGTCGTCGCCATCATCCTGACGGCGGGCAACCACCAGCGCTCGGCCTGGCGCTTCCGCAAGGCCTTCGACATCCCGGTGTGGGCGCCCGAGGGCGCGCACGGGCTGGAGGAGCGGCCGGACTACACCTACGTGGCGGGAGAGACGCTGCCCGCGGGGCTCGTCTCCTTCCACACGCCCGGCCCCACCGAGGCCATGTACACGCTCTGGGTGCAGCAGCATCCGCGCAGCGTGGTCTTCATCTCGGACCTGCTGACACACGAGGGCGGCGGCACTCCGGAGTTCGTCCCCAGCGAGTACCAGGACGACCCGCTCCGCACCCGGCACAGCGTGCAACGCATCCTGGACCACCTGCCGATACAGACGGTCTGCTTCGCGCACGGCCGGCCCATCGTCGGCACCGGCGCCGCCGCGCTGCGACTCGCGCTGCAGGAGGACATGGAGTCCCCCGCCGCACCGGCGCCCTGACGTCAGCCGGGCCCGCCCTCGCG
>JBKGHK010001181.1:0-2136 GCA_046520375.1 Pyxidicoccus sp. 3LFB2
TCCTCGCCGCCGCCGGGGAGGACGGCGCCGAGCGCTGGCTGCGCACCTTCGAGGCTGACTCCGTCACGGGGCTGAGCGTGGACACGGCCGGCAGCGCGCGACTGCTCGTGCAGGGCGTCCCGAGCACGGACTTCGGCGGCGGACCCGAGGGCGGCACCCGGCCCTCACCCACCTGGCTCGTGCGGCTCGACCTGGACGGCAACCGGGTGTGGACGCGCGAGCTGCACCCGTGGCTGGAGCTCGATGAGTTCAACATGAGCGCTCCCCACCTCGCGCTCGCGCCAGACGGCACGGCGTGGGTGCTGGACACCTTCGCGGAGCCCTGGTCCGCCGGAGGGACGCAGCTCACCCCGGCGGGCAGCACGGACGTGTACCTGCTCGAACTGGGGCCGTGAGGGCCTGGGTGCTTCCAGTCAGGCATCACCTCGCTCGCCCGTGGAAGATGGCCAGGAATGCCTCGGGAGCCCCCCATCGCCCTGCCTGTGTCCCTGCCGCTGCTCAGGCATGCCAACCCGTGGGCGCTGCTCCTCGCGAAGGACGAGGGGTATCCGCTCTCCACCGCCGCGTTCCTGTCCGAGCGCTACGCGTTGAAGAGCGATGAGAAGCCCTTCGTGCGCGAGCTGCTCGAACGCAAGCGCAACCTGTGGGTCTTCCGGTGTGACCAGCGCCGCTTCGCGGGGGACTTCGTCGTCGTCGACATGTCCGAGCCCCGCCCCGCGCGGCGGCAGGTGGTGGTGCTCGACCTCAAGATGGGCGCGCCCCTCGTGCTCGGCGGCGGGGGCGCGGGCATCCAGCTCATCCACGCGAAGGACGCGGTGGACGGCGTCGCGGCTCGAAAGGGACTCATCGCGCCTGGCACCCCGTACATCCTGGCCACGGGGGACAAGGGCGCCATGCTCGCCTTCCTGCGCATGGGACGGCGGCAGCGGCCTCCGGGGTAGTCACCGTCCGCGCCGCTTCAGCGCAGCGGCGGGACGAGGGCCTCCACCGCCTCGCAGAGGTCCTCCATGGCGAACGGCTTGTTGAGCACGCGCGCGGCACCCAGCCGCATCGCCTCCTCATGGAGCTGCGCGTCGCCAAAGGCGGTGATGAGGATGAAGGGCGTGTTCCACCCGTCGCGCCTGAGCCGGGCGAGCACCTCCAGGCCGGAGAAGCCGGGCATGCGCACGTCGGTGACGATGAGGTCCGGCACCTGCGTCTCGGGCTCGCGCAGGCCGTCGACGATGGCGCGCACCAGCTGCGGCCCGTCGGGAGCCTCCACCACGTCATAGCCCCGCCGCTTCAGCGCCCGCCGCAGCAGCGTGCGCATCTCCTCCTGGTCCTCCGCCACCAGCACGCGAGGCGCGCTCCGGCGGGTGACACCGTTCCGGGCCGAGTGCGGCCACTGCCGCGCATCCGCCTGTGCTCCCACGCTCTCATCTGGCCCCATCAATGTCGGCTCCCCTGTCGTGGTGTGGTGGGCTCGCCCGTCGCCCGCGTTCCTCCCACATGGGGAGCCGGGGCGCGGACAGGCTCGCCGCGAGAGAGCATTCGCCGTGCCATCCAGGCGCGAGGACGTGACGCGCTTCCTCAGGCTCCATCCCTATAGGGAGAAGCGCCGCGAAGAGGCCCGGCCCCGCCTGTCGCCCGCCCCTCAGACTGGCTGGGGCGCCCTGCCCCGCGGAGAAATGCCCCGGCTGGGGCACTTTGCCCCGCCCCGGCCGGGGCACTTCGGCACGAAAGGCCCCGCCCCCAGGGGAAACACGGTGCGTATGGCGTTGGCCCACGGCCTGCAATGTCACCCGGCATCGGTTCGGGCACGGGGCTTCGCACGATGGGTCCCAGGCACTGATTGACCACCGCGGGAGTCGGGGGACGCCCGCGGAAGGACATCACGCCACCCCTCCAAGGTGGGACGCGCCGTGCGTCGCCCCGCGCCTGAACCGACCCTTCTACCCCTTCCCGCCGGAGCCCCTCCGGCTTCGCCAAGGAGAACGACCATGCCCTGCTCGCTCCCTTCCCGTCGCTTCCTCAGCGCCCTCGCCCTGCTCCCCGCCGCCACGCTCGGCGCCTGCGGAGGCCAGGCCCTGGGTTCCCAGTCCACCGCCACGCCCCCGCCTCTCTCCCGCCCCCGCGCCCCGTCCAGCAACGCCCGCC
>JBKGHK010001182.1:0-2133 GCA_046520375.1 Pyxidicoccus sp. 3LFB2
GTGCAGCGCGAGAGCAGCGAGCGAGTCATCACGCGCGGCGGCGTGGGCCCGGCGCGTCCGTCTCACCGAGGAACCGGCGCCGCAGCGTGCGGGTGACCTCCGCGTCCCACCGCGCGGAGAACACCTCCACGAAGGTGCGCCGGAAGCGCAGCGCGCACGCCAGGCACGCCAGCGTGACGAACAGGCCGATGACGCTGTTCTGCCAGGAGGCGAGGTCCCACTGCCCACTCCAGAACCACTCCCGCATGCTGCCAGGCCACCAGTAGTGGATGGGCCACCCGGGCCCGCTGCCCGCCAGGTCGCAGAGGATGTGCAGGTGGAACGCGAACAGCGACAGCCCCGCCACCCACGCGCGCTGCCGGGCCAGGGCGGTGCAGACCGCCATGGTGACCAGCGCGCCCACGTAGCCGTGGAAGAGGACGTGGTGATAGCGCGCGTACCACTCCTCGCCCGCGAGCAGGGTGAGGCCGTCCAGGTCCGGGGCCAGCCCGGCGCAGACGACGAGGATGCGGTCCCTGCGCTCGCGCAGCCCTTGGGCGGCGAGCCAGGCGAGCTCGCCATGGACGATGGGATTCATGGCCCGAAGCGTAGTCCGTCCGGCCGCACGCGCGCTCCCAGGTCAGGTTCACCCCTCCAGCGGCGCGCGCCGGGGCGTGCCCAGCAATTCCAGCGTGCGCACCGCCACGTCCACCAGGGTGGATGCGCAGGGGTAGCAGCCGCCGCCACAGCACGCGGGCCAGTCTCCCTCCGCGTCCCTCAGCAGTGGATAGACGCAGCCCCGCAGCGAGTCCGGCAGCCCGGCCTCCTCGCAGGCGCTTCGCAGCGCCGCCTGCACCGTGGGGTCCTTTACGTCCAGCACGGGGCTTTCCTAACGGCGCGCCGGCCCCGTCTCACCAAAGGGGGAGGGCGGGCCTGCGCCCCCCGCCCCGGCTGGCACCGCCACCCATGAAAAGCGCCCCGGACACTTCGCTTGCGAAAATGGTTAGGGGCCTTATGGTAAGGACGTGGCCACGAAATCCACAGGTTGTCCGTCACCGCCTCCCGTGCCCCGCTACGAGCGGCTGCAGCGGCTGGCTGCCCGCTTCCCGCAGATGGACGCGAGCGCCATCGAGACGTGCATCAGCATGCTGCACATGGGGCACGGGCTGACGGGCGCGTATGACGCGCACCTCGCGCGCCATGGGCTGTCCATGGGGCGCTTCATCGTCCTCATCCGGCTCTTCACCTTCGAAGAGGCGGGCGAGCGTCAGGGGCTCACGCCGGCGGAGCTGGCGGAGAGCTCGTCGGTCAGCCGGGCGACCATGACGGGGCTGCTCGACCCGCTGGAGAAGGACGACCTCATCTCCCGGCAGGACCACCCTGGGGACCGCCGGATGTACACCGTGCACCTCACCCCCAAGGCCCGGAAGCTGCTCGACAGCATGCTGCCGGACCACTACCGCCGCATCGCCGGGCTCATGGCCCCGCTGAGCGAAGCCGAGCGCATCACCCTGCGCGAGCTGCTGAACAAGGTCGCCTCCGGCATCCCCGCACTGCGCGACCCCTGACTTCCTTCCGTCCGGCCCCGTGGATGTCTTTCTTTGGCCAGATGGTTAGCCACCATATCATCAGTCGACAAACCTTCGAGTCCCCTCCATGAGCACCCAGACCGCGAACCTGGACACCGAGCTTCCCCGTACCGACTCCGATTCCGACTCCGACTCCGACAAGGCTCCCTCCACCGGGGTGAAGCCGGCCGCATCCCGTTCCAAGGCGAAGCGCGTGCTGCCGGCGCTGCTGGCCGTGGCGCTGCTGGGCGGCGGCGCGCGCTGGGCCGTGGCGCATGGCCACGAGTCCACCGACGACGCCCAGGTGGAGGGCCGCATCGCCAACGTGTCGCCGCGCATCTCCGGGCAGGTGGCGAAGGTGCTGGTGGCGGACAACCAGGCCGTGAAGGCCGGCGACGTGCTGGTGGAGCTGGACCCCACCGACTCCAGGCGAAGCTGGAGGTGGCGCGCGCGGACGTGCTCAGCGCGGAGGCGCAGGCCTCCAGCGCCCAGGCGCAGCTCGCGCTCACCGAGGCCAATGCCGGCGCCAACCTGCGCCAGGCGCGCGGCGGCGTGGTGCAGGCCTCCAGCGGCATCAGCTCGTCGC
>JBKGHK010001183.1:0-2129 GCA_046520375.1 Pyxidicoccus sp. 3LFB2
GTCAACGCCACCGGAGCGCCCCAGTTCGGCGCGCTGACGCGGCCCCACTTCGCGCTGCTGCCCCCGACGGCGGGGCCCTTCGTCCCCTCGCGCCTGGGCGCGCTGAAGGACGACCTGCGCGTGCGGGGCCTCACCGTGGTGGACGTGCACCCGTCGGTGGAGGCGCTCCCGCAGGCGAAGGACTACGTGCTGCGCGTGGCGCTCAACCCGGACTGCTTCAAGACGGCCGAGGGCTTCCCCGGCACGTGCCGCTGGTTGGACTCGCAGGCGGCGGTGGAGGCGAACCTGACGCCCGCGGCGGTGATGCCGCAGGACGTCCTCTTCACCTCCCCCATCCTCTACTTCAACGGAAAGAAGGTGGGCCGGTGAGCGCGTACCGTCTGTGGCTGAGCCCGCTGGCCGCCCTGCTGCTGGCCCCCGTGCTGCCCGCGTCCGCGAAGGACGCCCCTGCTTCGGAGGATGCGCCGCTGGTGGCGGATGCCTCGGACTCCGCGCCCGGCGTGCTGCTGCCCGAGGCGCTGCCCGAGGTGGACGAGGAGGAGTCGGACCTCATCGACGTGGAGCCGGTGGAGGACACGATTCCCTCCGGCTACACGCCCGAGGCGGCCGCGACGCCGTCCCCCTTCCGCATCGCCGGCTATCTGGACGTGGGCTTCGTGAAGGCCCAGGGGAGCGGCAGCTCGTTCCACCCGGACGATACGCGCGTGCCCGCGGACTACGGCGCGGACGCGTTCGCTCCGGCGGTCAACTCGCGGGGCGAGGTGGCGTCGCTGGACGCGGGCGGCCGCTTCGTCAACGGCTTCCTGCCGCGCAGCATGGACGTGGGCGGTCGCGCGTCCTTCATGCTGAACACCGCCAGCGTGGACCTGCTGTACCAGCCGGAGCCGGTGCCGGTGATGGTGTTCGCCCGCGCGCAGCTGCTGCCGCGCTTCGAGGAGCGCAGCGGTGGAACGCGGCTGGTGCTGGAGCAGGCCTTCGGCCGCGTCACGCCGTTCAAGGAACACGAGCTCACGGTGTCGCTGGGGAAGTTCGACTCGGTGTTCGGCATCGAGTACCTGGAGACGGAGTCTCCGCTGCGCACCGGCATCACCCCGTCGCTGATGGCGCGCTACACCACCGGGCGGGGGCTGGGGCTGAAGGTCTTCTACCGGCGGCAGCTCCCCGCGCTGGACTCGGCGGTGTCGCTGAACACGTCGGTGACGAACGCCGGCAACCGGGTGGAGAGCCTCCAGACGTCGGACGTGAGCTTCACGGGCACGCCGACGCTGAGCGCGCGGCTGGGCTACGAGCTGCAGCTCTTGCGGCTCCAGGTGAAGCTGGGTGCGAGCGGCCAGGTGGGCGCGCGCAATGACCAGGACGACGGCGGCGTGCAGCAGACCACGCTGGGCGCGGATGCGCGCCTCACGGCGGGCTGGCTGAGCCTGGCGGGCGAGTACGTGCGCTCGCGAGACGGCGCGGGCACCGGGCCGGGCAAGCACACGGGGGCCGGCGAGTACTTCTACGCCTCCGGCTTCAAGGTGGACGGCTTCTACGGGACGCTGGCGCTGGCGGTGCCGGTGGACGGCGAGGCCCTGCGCACGGCGACGCTGTACGGCCGCTATGACCGCCGCGCCGCGGGGTTCGACGGCTTCGGCGACATCCTCACCTCGCGCGCCACGGTGGGCGCGCGGCTGGACCTGTGGACCGTGCTCGCCATCAAGGCGGAGTACCTCTTCAACCGCGAGAACGCGGGGGCGCCGCGCGTCGACAACGACGTCTTCACCACCTCGGCCGTCTACGTCTTCTAAAGCCTTCCGAAGGAGCTGACATGAAGTTGCCATCTGGCCGTACCGCGCTGGCGCTCACCGCCGCCGCGACGCTGATGACGGGGCCCGTGTTCGCCGGGGACACGCGGAAGGACTGGCTGCGCGAGGAGATGCCGCTGCCGCTGGTGGTGCGCACGCCGGAGGACCTGTCCTTCAAGACGGCGGCGGAGCGCCAGTACCTCATCTTCAACCTGCTGGCGGGCGGGCGCATCGCCTACGACGCGGGCGACATGGCCACCGCCGCCGAGCGCTGGGGCACGCTGCTGCGCATGCGCACGGTGCCCGCGGACGTGAAGGCCGCGGTGCGTCCCCCTGGCCGCGGGA
>JBKGHK010001184.1:0-2124 GCA_046520375.1 Pyxidicoccus sp. 3LFB2
GGCGCTGCCCGTCTCGGGCCCCGTGGCGCGGGCGCTGGCGGGGATGGTGCTGTTCGCGGTGCTGGTGCTGGCACGCGAGCGGCTGCCGGGGACGCTGTCGCTCCTCGGCGAGCTGAAGGACATCCTGGGCTTCATCCGGGCCCGGCGGGCGGCACGCGCCGCCCCGGCCAGCCCGGCTTCATGATGAAGGACGCGAGTGATTCGATGAAGAAGGTCGACCTGGTCATCTCCATCGTCAACCACAGCAACCCCGAGTTGCTGCACGACTGCCTGCGCACGCTCTACGCGACGACGCGCGACATCACCTTCGAGGTGTGGATTGTCGACAACGCCACTGACGGCCGGGGCGTGGAGGCGATGCGGCGCGACTTCCCGCAGGTGCGCTGGCTCTTCAACACCGAGCGCAAGGGCTTCTCCGCCAACCACAACCAGGTGCTGCGCGAGGCCCGGGGCCGCTACATCTGCATCTTCAACGACGACACCATCGTCCATGACGGCGCGTTCGACTCGCTGGTGCGCTTCATGGACGAGCACCCGCGCGTGGGCATGGCGGGCGCGCGGCTCTTGAACGCGGACGGCACCATCCAGAACTGCACCTTCCGGCCCATGTCGCTGGCCGGGCAGCTCTTCGACCTCGTCTTCCTGCCGCGTCCGCTGCACTTCCTGAAGCGGATGGAAATCGACCCCGCGCAGTACGGGCATGAAGAGGCCCGGGTGAACTGGGTGCTGGGCGCGTGCATCGTCGTGCGCGAGGAGACGCTGGCCGAGGTGGGCCTGCTGGACGAGCAGATGTCTCCGCTGGGCAACACCGAGGACACCGACTGGTGCGTGCGCGCGTGGAAGGCGGGCTGGGAGGTGGCCTTCTGTCCGGAGGCGGTGATTACACACCTGGCGAGCCGCTCCTTCCGGCCGTCGGTGACGGGGCCGGACAAGGTGCGAATCGAGCTGTGGCGCACGCGGGTGGCGTACTTCCGCAAGCACCACGGCCGGCTGCACGAGGTGGCGATGCGGGCCATCCTGGTGGGCACGCTGCCCTACAACGCGGCGGTGCTGACGCAGACGCTGCTGCGCGGGCGCACGAATCTCACGGAGTACCGGCGGCAGCTGTCCACCTTCCTGCGCATCTCCGAGATGGGCCTGCGCGCCCGGGTGTGAGGCCGTCCGCGCATGCCATTCTTCTCCATCGTCATCCCCACGTACAACCGGGCGCGGCTCCTGGAAGAGACGCTCGCGTCCGTGTTCGCGCAGGAGGAGACGGACTACGAGGTGCTCGTCGTGGACGACGGGTCCACCGACGACACGCTGGAGACGGTGGCGCGCTACGGTGAGCAGGTGCGCCTGCTGCGGCAGCAGAATGCGGGCCCGGGCGCGGCGCGCAACCTGGGCATCCAGGAGGCCCGCGGCGAGTACGTGGCCTTCCTGGACAGTGATGACGTGTGGTTCCCGTGGACGCTGGCCACGTACCGGCGGGTGCTCAGGGAGCAGGGCGGGCCCTCGGTGCTGCTGGGCACGGCGGCATCCTTCACGCGGCCCGAGCAACTGGCTGGCGTGACGCGCGAACCGGTGCGCGTGGTGTGCTTCGCGGACTACCTGGCGAGCGCGGAGGACCGGACGCCGCGCACCGCGTGCGTGGTGGCGGTGCGCACCGAGGCGCTGCGGCGGGTGGGGGGCTTCACCTCGAAGCGCATCAACGGTGAGGACTACGATTTGCTGTACCGGCTGGGCACGGAGCCGGGCTTCGCGTGGGTGCGCGCGCCGGTGACGGTGGGCTACCGTCATCACGGAAGCTCCTCGTCCGCGGCGCCGGAGTTGAGCTACCAGGGCACGCTGTACCAGTTGGAGCAGGAGCGGCTGGGCCGCTACCCGGGAGGCGCGGCCCGCAGGCGCGAGCGGTTGGTGATGCTCCTCTACAACCTCCGCCACGTCTCGCACTGGTTGCTGTCCCTGCGACGCGCGGACCTGGCGCTGGCGCTCTACCGAAGCGGCCTGCCGTTCCACCTGGCCGTGCCGCGCTGGCGCTTCATGCTGGGCTTCCCGCCCTGGGCGGTGCTCACCCTCATGCGCCAGCGCATGAGGGCTCGCTGACCCGGCTGCCTTGCCGGAAGGTGGGAGGCCGTTCAGCGG
>JBKGHK010001185.1:0-2112 GCA_046520375.1 Pyxidicoccus sp. 3LFB2
CTGCGCGGCGGTGGCAAGGGCCAGGCGGCGCTGGGCAGCGCCTATGCCCGTGGCGACGACGCCCGCGCGGCGGTGGCCGTGGCGGTGAAGCTGGCCGACGGGGAGGGCGCGCCCTATGCCCTGGCGGAGGTGGTCCTCACCCCGCTGGAGGCGGTGCTGCGGCGCCGCGCGGCCAATGGCCTGGGGCGCATCGACCTGGTGGATGAGGAGCGGCGCATCCTCGCCAGCTCCGAGCCCGAGCGGCGGATGCAGGCGCTGGGGCCGGACCTGACGGCGCACCTGCTCACTGCCACCGGCCCGCTGACGGACACCGTGCGCAGCTTCCGCGTGGAGCCCCGCGCGCCGGGTGAGCGTGGCGCGCGTGCCGCAGGGGCTGCGCTTCGACGTGGTGGTGGAGGTGGACGAGGCCGCCGCGCTGGCGCCCGTGGCCGCCATGCGGCGCACGGTGCTGGCCTCCATCGGCGCGACGTTCATGGTGCTGCTCGGGCTGGGCGCGCTCTTCACCCGCCGCCTCAACCGCCGGCTGGCGGACGTGGTGCAGGGCGCCGAGGCCTACGGGCGCGGCGAGCTGGACCGGCGCGTGAAGGTGGAGGGCCAGGACGAGCTGAGCGAGCTGGCCACCACCTTCAACCGCATGGGCTCGGAGCTGGAGGCGGCGCGCGCCCGGCTGCTGCGGTGGAACGATGATTTGCGCGCCCGCGTGGACGAGGCCACCCTCGACTTGAAGACGGCCCAGGCCCAGCTGCTGGAGGCGCAGAAGCTGGCCGCGGTGGGGCAGCTCGGCGCGGGCGTGGCGCACGAAATCAACAACCCGCTGGCCGGCATCCTCGGCAACGTGCAGCTCTTGATGCTGGACCGTGGCGCGACGGACCCGGACCTGGGAACGCTGCAGAAAATCGAGCAGAGCGCCAAGCGCTGCAAGGAAATCACCCAGAACCTGCTGCGCTTCTCCCAGCAGCGCGAGCGCCCGGAGCTGCGGCCGGTGGACCTGAACGCGGTGGTCCGCGACGCGCTCAGCCTCACCGAGCACCAGACGCGCGGCGAGGGCATCACCCTCGTCACCGAGCTGGCCCAGGGCATTGGCCGCGTGCGCGCGGACCCCGGCCACCTGTCGCAGGTGGTGCTGGCGCTCCTGTCCAACGCGCGCACGGCGATGCTGAAGACGCCCATCAAGCGGCTCACCCTGCGCACCGGGGAGCGCGACGGCCGGGGCTTCCTGGAGGTGGAGGACACGGGCAAGGGCATCTCCCCGGACATCCGCCCCCGCATCTTCGAGCCCTTCTTCACCACCAAGGACGTGTGGTCCAACGTGGGGCTCGGGCTGAGCGTGGCGTGGCGCGTGGTGACGGAGGCGGGAGGCACCCTCGAGGTGCGCTCGGAAGCAGGGCAGGGAGCCTGCTTCACCGTGACGCTTCCGAAGGCGTGAGGGCCCTCACGGGGTGTGATACCAAGCGAGGCTGCCCATGGCCGACCCCCGCCCATCCCGACGCCAGACGCCCTTCCTCGTCGGACTCGTGCTGATTCTCGCGGCGCTGCCGGTGGGGTGGTTCATCTTCCTGCGCCAGCCGCCGCCTCCGCCGCCGCCTCCGCCCGCGCCCGTCGCGGTGGAGGCCCCCGTCGCGAAGAAGCCGCTGGAGCTGGAGATTACCGAGGTGTCCGGCACCGTGGAGGTGCTGCACTCGGACGGCACCTGGAAGCCGGCGACGGTGGGCACGGCGCTGCGCCGCAACGAGAAGGTGCGCACCCAGGACGGCTCGTACGCGATGCTCATCGGCGGCGAGGCCGTGGAGGTGCGCATGGAGCCCGGCACCGAAATCTCCGTGGAGGAGCTGACCGAGTCGGTGTCCCGAATCCTCCTCGCCAGCGGTATGGCGACGGCCGTGGTGCGCCCCGGCCAGCGGCACACCTTCGAGGTGAAGGCCGCCAACGCCGACGCGGTGGCCACCCTGGAACAGAGCGGTGCCTTCACCATGAGCAACAACGGTCGCGGCACCGTGGCGGTGGGCACGCGCGAGGGTGAGGTGACGCTGCTTGGGCAGGGCAAGGTCGTCATCGTCGCGCGGGCCAGCAGGCCGTCGTCCGCCCGGGCCAGGCTCCCTCCGAGCCCGCGGC
>JBKGHK010001186.1:0-2109 GCA_046520375.1 Pyxidicoccus sp. 3LFB2
CCCAGGTCCACCTCGCGCGCGCCCGGGCCCGCCGCGGCCTTCACCTCGGCGCGCGTGCCCACCGCCAGCAGCTTCCCGTCGCGCACCGCCAGGGCCTGGGCCACCGGCCGCTCCGCGTCCAACGTCCACACCCGCTCCGCCAGGTAGACCGTGGTCTGCACCGTGCTCCCTCCGTCCGTGCTTCACGCACTCGCGCCCCGCCACCGGCGGCGCCGCGCGAACTGTGCGCGAGCCGCGCGGTGGTGTCACGGTGCGCGTGACGGGCCGGCGGCTACTCCGTGTACGACGGGCCGCCGCTGCCGCCGTCGACATCGGGCATGGGCGTGCCGGGCCCGGGCGGGTTGTCCGGCACGTTCTGGATGGGCTCGCGCACCTGGTCCGGCCCCTGGATGGGCTCCTGGTTCTCCGCCCCGGGCGGCTGCGTCGTCCGACAGGCAAGCGGCACAGCGGCCAGGCACAGGGCGATGAGGACGGCACGACGCATGGAGCCTCCAAGTCAGGTTGAGGGCCGGACCCTAGGGAGCACGTCCCTCGGGGACAATGTGCTGTGTGGGGGCAACGTCCACCAGCGGATGCACGTCCCACCGGGCAGGCCCTCGCTCCACGCTCCGGGCACCGGCCCGCCACGGAAGCGCACCGGAAGACTTCCCGCACCATGACCACCGTTGCCTCGGGAGGCACCTTCCCTCCCGGGAGCAGGGGTCATGCTGGACGTCGTGGATGTCGGCAAACGCTCGCTCGCGACCTATCGAGGCGTCGCTCCCGATTCGCAGCTGGACGAATTGCTCCAGCTCTCGGACCGCCTGCGGGGTGCGCGCTGCATGCACCTGAGTGCCACGTCGTATGGCGGTGGCGTCTCCGAAATCCTGCGCTCGCTGGTGCCGCTCTACAACGACCTGGGCATCGCCACCGACTGGAAGCTCATCCATGGCGACGAGACGTTCTTCCAGGTCACCAAGCGCATCCACAACGGACTCCAGGGAGCGCCCGGCGAGCTCACGGAGAAGGAGAAGGCCATCTACCTGGCCAACGCGCAGCTCAACGCGGGCCGCATCGTCAGCGACTCCGAGGACTACGACTTCATCTTCGTCCATGACCCGCAGCCCGCCGTGCTCGCGGCCATCTCCTCGCTGCGCGACGCGCGGTGGATATGGCGCTGCCACATCGACACCTCGCACCCCAACCCCAGCTACTGGGACTTCCTCGCGCCCTACCTGCGCGCCTACGACGCCGCCGTCTTCACCCACCAGGACTTCATCCCGCCCCGGCTGCCCATCCGCGACGTCCACGTCTACGCGCCCGCCATCGACCCGCTGAGCCCCAAGAACTTCCCCTTGCCGATGGACCTCGCGCGACACGTGCTGGAGTGGATTGGCATCCGCATGCACCGGCCCCTCGTCACCCAGGTGGGCCGCTTCGACCGGTGGAAGGACCCGCTCGGCGTGGTGCGCGCGTACCAGCGCGTGCGGCCCCACATCCCGGACCTGCAGCTCGCGCTCGTCGGCTCGCTCGCCCTGGACGACCCCGAGGGCTGGGACGTGTACGAGGAGGTCCGCGCCGCCACCGCGGGCGACCCGCTCATCCACGTCCTCACCAACCTCGTCGGCGTGGGCAACATCGAGGTCAACGCCCTCCAGGCGCTCTCCAACGTCGTCATCCAGAAGTCGCTGCGCGAGGGCTTCGGCCTCGTCGTGTCCGAGGCCGTGTGGAAGGGCACTCCCGTCATCGGTGGGCGCGTGGGCGGCATCCCCCTGCAGCTTCCCGACGACACGGGCGGCATCCTCGTGGACACCGTCGAGGAGTGCGCCGAGGCCCTCCTGCGCCTGCTGCGCCAGCCGGAGGATGCGCACCTGCTCGGCGCGCGCGGACGCGAGCATGTCCGCCAGAACTTCCTCATGCCCCGGCTGCTGAGAGACCACCTGCGGCTGCTGGACCACCTGACCACCGTGAGGCCCCTGGCGCCGCGCGGCCTCGTCCCCCTCGCCCTCGCCCAGGCGGGCCTGCCAGGAGGGTGACATGCGGACGCGCTCACCCTGGAGACTTCACGGAGCGGTGCTGCTGGGCGTGCTCGCCACGGCGCTGCTCGCGGCGGCGCCTCCGGCCGAGAAG
>JBKGHK010001187.1:0-2106 GCA_046520375.1 Pyxidicoccus sp. 3LFB2
CGCAAGCCGCGCTCGGCGGAGATGAAGCAGCAGCTCGACGCGACGCACGCGCGGCTGGCCGCGGCGGAGGCGGAGCTGTCGCGCATCACCCGCACCATGGGCGCGGTGTCCGGGGGCACGGGGCCGCAGCCGAGGCCTCGCACGGAGCCTTCGCTGGAGGCCCCCGTCCCCTTCGGACGCTATGAGCTGCTGAAGTGCATCGGCCAGGGCGGCATGGCCCGGGTCTTCCTCGCGCTTGCCCGGGGCACCGGCGGCTTCGAGCGCCTGTTCGTCATCAAGCGGCTGCATGAGCCGCTCGCGCGGCAGCCCGAGGCGGTGGCGCACTTCGTCGACGAGGCGCGGCTGGGCGCCAGCCTCGTCCACTCCAACATCATCCCCGTCTACGACTTCGGTCAGGTGGACGGCGAGTACTACATGGCGTCCGAGTACATCCTCGGGCGAGACCTCGACACGCTGGTGCGCCGCTCGCTCGCGGTGGATGGCGTGGCGCTGGCGGCCTCGGCCGTCCTCTTCATCGCCCGGGAGGCGCTGCAGGCGCTGGCCTACGCGCATGGGCGGCGGGACACGCAGGGCCAGCACATGAGCCTCGTGCACCGGGACGTGTCGGCGAACAACATCCTGGCCTCGGCCCAGGGCGAGGTGAAGCTGCTGGACTTCGGCATTGCGAAGAGCGCGGACCGGACGGCGCAGCACACGCAGGCGGGCCTGGTGAAGGGCAACGTCAACTTCATGGCCCCGGAGCAGGCGCGCGGCCAGGACGTGGACGCGCGCGCGGACCTCTTCTCGCTGGGCCTGACGCTCTACTGGTGCCTCACCGGCGAGTACCTCTACGACGGCCGCACCGACTACGACAGGCTGGTGCAGTCCGCCCGGGGCCCCGGCCCCGCGGAGTGGGAGCGCGTGGACCGCCTCCCCGAGCCCCTCGTGTCCCTGCTGCGCCGGGCCCTCCAGCCCGACCCGGCGGCGCGCTTCCAGAGCGCGGAGGAGTTCGCCCGCGCCCTGCCCCCGCTGGGCCCCGAGGGCGGCACCCTGCTTGCCCACTCCCTGCTGCGCCTCTTCGACGCGGAGCTGCGCGCCGAGACGGCCTACCGCACCCGCCTCATCGTTCCGGCCGTGTCCCTGGACCAGGCCCAGACTGGCTGAAAGCAGCTCCCCGCTGTCGCAGCACCTCCTCTCCCGCTCCACCCCGGCGTGAGGGTTCCCCATGAAGACACCCACCCCTGCCTCTCCCATCGCCGTCGCGGCGTTGCTTGCCGCCCTCTTCCTCCTTCCCGGCTGCGAGCCTCGTGACGACGGCGCGCGCACGTCCTCCTCGCGCATCTGGACGCTGCGGCACCTGCGCGACGAGGCGCTCGCCGGGCGCATGCTGTCGAGCTGGCCCGCCACCGAGTGGCTCACCCCGCGCGGCCAGCCGCTGCCGCTCCTGTCACCGCCGTACCGCGAGACAGCGCTGAACCAGGCTGACGACCTGGACGGCCTCAACGTGCTGCCCGCCTTCAGCGAAGGCCAGCCGGCGGCCTACACCGTGGCCGAGGTCTGGGAGCGCGTGCCCGAGGTCTGGGTACAGCCCTGGTACGTGCTCGTCACGGCGTACGACGCGGCCAACCCCACGGCGAAGCGGCTTCCGGACGCGCTGGCGCTGGTGGACATCTCGGAGGACAGCCTCTTCTACAGCCCCTTCTGGGAGTTCATCTACGTCGTCGTCCCCGAGGACACGCCGGCGGACCGCTACAAGCGCGCGTCGGACCTCTTCGCCGCGAAGCTGCCCATGCACCGGGGCGGCGGCTTCCTGGCGCCCCTCACCCCGCCGGACGTGCTGACCGCGGTGGCCCAGGGCGGCACCGGCCCCGTGCGTCCGCTGTCCGGTGAGTCCGTCGGCGCCGCGAGGCCGGGCGAGGTGTGGCTGCACGGCGAGCGCGTGCCCTACCTCAACTTCGGCTCCAACAACTTCACCTGGAGCACCGCGCCGGACCGCAACGGCATCATCGACGAGGTGGCCCTCTTCGTCTTCGCGCACCTGGACGCGGAAGGCCGCCCGGTGTCGCTGGGCCTGCCCGCGGTGCTGGGCACCGGGCCTCGGGGCTCGGCGCGGCCGGCCCGGGTCAA
>JBKGHK010001188.1:0-2105 GCA_046520375.1 Pyxidicoccus sp. 3LFB2
CCCCCTGCGACCTGGCGTCCTCCACCCCCGCCCCATCCCACGACTGCCCCCGCCAGGCCACTACCCCTTCGACTGGCGCGGATCGCTCCCGTAGCTGTTCTTCTGGCTGATGCTGCGTCGAGGTTGTGGATGGTGTGCTCGGTCTTCCGCTCCTGGGCCAGCTCCCGTCCCGCTTCGACGGCGCGCTCCTTGAGCCGGTGCTTGCTCGTCACCGCGCCCTTCATCTGGTTGACCCAGCCCGCGCCCTCGGGATTCGGCGTGGTGTGCACACCGCCACTGCGGCTCTTGTTCTTCGCCATGTGAGTGCCTCCTGCGAGTCCGCCCCCCCACGAGCGCGGACGTTGGTGTTGCAGGAAGGAACGCGCACGCCATGGCGCGAGTTCTACGCGTCGGGCGGACCTGCACCGCCGTTGGAGCTCAGTGTCCAGGCCCCGACGTGGGCACCCGCACCTCGCCTGAGCCGGCGCAGGGCCATGACGGTGCAGCAACTGCTGGCCGACACCGGCGAGAGCCACTACGAAGCGGAGCCCTGGAGAGACTCCATGCGCACCCGCCTGCTCCCCTTCGTCGCCATCATCGCCCTCGTCACCCTCACCGCCGCCGCCCAGCAACCCGCCGCGTCTCCGCTGGGGCCCGTGTCGCCCACCACCGGATTGGTGCTGCGGGACGACGTGGTGCGCGCGCTCATCCATGAGAGCTCCGGCGACCGCATCCACGACAACGTGCAGCGGCTCTCCCTCCTCGCGCGGGACACCCAGGGGGGCTACGGGGAGGCGGCCATGTGGATGAAGGCGGCGGCCGAGGCCGCTGGGCTGCAGGACGTGCGGCTGGAGCCGATGAAGGACGGCCCCCAGTGGCGCGCCACGCGCGGCGAGCTGTGGGTGTCCGGCCCCCACCGCTACAAGGTGACCTCGTACGCAGACCAGCCCATGGCCCTGGCGTTGGGCAGCGGCAGCTTCGAGGGCAAGGACCTGGAGCTGGTCGATGTGGGCACCGGCACGAAGGACGCGGACTTCGCGGGCAGGGAGCTGAAGGGCAAGGTGGTCCTCATCCGCGGCCCTCCCCGTTTCGCCGTGCGCAAGGCGGCGGGGGAGCTCGGCGCCGTGGGCGTGATTTCGTCCTACTCGACGCCGCCCTGGAATGCGCCCCACCGCATGGACGGTGACTTCCCGGACCAGGTGGGCTGGGCGCACATCCCGTCGTCACTGGTGCCGCCGGGCAGGGCAATGCCCTTCGTGTTCATGATTTCCGACCGGCAGGGACGCGAGCTGCGCGCCCAGCTGCAGGCGGGCCCGGTGAAGGTCAACGCGAGCGTCGCCACCGAGACCTACCAGGGCCACTACAACATCGTCAGCGGCGTCCTCCCCGGCACCCGCGCCGGGGAGGAGATTGTCCTCACCGCGCACCTGGACCACTACAAGCCCGGAGCCGATGACAACGCCTCGGGGTCGGCCACGGTGCTGGAGATGGTGCGGACGTACACCACGCTCATCCGCCGGGGCGTGCTGCCGCCGCCCGTGCGCACCCTGCGCGTGCTGTGGCTGCCTGAGTTCGACGGAACGCGTGACTGGTTCTCCCGCCACGGCGCCGACCCGGTGCGGCGGGTGGCCAACTTCAACTTCGACATGCTCGGCGCGAGCCTGACGCGAGCCCACTCGCGCTTCCTGGTGACGTACACGCCGGACTGGAACGCGAGCTTCGTGAATGCCGTGTCCGAGTCCACGGTGGCCTTCATGAACCGCTTCAACGGGGTGACGTATCCGCCGCGCAAGGACTTCCGCATCGGCTCCGTCACCGGCTCGCAGGACGCGCTGGACGCGCACATGGACCGCTACAGCCGCGGGTCGGACCACCAGCTCTTCAACGACCACGGCATTCCGGGCGTGTCCTTCACCACCTGGCCTGACGACGGCTACCACACCAGCGGCGACAAGCCGGAGAACGTGGACCCCACCCAGCTGCACCGCTCCGCCTTCGCGGGCCTGGCCTCCATCACTGTCGCCGCCTGGGCCGAAGGCACCGGAGCGCTGGAGCTGGCGCGCCTGGTGGCGGTGCACGGCGCGCGGCGCGTGGCGGAGGACGAGTTCCGCGCCCGCCGAGACCTG
>JBKGHK010001189.1:0-2105 GCA_046520375.1 Pyxidicoccus sp. 3LFB2
CGACGCCCATCCCCCCGAGGACCTCACCCCGCGCTTCAAGGCCCTGCTGGCGCGGGTGCGCGAGGGCGAGCCGGTGCTGCCGGACGCGGCGAAGCGGCACCAGTACGTGCTGGTGCGGGGCATGCTGGGCGACGAGCTGCCCGGCTACCTGCTGGACAACGTGCAGCGGCTGGAGCGCCGGGGCCTGGAGGTGCGCGAGGCGCCGGTGGACACCGAGGGGCTGATGGCGGCCAACGTGGCGGTGCTGCGCGAAGTCCTCCTGGACGCGGAGCACTTCGGCCGCTCGGTGGTGCTGGTGGGCCACAGCAAGGGCGGCGTGGAGTGCACGGCCACCCTGGCCCTGTACCCGGAATTGCGCCGGGTGGTGCGGGCGGTGGTGACGCTGCAGGCCCCCTACGGCGGCTCGTCCATTGCCCATGACCTGGCCACCGCGCCGGAGATGCGGCGGCTCATCGACTTCGCCTTCCCTCTGCTGTTCCATGGCGTGTCCCGGTCGGTGGAGGAGCTTTCCTATACAAGTCGGATGGCGTTCATCCGAAAGCACCCCTACCCCGCCGGCGTGCCCACCGTGTCCCTGGCCACCTCGCGCCTGTCGCGCCTGTCCACCCTGTACCCCCTGCAGCGCTACCTGCACGACCGGTACGGCTACGCGTCCGACGGCATGGTGACGGCCCTGGACGCGGAGGTGCCCGGCGCGGGCGTGGTGCGCCTGGAGGACATGGACCACGCGGACGCCGCGCTGCGCGCCCTGCCCGGCCTGGGCCGCTACCACCCCGGGGACCTCACCGAGGCGATGGTGGCCCTGGCCCTGGACGCCCGCTAGCTCAGGGCGCGGGCGCCGTCAGCTTCACCCGCTTCATCACATGGTCCACTGTGGCCAGGTGCAGCGCCAGGTCGTACAGCCGCCGGGCGAGCGCCGGGTCCTCCTTCACGGAGCGGCCCAGCTCCTGCCGGGACACGCCGGACAGGGCGGCCAGGTCCGTCGATGAGCGCGTCGGTGGCCTTGCGGTCCGGCTGCACGCCGTCCCGCGTGGCGATGGCCCGCAGCACCAGGGCCAGCGTCAGCCGCCGCGCCGCGTCCGCGCGGGTGAGCGGGTCCTTCAGCCAGCCGTCCAGCGCCTCCTGCAGCTCGTCCGGCTGGAAGTTCTTGCGGGCGAGGATGGGCCGCTCGGTGTCCGCCCAGCGGCGGCGAATCTCCTCGTCCACCAGCGCCGTGGTCAGCGGCACCTGTGCGCGCTCCACCAGCACGTCCATCACCCGCTCCTGGGTGAGGCGGTCCATCTCCCCGGTGCGCTCGCGGGCCAGCTCATCGCTCAGGTGGCGCATGACGTCCGTGAGCGAGCCCAGGCCCAGCTTCTTCAAGAGCTCGGGCGAGTCGTCCGCCGGCAGCTTCAGCTCCCGCGCCGCCTTCACGTCCACGAGGAAGCGCGCCGTCTGCCCGCGCAAGCCCTCCACGGGGTAGGTGGCCGGCAGCTGCAGCTCGATGCCGAAGGACTTGCCCACCTTCGCGCCCTCGAGCGTCTCGAAGAAGCCGGGCAGCACCGGGTCCGGCGCCACGTACGTCCACCAGTTCTCCCGCGCGGAGAAGGGCAGCAGTCGCTCGTTGGCGAAGCCGAGCACGTCCAGCAGCACCTCGTCCCCGGCGCCCACGTCCTCGTCCGGCTTGCGCTCACGGCGCTCGGCGTGCTGGCGGCGCAGGGAGTCGAAGCGCTCGACGAGGTCCTCCTCCGTCAGCGGGGCGGGCGGCACCAGGGCCACCGTCAGCCCCTCCAGGGAGGGCGCCGTCACCTCCGGCAGGTTCACCGGCTCGGTGCTGTCCAGAGAGAAGGAGGCGGGCATCCGCTTCATGATGCCGAGCGCATGAAGCTCGGCCAGCGAACGCGCACCACCACCTTTGGGGTCGTCCTTCTTCGTCATGGTTCGTCGCTCCGGAGGGCTTCGGATACCACACCCGTCAGGGGGACCGAAGCTCCGGAGCGCCGAGCCCCGGACGGCGTCCTCTAGAAGAAGGAGCCGACGAAGCTGGACACCGTCGAGACGGCGGCGCCCACCTGGCTGACCACCGGGATGTTGGTGGCGGCGGCGATGGAGCCCAGCGCGGTGAT
>JBKGHK010000118.1:0-19381 GCA_046520375.1 Pyxidicoccus sp. 3LFB2
CGCTGGAGGGCGCCGTCCACCAGCGCCAGCTCGAAGAGGGCGTCGAGCAGCCGGCGGCGCTCGGCCGAGGGCAGCTGCTCCCCACAGGCCCGCGCGGCGGCCTCCAGGTCGGGCGGACGGGCGAGGAACGTCTTCAGGTGGCCCCGGACGAGCTGGAGGGACTCGGGCCCATAGCCCAGCACGCTCTCGAAGTAGCGGCGCACCTCGCGCACTTCTTCACGGCGGACGTCGCCGTCGGCGTGGGCCACCTCGATGAAGAGGGCGCAGAGGTCCCGGGCGAGCACGTCGTCGGGCTCTTCTTCTTCCTGGGGCCGTGTCGTGGGGCGGTGGGGCTTGGGGGGCTCCTCGGCGGCCTGCTCGTCCTCCCAGGGGCGGGGCACGGGCGGGGCGAAGTCGGAGAGCACGTCCGGGGTGTCGGTGAACAGGGCGTGCTGCTCGTCGTAGCGGTGGCCGACGAAGCCTCCGGCCGCGGCGAGGAGGACGATGGCGAGCGGGTGGCCGATGAGCAGCCCCGCCACCAGCCCGACAATCGCCCCCAGAACTTTTCCCGCGCCCATGGCCGAGGTTTCGCTCCCTTTCAGGCGGGAAGCTTCGCATAGAGTGCGCCGCGTTATGGCCCACTTGATTGATGGCAAGGCAGTGGCGGCACGGGTGCGGGCGGAGGTGAAGGCGGAGGTCGAGCGGCTCAAGCAGGAGCGCGGCATCGTCCCCGGGCTCGCCGTGGTGCGCGTGGGGGAGGACCCCGCGTCCAAGGTCTACGTCACCGGGAAGAAGAAGGCCGCCGAGGAGGTGGGCTTCAACTCCTGGGAGCACCATCCGGATGAGAACATCACCCAGGATGAGCTGCTCGCGCTGGTGCAGAAGCTCAATGACGACCCGGCGGTGCACGGCATCCTGGTGCAGCTGCCGCTGCCCAAGCACATCGACGCGGACGTCATCATCTCCGCGGTGAAGCCGGAGAAGGACGCGGACGGCTTCCACCCGATGAACGCGGGCAACCTGCTGCTGGGGCGGCCGGCGACGCGGGCGTGCACGCCCTACGGCATCATGCGGCTGCTGGAGGAGATTGGCTGCAACCCCGCCGGCAAGCGCGCGGTGGTGGTGGGCCGCAGCAACATCGTGGGCAAGCCGATGGCGCTGATGCTGCTCCAGAAGAACGCCACCGTCACCATCGCCCACAGCAAGAGCGACGTGCGCCGCGAGGTGCAGGACGCGGACATCGTCGTGGTGGCGGTGGGCGTGGCGGAGCTGGTGAAGGGCGAGTGGATCAAGCCCGGCGCGGTGGTCATCGACGTGGGAATGAACCGCAAGGCGGACGGCAAGCTGGTGGGCGACGTGGAGTTCGCCAAGGCCTCCGAGCGCGCCTCGCACATCACCCCCGTGCCCGGCGGCGTGGGGCCGATGACGATTGCCATGCTCATCCGCAACACGCTGGAGGCGGCGGCGCGCGGCGTGAAGTGACGCCCGCCGGCCCGGGGCCGACTCGCCCCGGGCCGCGGCGCGGCTGTATCAGAGCGACGGGCAGATGATGGGCCCACCGTGCCGGGCGCAGGCATCCTGCTCGATGCACCAGCCCGTGTCCGTCCGGTACGCGAACATGTTGAAGCCATCCGCGCACCTCACGGAGCTGGTGCGCACCTGGCAGTAGCCCTCGTCGGGACACGCGGCCATCGCGGTGACCTCGGGTGCCTCCGGCGGGGCCTCGGTGGGCTCCGGCTCGGTGCCGCCACCGCAAGCGGCCAGCAGGGCCACGGCGCCCAGCGCCATGAGGGAAGACTTCAAAAGGGAAGGGATGCGCATCGTCGTAGCTCCTGACTTCAGGGGGGGAAACGTCGGTACTGCTCCCATTCTGCGGACCCGACTGACACGGAAGCCAGCGGCGCGCCGCCATCCGCGTTGCAGGTGCAACGCAGGTGAATCAGCAGGGCCGTCGCCACCGTACCTGTCGCGCGGCACTGTTCCCTACACCGTGACGACAGGCCTCAGCCGCGCAGCCAGCGCTCCAGCTGCGCGCGCTTCTTTCCACGAAGGCTCGTGGTCAGGCTCATCGTGTCGAAGCTCCACTGGATGTGGAACCGCTCGGCCACGCTCCCGAGCCAGGCAGGGAGCCCGGCGGGCTCGCACGTGCCCAGCTCCAGCGTGTCGCGCCGCACCTGCGCGCTGGTGAAGGACGTCCCCTGCGAGGGAAGGACGCCAACGGGGGTGGCATCGGTCACGGTGACGGAGAAGCACTCCGCCGCGCGGCTGTCGACGGAGAGGTGCGCCTGGTACCGGTAGGCCGGCAGCCTTTCGGACGCGGCCGAAGAGAGGTGGGCCCGGAACCAGAAGGCGTCGAGCTCGCCGAAGCCCAGCGCCCGCGCGAGCTCCAGCGCCGGCGAGCGGGCCTGCCGCGCGGCAATCAACTCCTGCATGCGCGAGAACAGGTCCTCCATCACCGGCGTGGAGCGCGCGTGCGTGTGCAGCAACTGGAGCCGGTCCAGCTCCCAGTCCTGCTGGCGCACGGCGCGCTCGACATGGGGGATGAGCGCATCGAGCGAGGCCTCCGACGCATCCGAGGCCAGCACGGCGAGCAGGTCCAGGGACACCGCCTCACACGCCACGGCCGCCGTCTGCAGGGCCTGGAGGACGCGCGGCGCTTCCGCCAGGGCCTGGAACTTCGCCCGCTTCTGCTTCGAACCCCAGGCGTAGGTCGTCTCCAGGTCCAGCAGCGCCTGCAGGGCCTCGGCCCACTCGGCGGCGAGCGCGTCCGCTCCGAGGTCTCTCCGGACGTACTCGCGGAGGAAGAAGGCATGGGGCCTGCGCTGGGACTCCAGCAGGTCCAGGACGGCGTGGATGACGGGCACCGGCAGCCGCCGGCACGTGCGCGCGAACAGCCAGGTGGAGTGGTGGCTGTCGCCGATGAGGCTCAGCGCGGCCCGGGCCGCCAGCGCGGGGTCCACGTCGTCCGGCAGCGCCTTGAGGGCATCGAGGATGCGCGGCGACCGGTCGTGGTAGGTGCTCCGGAGGGCCGTCTCGATTTCGAGCGGGGTGAGGCGCTTGGTCATGACCACGTCCTGGCACAGGGTCCTACATCCGCGCCTGCCGCAACTTGTACCCAGTCCCCCCGATAATGGGAAAAGTCATTTCATCAGGGGGAGTTTTCCATGTCGTTCTCCATCGGCCGTGACCTCATCGGCGGTATCGCGAAGCGCCTCGGAGTGGGCGGAGCCGAGCAGTCGCGCGCGAAGTCGGAGTCCCCGGCCGCCAGCGTCTCCACGCCCGAGCCCCAGCAGACGCGCGTTCCGGGGTGGGACGGCACCAGCTCCTTCGACGGGACCGGGTCCGCGCAGGGCTCCGCCACCGCGAGGCAGCTCGGCGGCCCCGGCGCGGCGACGCGCCCGGACCTCGCGCAGATTCAGCGCGACTACCAGACCGCGGACGATTCGATGGTGACGTGGCGCCCGAAGGCCGGCGGCCTGGTCCCCATCCCCTTCACCCCCGAGTTCGAGGTCACCGCCACCGAGGCGAAGATGCTCGACGGGCTCGCGGCGTCGCGGGGCCTGGTGGGGCTGAACACGTTCAACAACATCAAGGACCAGGCCCTCGAGACGTCCACGCGGCTCTACCCGCCCCCGAGCAGCGCCCCGGGCCATGTGCCGGGGGACCGGGTGAACGAGTGGAAGGGCCAGGACGGCCACCGTGATGCCTTCCGCCACGCCTACTGGAATGCGCTGATGACGCGCGAGTTCGGCGCCGAGTGGACGAAGCAGTTCGGCACCGCACACGAGGGCCTGCCGGGCAACCCCGCGGACCGCGAGGCGATGGACCTCTACAACAACGAGGTCGGCCGGCAGGTTGCCATGGCCAACCCCAACGCCTCCCCCGAGGAGCTGGCCACGCTGGTGCAGCAGGCCGTGACGGAGGGCCGGACGGTGGTGCTGGACCAGCGGGGCGAGCTGCAGTGGAGCGACCGGGTTCCGCTCTGGCAGCATGGCCTGACGGACAACGTCGCGGGCCAGGGCGGCCAGCCGGTTCCTGAGGGAAATGCCTCTCCGGACCAGTACTGATAGGTGACAGTCGCTAGGAGGGTAGGGAACATGCGACGCTGGTGGTGGATCGGCGTCGCGCTGCTCCTACTTACAGGGCTGGGAGTCTATCAGGTGGCTACATCGCAGGCGGGTGCCTTCGACTCGGAGCAGTGGAAGGCGCAGCGGGGAAGCAGCGCGGACAAGAATCCGCGCGTCGGCATGGTGGTCGAGCTGAAGCAGAAGCACCTCCGCGAGGGGATGACCCGCGAGGACGTGCAGAAGATGCTCGGCGAGCCGGACCAGCGACGGGGCACCAGCGAGGTGTACGAGCTGGGGGTGTCGCCCGTCGGCGTCTCCTACGAGTACTTCGTCATCGACTACGATGGCCACGGCAAGGTGATGCGGTTCCGCGTCACCCGGAGCTGACCCACAACGTGGCCCGGGTCGAGAGACCCCCACCCAGGCCCTCTCTCTGAGAGGGGGCACCTGGCGCGGGCTCAGTCCCTCTGAGCCTCGCGGTCAGTTGGCTCCGTCACGCAGGCTGCTGCCGCCGGTGTACGAGCCGCCTCCGGTGCGAGCGCTGCCGCCCATCAGACTTCCCCCGGTGCTGGAGCCATTGCCGGCTCCCCGGGGGCCCCGTTGACTGTCCGCGCTCGGACGCGCGCGCTCCCGCTGCTCCTGGACAGGCTGCTCGCGCTGGCGCCCCGCGCCGTGCCTGTGCGGGGGCTCGCACTGACGCTCCCGTGCGCGCCGCTCGTGTCCGGTGACGCGGCCTGCTTGCAGCCGCCGCCCACGAGAGAGACCGACAGCAGGGTGCCCACGAGCAGCGCGCGCTTGACGAGCTTCGAGGTCATGACGGTTCTCCTCCTGACCCTCTCGAGTCTCCTCGAGGGTGGGGAGCGCTTCGTCGCGCCGGTATCGCTCCAGGAGGCCGGTCAGGGGGCGCCGCTCACGCCCGCCCGGCCCCGAGGGGAAGCGCTATGCAGGGCACTGAACCGATGGGCCAGGCCTGCCCCTGCGTCTCCAGTCGCGTGGACGGAACACCGTGTCCGGGCTTGCTACCTGCAGCGGCCCAGGCAGGGACAGGTGATGCACGCCACCGTCTCGCAGGAGCCCTCGGAACAGTCCTCGTCGGAGCCGCATCCGGAGAGGCAGCGGGACTCCTCGTCGGGACAGCCCGCGCACGCAGAATTGATGGGGCACTGGGAGTCGGACTGACAGACGCCACCCACGGGCACGCTGGCGCTGTCGCGGGTACGAGCCCCGCAGCCGGCCAGCAGACCCACGGCGAGGGAGAAGAGCACGAGAGTTCGCATGCCCCATCCTCGTTCATGTCGTGTGCCATTGCGCGGTCCCAGGCAAACCCTGACTGAATCGGGTGAGCAGCGCGGCACCGGGCGCCCAGGGCCTCAAATATTCGTGGCGCCTGTGCGCGGGGGCGCGCGGCTCAGGCAAGGCCCTCCTGAATCGGGTGAGCAGTGCGGACACCGGGAGCCCAGGGCCTCAAAAATCCGTGGCGCCGGTGCACGGGGAGCGCGAAGAACCGTGGCGCGCTCAGGCCGGCGAACGGCTGATAGGGTGGGCGCCGCGCCCTCGACGGAGGAGGGCAGGGGAGGGCTCGAACATGCCGACGCGCGAGGAACGCATCACCGGTGGGCTGTATGGGCTGTTGATTGGCGACGCGCTCGGCGTGCCCTACGAGTTCCACGAACCGGCGCAGATTCCCGCGCCCGAGGCGATTGAGTTCGAGCCTCCTTCCGGCTTCCACCGCGCGCACGAGGGCGTTCCACCGGGTACCTGGTCCGATGACGGCGCGCATGCGCTGTGCCTGCTGGACTCGCTGCTGTACCAGGGGCGGTTGGACCCGGAGGACCTCGGGCGGCGACTGGTGAACTGGTACGAGTGGGGCTACCTCGCCGTGGACGGCAAGGTCTTCGACGTGGGCATCCAGACGAGCACGGCCCTGGCGCACTTCCGCGCCGGGACGCCCGCGCTGATGTCCGGAGGCAAGGGCGAGCGGGACAACGGCAACGGCTCGCTGATGCGCGTGCTGCCAATGGCGCTGTGGCACCAGGGCAACGACGCGAAGCTGGCCTCGGACGCGATGACGCAGTCGCGGGTGACGCACGGGCACATGCGCTCGCAGGCCTGCTGCGCGGTGTACTGCCTGTGGGCCCGGCGCATCCTGGAAGGGGCCGCGGACCCGTGGGCAGACGCACTGGCGACGTTCCGCGAGCTGTACCCCGAAGGCTTCGAGGCCCGCACGGAGCTGGACACGAACATCGCGCGTCCGGACGCGGAGGAGCCGCCGGGCACGGGCTCCGGCTACGTGGTGGACTGCCTGCGCTCGGCGCGGCAGTGCGTGGCGGCGGGCGGTGACTACGAATCCGTGGTGAAGGCCGCGGTGCGACTGGGGCACGACACGGACACCACGGCCTGTGTGGCCGGTGGAATCGCGGGGCTCATGTACGGCGTGCAGGGCATTCCCGAGCGGTGGCGCAAAGCGCTGCGCGGACAGGAACTGCTCGAACCCCTGATGAAGAAGCTGCTGGCCCACGCCCGGGGCTGAAGTCTAGTGCGCGCGGGTGATGTCCAGCACGTCCCGCAGCATGGCCGCGCTCGCGCCCGACGCCCCTTCGCCGCTGCTGAGCAGCGTCACCTGCCCGTGGAGGTCGCTGCGGTACACGACGCCCATGTCCCGCGCGCCCAGCCGCCCGAGCGGATGCTCCGCGCCCACCACCGTGGGCCTCACGCTCAGCTCCCAGCGGCCACCCTCCCGAGGCTCCGCGCGCGCCAGCAGCAGCACCTGGCCCCCGCGCGCCCGGGCTGAGTCCAGCTCCGCCCGTGTCACGCCGCGCATCCCCGTCACCGCCACGTCCTTCAACACGGTGGGCACGCGCAGCACGGCATTGGCCAGGATGACCAGCTTGTTCGCCGTGTCCCAGCCATCCACGTCCAGCGTCGGGTCCGGCTCCGCGATGCCAATGTCCTGCGCTTCCTTCAGCGCCGCCTCGTACGTCAGCCCCTCACCCATCCGGCACAGCATCAGGTGACTGGTGGAGTTGAGCACGCCCTCCAATAGCCCCAGCTTCCCCAGCGCCAGGTCCCGCCACCCCACGTTGACGGTGGGCAGCGCGCCGCACACCGCGCCGCTGAAGCGCAGCGCCGGCTTCCCAGGCGCCGCCCAGTCGCTCAGCGCCGCCAGCTCCTGGAACGCCAGCACCAGCGGCCCCTTGCTCGCGAGCACCGAAGGCATCCCCCGCCCCAGCGCCTCGCGCACGATGTCCAGCCGGCTGCGCGTCCGTGAGGTTCGTCGGCGTGGCCTCCAAGAGCAGGTCCGCCTCCACCTCGCGCACCAGCGCCAGCCCGCCCATCCCCGGCCTGCCCACGCCCAGCAGCGTCGCCACCGAGCGCCTCGCGCGCTTCGCCTCCAGCACCGCGGGGATGTCCAACCCGCGTGCGTCCACCGCCGCGCCGCCCGAGTCCGCCAGGCCCACCGGCACGAGCTCCAGCCGGTACCGCTCGCGCAGCACCGCCGCGCGCTCGTGGAGGATTTCCAGGAAGGGCCGGCCCACGTTGCCCAGGCCCGTCAGCACGAAGCGGAGCGTGCGCATGCGCGAGCTCAGGCCCGGAAGGCTTCGCGCACGCCGTCGCGCCGCAGGGTGAACAACATCCAGATGGCCACCGGCACGCCGATGACGCACCCGGGGGACAGGATGTACAGCGCGGTGATGCCACCCACCGTGGCCAGCCCATAGCCCTTGAGGTTCAGCGCGTTCATCGCGCCCCACGCGGACAGCACGCCGCAGAGGATGCCCACCAGCAACATCAGCGCCAGGGCGGGGCTCAGCTCCAGCGTGGTGGCCTCGGCCCCCGCGGGGACGAACGGGGACGTCACCTTCAGCGCGGCCAGGATGAAGCCCGCGATGTTGTAGATGACGTTGAGGACGCCCACGCACAGCATGAAGAACGCCGGCGGCCGGACGATGTTCAGCACCTTGTGGCGCGGGTCGGTAGGGGGGAGCTGGATTCCAGGACCGCTCATGAACGGGCTCTCAGGGCGCTGACAATCATCCGCGTCGCCGGGGACTTGTTCAGCGTGTAGAAGTGGATGCCGGGCACGCCGCGCGACAGCAGCTCCATGCACTGCACCGTCGCGTGTGCCACGCCGAGCTGCACCAGCGCGTCCGGCTGGTCCTTCACGCGCTCCAACTGCAATGCCAGCCGCATGGGCACGGTGGCGCCGCACATCCGCGTGAAGCGCTGGATCTGCTCGTAGTTCGTAATCGGCATGATGCCGGGGACGATGGGGACGTTGATGCCCGCGCGCCGCGCCCGCTCGACGAAGTCGAAGAAGAACGCGTTGTCGAAGAAGAGCTGGCTCACCACGAAGTCCAGCCCCGCGTCGACCTTCGCCTTCAGATGACGCAGGTCGTCGTCGCGGGACACCGTCTCGACGTGGCCCTCCGGATAGCACGCCCCTCCGAGGCAGAAGTTGAAATCCTCTTCTCGGATGAATTGCACCAGCTCCGACGCGTACTGGAACCCACCCTCCGCCGGGGTGAACTGCTGCTGTCCGTGCGGCGGGTCTCCGCGCAGCACCAGCACGTTGTCGAGCTTCGCCTCGGCCAGCCGCTTCAAGAGCTCGCGCAGTTCGTCCCGCGTATGGCCCACGCACGTCAGGTGCGCCATGGCCTCGATGCCCGTCTGCTGCTTGATGCGCGTGACGAGATCCACCGTCCTGTCGCGCGTGCTCCCGCCGGCCCCGTAGGTCACCGACACGAAGCCGGGCTGCAGGGGCGCCAGGTCCTCCAGCGTCTTGAAGAGGTTGCTCACACCCTCGTCCGTCTTCGGCGGGAAGAACTCGAAGGAAAAGCAGGGGTTGGATGGATTCAACCGATTACGAATCTTCATGTTGGCCTCAGTGTAGACGTACCCCGTCGGCCTTGATCGGCCAAGTCTCGCGGCTATAGTCCGCGCCGTTTTCACACCCCCCTCTCAGGAGAGATTCATGACCCGGCGTACGCCCCTCAACGAGGCCCATCGCAAGTTGGGGGCTCGGATGGTCGACTTCGTGGGTTGGGACATGCCGGTCCAGTACGCGTCCGTCATTGGCGAGCACGAGGCCGTGCGCACCGCCGTCGGCCTGTTCGACGTCTCGCACATGGGCGAGGTGGAGTTCTCCGGCCCCGGCGCCCTGGAGACGGTCAACGCCCTCATCTCCAATGACCTCGCCCGCATCTCGGACGGGCAGGCCGTCTACGCGGGCCTGCTCAACGAGCAGGGCACCTTCGTCGACGACATCGTCGCCTACCGCTTCAGCCCCGAGCGCATCTTCATCTGCGTCAACTCCAGCAACCGCGAGAAGGACTTCGCCTGGATGAAGGAGCACGCCAAGGGCGTGAAGCCCGTGGACCGGGGTGACGACTTCGCCCAGATCGCCGTGCAGGGCCCCAAGGCCTCCGGCCTCGTCCAGCGCCTGACGAAGACGGACACCTCCAAGATTGGCACCTACCGCTTCGCCGAGGGCGAGGTGGCCGGCGTGAAGAGCATCATCTCCCGCACCGGCTACACCGGTGAGGACGGCTTCGAGCTGTACTGCGGGCCGGACGACGCGGTGAAGCTGTGGGACGCGCTGCTCACCGAGGGCCAGCAGGACGGCGTGAAGCCCTGCGGCCTGGGCGCGCGCGACAGCCTGCGCACCGAGATGAAGTACGCGCTCTACGGCAACGACATCGACGACCAGCACACCGCGCTGGAGGCGGGCCTGGGCTGGATTGTGAAGCTCGACAAGCCCACGTTCATCGGCAAGGACGCGCTGGTGGCCCAGAAGGCCGCGGGCGTGAAGCGCAAGCTGGTGGGCTTCGAAGTCACGGGCAGCGGCATCCCCCGCCATGGCTACGCCATCCACAAGGACGGCAAGCCGGTGGGCGAGGTGACGAGCGGCACCATGGGCCCCTCCGTGAAGAAGGCCATCGGCATCGGCTACGTCCCCGCCGAGCTCGCCGCGGAAGGCTCCACCTTCGACATCGACATTCGCGGCCGGCCGGTGCCCGCCGTCGTGGTCAAGACTCCGTTCTACAAGAAGCCCTGAACCCTTCAGCCCCGTTTGAGGAGCAACGACATGGCCGATACGATTCCCGCCGACCTGAAGTACACCAAGGAGCACGAGTGGGCCCGCGTCCAGGGCAACGTGGTGGTGGTGGGCGTCACCTCCCACGCCCAGGAGGCGCTGGGTGACGTGGTGTACGTAGAGCTGCCGAAGGTGGGCGCCACCATCACCGAGGGCAAGCAGTTCGGCGTCATTGAGTCCACCAAGGCCGTATCCGAGCTGTACTCGCCGGTGACGGGCACCGTGGTGAAGGTGAACGACGCCCTGTCCGACAACCCCTCCATCGTCAACACGGACCCCTACGGGGCGGGCTGGATTGTCGAAGTCGAGCTGTCGGACCCCAAGCAGGTAGACGCGCTCATGGATGCCACCGCGTACACCAACCTGCTCAAGAGCGCGTAACACTGAACTGCTACCGCCCCGCTGTTAGTGACGGTCCTCGATTTTCTGACCTCCGACTCGCACGCGAGCCCGACTGCCATGTCCCTGAATTGGAAGTACCAGGAGTCGTTCTCCGGCCGTCACAACGGACCGGATGAGCACGAGCTGAAGCAGCTGCTGTCCGCGCTGGGCGTCACCTCGCTCGATGCCTTCATCGAGCAGGCCGTCCCGCCGGCCATCCGCTCCAAGGAGCCGCTGAAGCTGGCGCCTCCGAAGGGGGAGCACGAGCTGCTCGCGCAGCTGGAGGCCATCGCCGCGAAGAACCAGGTGTTCCGCTCGTACATCGGCATGGGCTACAGCGACACCCACACGCCCAACGTCATCCTGCGGAACATCTTCCAGAACCCGGGCTGGTACACCCAGTACACGCCGTACCAGGCGGAGATTGCCCAGGGCCGGCTGGAGGCGCTGCTCAACTTCCAGACGCTCATCATGGACCTGACGGGCCTGGAGGTCGCCAACGCGTCGCTGCTCGACGAGGGCACCGCCGCCGCCGAGGCCATGGCGCTGGCCGTCAATCAGAAGGGGGGCGCCTCGGGCGCGGCCTTCTTCGTCTCCGAGGGCTGCCACCCGCAGACGGTGGACGTGGTCCGCACCCGCGCGCTGCCGCTGGGCGTGGAAGTCGTGGTGGGCGACCACCGCACGGTGGACCTGGGCTCGAAGAAGTTCGCGGGCGCGCTGGTGCAGTACCCGGCCACCGACGGCGTGGTGCATGACTACCGCGCCTTCGCGGACAAGGTGCACGCGGCGGGCGGTCTGCTCGTCGTCGCCGCGGACCTGTTGAGCCTCACGCTGCTCACCCCGCCGGGCGAGTTCGGCGCGGACGTGGCGGTGGGCAGCGCCCAGCGCTTTGGCGTCCCCATGGGCTACGGCGGCCCGCACGCCGGTTACTTCGCCACGAAGAACGCATACACCCGCGTCATGCCGGGCCGCCTCATCGGCGTGTCCGAGGACGCGCAGGGCCGCCGCGCGCTGCGCATGGCGCTGCAGACGCGCGAGCAGCACATCCGCCGCGAGAAGGCGACGAGCAACATCTGCACCGCGCAGGTGCTGCTGGCCGTCATGGCCAGCATGTACGCCGTCTACCACGGCCCCAAGGGGCTGAAGGCCATCGCCGAGCGCGTGCACGGCCTCACCGTGGTGCTGGCGCGCGGCCTGACGAAGCTGGGCCTCAAGCCGAAGTACGAGCAGTACTTCGACACGCTGCGCGTGGAGCTGACGCAGCCGCAGGTGCGCTCGGTGCTCGCGGCCGCCGAGGCGGCGCGGATGAACTTCCGCCGCATCGACGAGAAGACGCTGGGCGTGGCGCTGGACGAGACGACCCGGCCCGCCGACGTGGAGGCCATCCTCGCGGCCTTCGCCTCGGGCGCGGGCAAGGCCTCCGCCCCGTCGCTGGAGGAAGTGGGCGGCAACGTGGAGACGCCCGTGGAGCCGGCCCTGCGCCGCGCCAGCGCGTACCTCACGCACCCCGTCTTCAACAGCTACCACTCCGAGACGGAGATGCTGCGCTACATCCGGCGGCTCGAGGCGAAGGACCTGTCCCTCACGCACTCGATGATTCCGCTGGGCAGCTGCACCATGAAGCTCAACGCCACCGCGGAGATGATTCCGGTGACGTGGCCGCAGTTCAGCCGGCTGCACCCGTTCGCCCCCACCTCGCAGGCGGCCGGCTACAAGGTCATCTTCGAGCAGCTGGAGCACATGCTCACGCAGGTGACGGGCTTCGCCGGGTGCTCGCTGCAGCCCAACGCGGGCAGCCAGGGTGAGTACGCGGGCCTGCTCGTCATCCGCGCGTACCACCAGAGCCGCGGCCAGGCGCACCGCGACGTGTGCCTGATTCCGTCCTCCGCGCACGGCACCAACCCGGCCTCGGCCGTCATGGCGGGCTACAAGGTGGTTGTCACCAAGTGCGACGAGGACGGCAACATCGACCTCGCGGACCTGCGCGCCCGGGCGGAGGAGCACAAGGACAAGCTCGCCGCGCTGATGGTGACGTACCCGTCCACGCACGGCGTGTTCGAGGAGGACATCAAGGAGATCTGCTCCATCGTCCACGAGCGCGGCGGCCAGGTGTACATGGACGGCGCCAACCTCAATGCCCAGGTGGGGCTCACCGCTCCGGGCCTCGTCGGCGCGGACGTCTGCCACATCAACCTGCACAAGACGTTCTGCATCCCCCACGGCGGTGGCGGCCCGGGCATGGGCCCCATCTGCGTGGCGAGCCACATGGTGAAGTTCCTCCCCGGCCACCCCGTCATCCAGACGGGCGGCTCGGAGGCCATCGGCGCCATCTCCGCCGCGCCCTGGGGCAGCGCCAGCATCCTGCTCATCTCGTGGATGTACATGACGATGATGGGCGGCGAGGGGCTCACCCAGGCCACGAAGCTGGCCATCCTCAACGCCAACTACATCGCCGAGCGGCTCCAGCCGCACTACCCGGTGCTGTACCGCGGCAAGCGCGGCAAGGTGGCGCACGAGTGCATCGTCGACCTGCGCCCCCTGAAGAAGACCTCGGGCGTCGAGGTGGAGGACGTGGCGAAGCGGCTGATGGACTTCGGCTTCCACGCGCCCACCGTGTCCTTCCCCGTGTCGGGCACGCTGATGATTGAGCCCACGGAGAGCGAGTCGAAGGCGGAGCTGGACCGCTTCTGCGACGCGATGATTGCCATCCGTCAGGAGATTCGGGACATCGAGGAGGGGCGCATGCCGAAGGACAACAACGTCCTGAAGAACGCCCCCCACACCGCCCGTGTCCTCACCGCTCCGGAGTGGAACCGGCCCTACTCGCGCGAGCAGGCCGTCTTCCCGGCGCCGTGGGTGCGTGACAACAAGTTCTGGCCGTCGGTGGGCCGCCTCAACAACGTGCTCGGGGACCGCAAGCTCGTGTGCTCGTGCCCGCCCATCGAGGACTACATGACGCCGGACCCCAAGGCCGCTTAAGGCCCCAAGTCCCTGGCGCCCGACGGGCGTCACGGCTGTCGACAGGGCCGTCTCCCTCTTCGCGGGGAGGCGGCCCTTCGTCGTTCCGGGGGGCTTGCTTCGCGCCCGCATGCCTGCCCTGGGGCCGTGCGACCAGCGGCCCGGCCTGACGTTCGGGGGACGGGCGGGAGCGACAGCCTGTCCGCGCCAATGCTCATCGTCTCGTAGGTGACGGTGTGGGTGGACGAAGGAGCAACGTGTGGACCACAACCCTCCCGAAGGAGCGGAGGAACCCCGGCTTTCGAGCAGCACCCCGTACCTGGACCAGGTCCTTGATGGGGGCTGGCTGCGTGGCGGCCTCTACATCCTCACGGGCCCACCGGGCACGGGGAAGACGACGCTCGCCAACCAGATGTGCTTCAAACTGGCGCAGAAGGGCGAGCCCTCCGTCTTCGTGACGATGCTCACGGAGGACCATGCGCGGATGGTGCTCCACCTGAGCTCGCTGTCCTTCTTCCAGAAGGAGCTGGTGGGCACGCGCGTGCACTACCTCAGCGGCGTCCACGCGCTGAAGACGGGTGGGGCGCAGGGGCTGCTGGAGCTGCTCACCCAGGCGCTGCGGGACAAGGGCGCACGCCTGCTCGTCATCGACGGGTTCTCCGTGGTGCGCGAGCACATCCACGCCAACCTGGAGCTGCGCGAGTTCCTCCAGGGCCTGGCGGTGCGCGCCAGCATGTCCGGCTGCACCACCTTCCTGCTGGGCTCCGAGGAGGGCAAGGAGACGGAGATAGAGCACATCATGGCCGACGGCATCCTCTCCCTCACCGCCGAGCTGCACGGGCTCAAGGCCACCCGGGGGCTGGAGGTGGTGAAGTTCCGGGGCAGCAACAACCTGCCCGGCAAGCACACCTTCACCATCAACGAGAATGGCATCTCCGTCTACCCGCGCTACGAGGTCCTCAACCCGCACAACTCCGAGCGGGTCTCCGACCCGGACGTGCGCTCCCGGTGGGGTGTCCCCGGGCTGGATGCCATGTGCGGAGGCGGGCTCGTCACGCTGTCGTCCACGCTGCTGATGGGCAGCCCTGGCTGCGGCAAGACGCTGCTCGGGCTGCACTTCCTGACGGAAGGCGGGAAGCAGGGGGAGCCAGGGCTGTACTTCGGCTTCGCGGAGCGCAGCGGGCAACTGCTGCGCAAGGCCGATGCCGTCGGGCTTCCGCTGCGCGCGCTGGTGGAGTCCGGCACGGTGCAACTGGAGACGCGTGCACCGGTGGAGACGCTGCCGGACGCCATGGCGCAGGAGCTCATCATCGCGGTGGACGCCCACCGACACCGCCGCGTCTTCCTGGACGGCCTGGAGCACTTCGCCCGGGAGACCATGGACCCCGAGCGGGCCCCGCGCTTCATCGCCGCGCTCCTCAACACGCTGCGGGACAGGGACGTCACCGTGCTGCTGACCCAGCAGCCCAACGAGCTGTTCGGGCCGGAGCTGCACTCGCCCATCCGGGGCGTGGAGGCGCTCTGCGACAACGTGCTGTTCCTCCGCTACTTCGAGGTGGCGGGGAGCCTGCACCGGCTCATCTCCGTGCTGAAGATGCGCGACAGCGACAATGACCCGCACCTGCGCGGGCTGGAAATCTCCTCGCGCGGTGTCGCGGTGCGGGGGGGCTATCCCTCGCTGGACGCGCTCATCACCGGGCAGCCCCGGCCCCATGAAGCCCCGAGCCCCCGGAAGCCACGCCGCGCGCCCGCGAAGAAGAAGAAGGCGCCCGCCCGCCCGCGCGGGAGGAAGCCGCGATGAGCCGCATCCTCGTCGTCGAAGACGAAGACATCCTCGCGGCCACGCTCTGCGAGGTGCTGGAGGACGAGGGGTATGAGGCCCTCGCCGCGCGCAACGGAGAGGACGCGCTGCGGCTGCTCACCGAGCGCGGCCCGGACCTCGTGCTGCTGGACATCATGATGCCGCGCATGGACGGCATCGCCTTCCTCACGGCCAAGGCGCTGGACGCGAGCGTGCAGCACGTGCCGGTGGTGGTGATGACCTCCGTGTCCCGCGCGTCGCTCCAGGGGCATGGCGTGGCGGGCTTCCTCGCCAAGCCCTTCAAGCTGGAGACGCTGCTGCAGGTCATCGCCACCGCGCTCGAGAAGAAGGCGGCGGAATGAGGCCCGAGGCGCGCTACGTGCGGGCCGGCATGGCGCTCGCCGGCTCCACGTGGACCACGACGTCCACCACCTGCGGGTAGGTGGACTGGAGCAGCGTCTCCACCCGGTCCGCCACCTCGTGGGCCTGCGCGGTGGAGAGGTTCGGGTCCACCTCGATTTTGAGGTCCACGTAGACGCTCTCCTCCATGCCGCGGCTGCGCACGTTGCGGCAGGTGCGCACGCCCGACACGCTCATCGTCTGGCGGGCCACCTCCACCGGGTCCAACCGCGCGGTGTCCGAGAGGATGCCCACCGCCTGCCGGACGATGCCGTAGGCCACCCACGCCACGAACACCATGACGCCCAGGGCAATCAGCCCGTCCGCGCGCGGGAAGCCCAGCCACACCAGCAGCAGCGAGCCCAGCACGGCCAGGGTGACGAACACGTCGGACATCGTGTGGCTCGCGTCCGCCAGCAGCAGGGTGCTCTTGTACTTGTGCCCGTAGTGCCGCTCCACCCGCGTCACCACCATGTTGACGAGCAGGGTGAAGACCATGACGCCCGCCATCGTCGCCGTCACCTGCGGGTGCTTGTCGTGCATCACCGACTCGAGCGCCATGCGCCCCAATTCCAGCATGCCGATGCCAATCATCGCGCCGATGCCGAGCGACGCGAGCGCCTCGAACTTGCCGTGCCCGTAGGGGTGGTCCGCGTCCGCCGGGCGCGACGCCACGCCCATGGCGACGAGGCCCAGGACGTTGGAGCCGCCGTCGATGAAGGAGTGCAGGCCGTCCGCCGTCACCGCCGCGGACTGGCTCAGCAGGCCGAAGACGAGCTTGGCGATGGCCACCACCCAGTTGGCCACCAGGATGGCGAACAGGACGTGACGGACCTTCCGGTTCCGCTGCTGCAGTTGGAGGGAGCGGTCGGCGACGGGGGTTTCCACGGCGGGGCAGGGTAGTGGGAAGGCCGCCCCGCGGCGAGAGACTCGTGAGGCGCTCTGCTCGGAACCGCGCGCTCAGTTGGGCTGGCGGAACAGCCGCATCCGCGGGCCGCCGCCCATCTCCAGGAAGAAGCCGAACTGGAACTTCACCTCCGCGTCCTGGCCCAGCAGGCCCGGCGGCGGGTTGGGGAAGGGCTGCGCGCGCTTGAAGGACGACACGGCCTCCAAATCCAGGAAGTCCAGGCCGCTGCTCTTCTCCACCTGGATGTCCTTCACCTGGCCCTTCTCGTCGAGCGTAATCTGCAGGAGCGTGTACCGGTCCTTCCCCGTGTAGGTGCCGCCAGTAGGGTCTCTCCGGCGCAGCTGCTCGTTGGGGTTCCAGTGCATGCCCACGCTCTGCTTCACGCGGTTGAAGAAGCTGGCGTACTTCCACTCGCGGGTGTTGAGCAGGGTGCCGTCTCCCTCCTCGGCGTCCTGCAGGTGGTCATTGGGCGCGGCGCCCAGCACCTTGTCCATGACGGCGCGCGAGGGCATCAGCGCGGCCATCCCCGGAGCGCCCGCCCGTCCGGCCGAGCCCGCCTCCTCACCCCCCGCGCCCTGCTGGACGCGCAGGCGCTTGGAGTTGCCCACCATTTCATCGCTCTCGTTCTGGTTGTTCACCGCGACGCCGGGCCCCCGCGTGTTGGGGTCCGTCTTCACGGCCACCTCATTCTTGCGGCGCGCGTCGGGCAGCTCGAAGACGGGCTTCTGGCCGCCCTCGGACATGGGCTTCTCGTCGCTGCCCAGGCCGTTGTTGCCGGCCATGCGGGGCGGCTGGTTCTGCTGGGCGTCCGCGCCCTCCTGGGCCTGGGGCGCCGTCCGCTGGGGCATGGCGTTGCGGTAGAAGGGCGTCTGCTCCCGGGCGCGCGTCTCCTTGTCGACGCGGTTGTTGCTCTCCGCGAGGTACTTCGCGTTCGGGTCCACCGCGTCGTTGCCGGGCGCGACGTCCACCACCTGACCCTTGGGCTTCTCGTCGGGCTTCTTCTCCTCCTCCTTCTTGTCCTGGAGGCGGGGGCGCTCCTTCGCCTGGGCCTTGGAGCGCGTGTCGGCGGGGCCCCGGTTCTTCGCCCACTGGTCGGAGGTGAGCGGGCGGACGGCCACGGAGGTGGGGCGCGTCACGGCGCGCCGCTCCCGGGGGGCGGGCTGGAGCGAGCCCATGAGGAGCAGGGCGCCGACATAGAGGCCATGCGCCACGAGGGCGAGCGCCACCGCGGCGACGACGCGCCAGGCAGAGCCCCGCCGCTTCCTGCGGCGCCAGTCTGTAGGAGTAGGACCCGTGCTCACGGCGCGATGATAAACCTCCGGGCCGGCGAACTAGTCCCGTCCCGTTCGCGGCAGAACAGGCGGGCAGGGGAGGAGATTCGCGAGACGTGCACTGGTACGCATGAGACGCCCCCCTCGGCCTTCAATAAATGGGGGCCACTTCGGCACCGTTGAAGTAGTGACGGAGGATGTCCTGGTAGCGCTGCCCGGCCTCCGCCCGGCCGATAGCGCCTGTCTGGCACATCCCTACCCCGTGGCCCCACCCGCCGCCACGGAAAAGCCAGCCGGTAATCTGCCCCTCGACACCCCGCTCGGCCTCCACCACGGCCATGCTGCTGTTGAGCATCCCGAAGAGCCGGCGGATGTTCAGCTCGCCCCGCACCTGGGTGGCCCCCGTGTCGCCGGACAGCGTCAGCACCCGCGCCCGGCCGGACACGCCGCGCTCGGACAGGGCCATGGCCTGCACCCGGCCCACGCCCAGCCGCTTCGTCAGGGCGTCCACCTGCTCGGCCGTGAAGCGCTTCTCCCAGCGGAACTTGCTGGGCTGCGCGAAGCTGGACAGGCGGCAGGCGGCGGGCAGGTCCGGGGCGGCCAGCCACTCCTCCAGGTGCGCGGGCAGGGGGATGCGGCCCGCGGATGGCAGCACGTCGGGGCGCCCGCGCAGTGACGGGTCCGGCGTGCCGCCCCAGACGATGTCGTTGTCCTCGGTGTGCCCGCCGCACACCGCGCTGTAGACGGAGTCCACCAGCCGCCCATCCTGGCTGAAGAGCCCCTCGCCCCGGGTGGCCTCCACGGCGGCGGTGGTGCTGGCCACCTCGCCGGTGCGCCCGCGGTACACGGCGCAGTGCTGCTCCGAGCACAGGAGGTACGGGTCCGCCAGGTGCTTGATTCCCACCTTGGCCAGCACCTCGCCCCGTGCGGTGACGGCCTGCGCCTTGAGCGCCTCGGGGTGGGCGCGCGCGAAGATTTCCGACGGCACCAGCCCCTTCAGCAGGTCTTCCAGGGGCACCACATTCACCACGGCCAGGGTGCCGGCGCGGTCCACCACCAACTGGAGGGCGCCCCGGAAGGTGCGGTCCTCGAAGCCGTGGAAGTCGTAGCCCACGCCGTACTCCACCTGCCGCACGTCGAAGCCCGCGCCATCCGGCGTCTCCGCGTCCAGCCGGTCCTGCGCCAGCCCCACCACCACCCCGGCCTCGTCCCGCACCTCGAGGATGGCGCTGGGCGGGGTGCGCACCTCCTCGAAGAGCGTGGTCCTCACCCCGTACAGGCGCAGCAGCTCCGCCTGCCTGCGGGCGGCGGCCTCGGGAGGGAGCGCCTCGTCCACCAGCAGGAGGTTGCGCCGGTTGTCGATGACCTTGCCGGCGATGCCGTACACCGCGCCCAGCACGTGCGCGCGCACGGCGATGCCCCGGGCCCGCCACTCCTCCTGCGCCGCGTTCAGCCCGGCCCGGTCCGCGGTGCGGAACTCGCCCAGCTGCACGCGCGCGGAGAGCACGGCGGCCTCGCCCTGCG